>CAZLUB010000037.1:0-22435 GCA_964562595.1 uncultured Muribaculum sp. | reverse complement strand
CTTTGTCATCTTGAAATAGCTTGTGGGCGGCCATTACGTGGCGATAGCAGCCTGAAAGCAGTTCGGCATATTTGACATTGCCGGCAGCCAAACCATCGTCATAAATCATCTTGTCGAGTGCGCGGCAACGGTCCATTATGTCGTTGTAATTGTCGCGAAGTTCTTCAAATGCCTGAAATATCGTCTTGCCATTACGTGCATAGTATGCCTTGTAGTTCTTGCGCATGTATTGAATATCGTATACTTCGTCATATCCAATCATCATGAAGTCGCTAGCTGAAGTTACGTTGCCGAGGTCGTTGGCAAATGCCATTATCGGCATTCCGGCATGGCTTGTGCTGCGAGTCTCACCTTCATTGCTCTGTTGCAGTTTGCCTGTAGATACAAAGGTCGCTTCCGCAGAAATGGGAGATGATACGCTGACTTCTCCGTTAATGGCAGGGATGTAAAGGTAACCCCAGTCGATTGAAATCATGTCGCCGGAGCGTCCCAATATTTTTTGTTCTTCCGAGCCGGCTTTGGCATATTTTATGCCATTTTGCGTGGTTATGCTTGTCAATGTGGGTTGGCTCATCTCGTTTACGGTCAGTTGTGCGGTCGTGCTGAGATAAAATTGAACGTCATGGGCGTTGCCATCGAGTGATGTAACTTGGTAAGAGATGTAATTAATCGGTGTCGAAATGAGGTCGAGGTCGTCGATTAGCATGGGTGCTGTAAATACGATGTCTAACTCGACAGGGCCGCAAGTAAATGTATAATATGAACTTGTTGCCATTACATCTACTGATGTTTGTTGGGCTAATTCAACTGTTTCGGTATTTTCTTGAACATTTTCATAAAGCCCAAAATCGATGTATGCGCCACCTGTGGTGTTGTGGCAGTGGGCGGCTATGATGTTTTCTCCGACTTTCAATAATTTTTTTTGTGCTTCATTTAATTTGCGCTCTTCACCTTGCAACCATGTCTCGCCGGTGCTTACTATGCGAGTCCCGTTGATGTAGAGTTCAAATACATCATCGTGGGAAAACTTTACCCATAGTTCTTTTGTCAAATCTTCTGCAGTGAGATTTACTCTACGGCGGACATATATGTCGGAGTTGGTATCGGTCCATGAGTTGCTGACGTTGGGATATTCATTGGCTGTGCCCCAAGCTGCATTTTGTAAATCCCAAGAACTGTCGTCGTAGTTGTTTCTAGCCCAATCGGAGTTTGATTGTTTGGTGTGATTGACTCGTCCTGACCAGATTTCTCCATCTATGGTCATAGCAGCAATTGGCATCAATAGATTTTCCTGACCTATTCCCATAAACCGGTAGGATTTTCCATCAACCCGAAGGATGCCTTCTATCGCTTTTTTCTGCTCACTCCAATGTCGAGTGGGACCTCCATTTAGATTGTCATAGTTTGACCAAAAAGAAAAATAAGGGTCGTTTACTAACAACGGAACTGACGGCAGTCGTAAATCCGACTGACGGTAGGGCTCAAAATATTCGGCATTTTGGGCTGACAATGGCAAGGCCATTGCCGAGCTTATAGCCAATATTCCGAAAATTTTTGTTAATTTTTTCATCTGTTGTTTAGAGTTTTAAAAAATTGGCATTAGGATTTTTGCAAATTTACATTGTATGCATATAAATATGAGATAATGTTTGTTCAATCATGGTAAATTTCTGTTCAGCCGAATGCTGTAAAACTTAGATTTTGGAGCTGAACGCAGTTTTATCTGGTCTGAAAAGCCGATTTGTCTTGGATATGACATTCTATTCTTGCAGAATACAATAGTGTCTTAGACTAAAGTTGGTTTTGTGCGTAGGTCGGTGATTCCTTTCTTTGTATTTGTTGTGCTTGGCGAGATAATTTTGTTTTTTGAATAGACATTTTTATTCCTTTGGGGTGATTAAGTATAAATTTGTAACGATAAATATATTGATTGTCTTCGAGTTCAGAACGTGAATTATGAAATTATATATTGTTAAATTTAGTACCAAATCTCATTTATTATGAAACAAAAAAACTTAATTTTTGGATTGGGACTTGTCAGTGCTTTCTCAATGTCGGCACAATCGGTTTATACCGGTAGTGTTGCTCCGACAGAAGGCAGTGCTTCGTTCTATCTTTATCAAGTGGAAAGTAATCAATGGATGCAGGCCAACAACAAGACCCCGGGATGGTGGACTACTCATGCCAACCTCGGTAGCAATGGTTTTGATGTTGAGGTAATCAAAGCCGAAGCCGGTTATCAGTTGAACCCTAAGTTTAGAAACAATCTTAGTATCAACTCTGGCGAAGACCGTTTTTACATGGATACCGGTCGTCCTGTATCATATTGGGATTTTGAGCCTGTGACCGTTGATGGTGTAAGCAATGCATATAACATTGTTGCGCTTGTCGGAGAAGGTGTGGGAGAAGAATACTTGATTGGAGAGTCAGGTGAAATACTATCTGATGTTCCTACTGCAACTACTTGGCAACTTGTGACTCGTGAAGAACGTATCGAAAAGATGCAAGCAGCTGTAGCAAATGGTCCGGTTGATGCTTCATGGTTGATTCCTTGGCAAGATCTTGGACGCAATGACTCTCGTGAAGAGCTTTGGACAAAACAAGCAACCACCGATGGCTCCGGATTGGGTATTGGTGGTCGTGATTTTAATTCGGTACATGAATGTTGGCATCGAGTTACCAACTATGCTCATTATGTGACATTGACCGGTATTCCAAACGGAACATATCGCTTTACACTTCAAGCATGGTATCGTGATACAGAAGTTGAAAGTATCGATTGCCAACAGCGTATGGCTGACGGTACAGAAATACTCCGCGCAGAATACTTTGCCGGCACTGCAACCGGAACAATCATGTCTATTGCAAATGGTGCTCCAGACGCTGAAGTTCCCGATAACTATACATTCTTTGTAGAACCTGCCGGAAAATGGGTTCCCAATAATATGGATAATGCATCAAATGTATTTGCCGCAGGTGCATATACCAACGAATGGATTGAAGCCGTTGTTACTGATGGAACTCTTACCATCGGCGTAAGCAAGCGTGATGCCGACCACCGTGACTGGTTGATATATGACAATTTCCAATTACAATATGTTAGCGCTGAGACATCTGGTGCTGATTTTACTGATATTAAGGGCCGTCTTTCAGCTTTGATTACTGAGGCAGAGGGTTTGCAAGCTACCCCGGGTCTCACTAAAGTTATTGATGAAGTTAAGCCGGCACTTGAGAGCAACAATGCAACAGAAATACGTTTGGCTATCTTTAAGTTGCAAACTGCTGTATCTGCTGTATCTCAATCGGCAAATGAAATTTGGAATTATAACGAAACCAAAAAACTTACAGACGCTGAAGGCGTAGAAGCAACTAAGGCCGATGAATTGTTTAATAATGCAGTTTCTCGCGATGATTATGCTAATGCTCTGAAGGAACTTCGTTATGCACGTCGTCGCAATGCCGCTGACAAACAAGAAGATATATTCCCGGGTCAACCTGTTGCTGAAGGTAAATACTACCTCTATAATGTAGGACAAAAGCAGTTCCTCTGTGGTGGTGCCGACTGGGGTGCTCATGCCGCTCTCGGTTTCCCAGGAATTGAAATCACTCTTGAAGTAGGTGAAGGATGTGCTGATGGGTCGGCAGGATCTTTCTATATTGAAACAAACCTTTGGAACGGAGAAAATCACTATCTCAATTATCGTGGTTACATGGATGCTCCACGAATTGACGACTTTGGCTTTATACCTGTAGAAGGTAAGGAAAATGTATATAACATCATCCAAGCTGACTATATGGATGTTCACATGGCATGGAATCCTTATGCAAGTGTAGATGCAGGAAATGCCGACGAGACTACAGTAGGTACAGAATGTCGTGACCTCCAAGCTGATGATTTGAATGCACAATGGAAGCTTGTTACTAAGGCTGAGCGTGAAGCATTACTCGCAGAAGCTTCTCTTGAAAACCCCGCAGATGCAACAATCTATATTTTAAGTCCTAACTTCAACCAGCGTGAAAATGCCAATGTGGTTTGGAGTTTGACAGACGCTGCAGTGTGGGATTATGGTGCAAATCATTATGATTTTGCTGTAGAATCATGGAATACTGAAAGCTGTGATATAAATCAAATGGTTGTCGGTTTACCTGGTGGTGTTTATGTAGCATCAGTTCAAGGTTTCTATCGCAATGGCAATCATGCGGCTCAAGCCAATGCCGATTTCGTTCAGAATGCTTACTTATATGCCGGAGATCCTATTTATGACGTATATTTGCCAAATATTACCGAGGAAAGCATGCAGGCACCCGGTGAAGGTAATAATGCTGTGACTGAAGATGGCTCTGTAACTTATCAATATCCTGATGGAATTGTTCAATCAACCAACTTCTTCAAGAGTGGCCTTTATAAAGTATACACCGTTATAGAAGTAGCAGCCGGAAATGACTTGCCTTTAGGTGTTGCTAAGGATTTTAAGGGTGAAGAAGAAGACTGGGTTGTAGCAGATAATTTCCGCCTTACTTACTATGGTGCTAATACAACTGTAGAAGAAGTTAAGAATCATCTTAATGGTGTAACCGGCATCGAATCAATCGTAGATAGTAGTGATGCTGTTAAGGGCGATAATCGTATCTTTAACATTCAAGGTATTGAAGTTAAAAATGCAACTATGCCCGGAATCTATATCCAAAACGGAAAGAAATTTATCGTTAAGTAACTAATAGGTAAATATAGATTATATAGTGACCCGAGGTGGCAGTGATTGTCACCTCGGGTCTTGTTTTTGCTAATTATGTTATGTGGGCCAAATATACATGCTGATTGTAAGATAGTATTGAAATTTTTTGTATATTTGCTTTATAAGTATTGACCATGAATTTATGATGCAGCGTAATTTAATTATATATATTATCCTTTTGTTGTCGATAGTGCTCAGTGACATTGTGTTGGCGCAATCAAAAGATATGTCACGAGAGTTTATTAAAACTGATATATCGCGAGGAAATGGTAATCAATGTGTATTGCGTGATAAATATGGTTTCTTGTGGGTAGGTACGGCTACAGGGTTGAGATGTTTTGATGGCAATGGTCAGCCGGTATACAGAAATACGTCAGGGTTGTTGCGTATTACAGAAAATGATAATATTAATGTACTTTATGAGTATGGTGATAATATTTGGTTTGGAGGTTCTTTAGGTTTATATGAGTTTGACCGAGCTAATAATGTCGTAAAACGTTTTCCTTATGTGACGCAGTATGGAGTTCCTGTGAGTTCACGTGTGCAAAAAATAATTGATGTCGGAGAAGGCTTAATTTGGATATGTACACATGGACAAGGATTTTTTATATATGATAGTACGAGGGCAGTACTTGAACAAAACAGCCGTTATGGGTCGTTTTACTCCGACATTGCAATAGGGAGCGATGGGTTGATCTATTTGGTGACTCTTGATGGAAATATACAAGCTTATATGCCTGACGGTCGTTATGTGAGAAGTTCGCGACTACCCGAATATGTTACCGAAAAGAATCGAATCTGTATGGTGACCATAGGTAATGATATTTGGTTTTCATCGGGGAGTTCGCTATATCGCTTTGATTTAAACACGCGTTTGGTAGAAAGACGAGGAGACAAATTATTCTCTAATGTGATTAATACTCTGCTCGCTCAAGACAATGGAGTGATATTATTAGGCACAGACAACGGATTGTGGCAGTATGATACATTAAGTGGTGAAATATTGCAGTTGTCATCAACAGAGAATGGAAGTATAGATAAAGTAAACAGTCTGTGTAATGATAGTGATGGTAGTGTAATTATATCGTCTCAGTCAAGTGGCGTTAGCTTTATGTTGACGCAAGAGTCTCCATTTCGTTTTGTTGCATTAAAATCAGATAATCTCGAGTATAACTATGTAAATGCACTTTGTCACGTGGCGTCACGAGATGAAGTTTGGATCGGTACAGATTTAGGCCTTTATTGTTGTAAAGGGAGTAACCAATCTCAAGTTGTTGATAATAAGTTGTTAAGCGGTATTGCAATAACGTCGGTGGCTGTTGATGATAAATATTTGTGGGTGGGCACACGTCACAACGGTTTATTTAGATGTGACTTAGATGACGGCACTGTACGTAACTTCAAATATGATGAAAGGCGTCCATATACGGTGATTAGCAATGAAATTCATGAAGTGTATTGCGATAGTGAAGAAGAGTTGTTTGTGCTTACAAGTTGGGGGTTGTGTAAATTTAATCGCAGTACTGAAGACTTTAGGACTCTTGCTGAAATTGGTCAACAAATACAGTTTGTGACAATGTGTGAGGATAGTAAGGGGCGATTGTGGACATCGACAGAAAATAATGGTCTATTGGTTAGACAGAGTGCCGGAAGCAAATTTAATATATTCGAAAGTAAAACTATAGGAAATGCACATATAGCAATAATGTTACTTGGAAATAATGGGATGTTTTGGGTAGCAACGCAAAATAGAGGAGTGTTTTACTATGATGAGGAGTCTAACGATTTTGTTTCACTTGAAATTCCTATGTTGCGCAATCGCAATGTAATTTTTATGGAAGAAGATGCCGAAGGAAATTTGTGGGTTGGACTTGCTGATGGTCTTGTACAGATAGATGTTCAACTAAATACTCATTACTATACGTTTAGTTATACTTCCGGTATATTGACCGAAGCCCGTACATCGTGTAGAGAAAAAGGTGGCAACATTTTAATAGGTTGTAATAATGGATTAGTATATTTTGAACCGAAAACACTTAACACCAATGATGATTTGGTAGATGTATATCCTGTTACAATAAATTTCCCGTATCTTGAGGATGACACGGATGAACTAGTTAGAAACAACCTTGATATACTGTTATATACCAAAGAAAAAATAACATTGCCTTATCGTAACAATGCTTTCACTTTGCGATTTGCAGCATCGCGTTTTGGTGACATGCCTATGGTGCGTTATGATTATATGCTTAAAGGTGTTGACAAAGGTTGGATAAAAGGTGTAAGTGTACCAGATGTGACATATGCCGATTTGAACCCTGGAACTTATGAGTTTTTACTTCGTCCCAGTACGGTCAACGATTCTGAATCCAAGCGTTTGTTAATCGAAGTGTTACCGCCATGGTATAGAAGTTCATTAGCTTATATCGGATATCTGTTATTAGCAGTTGGGATAGGATATTGTATTTATTGGGGGGTAAAGCGCAAGATTCGCCGGCATTATGAAACACGTATTAATGAAATGCGTATGCAACAAGAAAGAGAAGTATTTGAAGCAAAAACACGCTTTTTTGTTGATTTGGTTCATGAAATACGCACTCCACTGACGCTGATAAGCATTCCGCTTGAACAATTGACTGAAGAATTGTCGACCCGAAATGTGCTAACGGGTAGCATTGAGGATAAAAACATCAAAGCGATGCAACGAAACCTCGATTATCTGCTTGAGGTAACCAATCAGTTGCTTGATTTTCGAAAAGTGGAAAATAATAGTGAGATAAGGTTGAATATTGGGCGTTGTGATGTGCGACAACTACTAACAGGTATATATCATCGTTTTCAACAGCCGATGGCGGTCAAAGGAAAGGAAGTGCGGTTGACTATGCCCGAGGGTGAAGTGCATGCTGCTTTTGATACGGAAAAGATAAGTCGTGTGTTGATGAATCTGATAGGCAATGCTATGAAATATTCAAGAAATAGGGTGGATATTGCGTTAAATGTAAAGAATGCAGAAGACCGGATTGTTATTGCCGTATCAGATGATGGCCCGGGAATTGCAATTGAAGAAAGAGAACGCATTTTTGATACATATTATCAGATTGGTAATGATAATGTTGCTGCATCGTTGGGTACTGGACTCGGTTTGGCTTATGCCAAATTGATTGCAGATGCACATGGTGGGGTTATTTCGATCAGTGACAATGAGGGAGGTGGAACAGTATTCTCCCTGACTCTGCCTATGATAAAATCAGATGTTGAATTTATCGAACAAACCGGTGCTGATGAGTTAGCTGACCAAAATTTAAAATCGGAAGACTTACCAAATGGGTTCTCAATATTGGTTGTGGATGATAATGAAGAACTGCTTGGAATGGTTGCGGACGCATTAGGACGGTCGAATAGAGTGATAACAGCCAGGGATGGAGTTGATGCACTTATATGTTTAAAGGATGCCGATGTAGATGTTATAGTAAGTGATGTGATGATGCCGAGGATGAATGGTGTTGAGTTGTGTCGGAGAGTTAAAGGGGATGTGAATTTTTCACATATTCCATTTATTATCCTTACTGCAAAAAACGGCAAAGATGCAATGGTTGAAGGGCTTGAAGTTGGGGCAGATGTGTATTTGGAAAAACCATTTACTATAAAGCAACTCTATTTACAAATAGGCAATTTGATGCATACTCGACAGCTTATGTGTGAGCGTTTTAGTTCCGGGCAAAGTATTGAGAAGACAATTAAGGATAGTTCTAATTATAATCGTCAAGAGGTTGATTTCCTTAATAATATGAATAAACTGATATTGGAAAATATCAGTGATGAAGAGTTTTCTATAGACGTCTTGGCCGAGAGTCTTAATATGAGTCGTTCGAGTTTTTATCGTAAAATAAAAAGCATCACAGGCATGACTCCGGTTGATTATTTAAAAAATTACCGTCTTGACTATTCTGCACAATTATTGCGTGAAGGTGGCAGAGCAACAGAGGTCGCATTGATGACCGGATTTACGTCGTCATCCTATTTTGCGAAATGTTTCAAAGATAAATTTGGCGTTTTGCCCAGAGATTACGCTTCTTCTAAAGGCAAGTAATTCCAATTTGTTAAGGCTGTCCAAAGATAGGAAGCTCGTCTGCATTCCATTTGATTTGTTTCATGCGTATACCACTGACTATATATTCATGCTCATAACGCTTAGCTTGAAAAAGCATATAAGTATTGTCGGGTTTGTCAGTGGTGACTATTGAGATATTCGAAGTTCCAAATATATCGTTATTAAGTTTGTTGACAAATAAGGGTTCCGTTGACTTTGTCCAGGACTTTGGGTCTAGCAAATCACTACCAATCGGAGCATAAAGCATACCAAGAGAATTAAATGCGGTCCAAATGCCACTTGCAGAGTATGTTACAATAATATTCTTTTCGTTAGGTGAAACATATGCTTGAGGGTTCTCGTTAACAAAAATAGGGTAGGCCGAACGAGAACCATCGGGATTAATCCATTGCCGTTCCCATTCGAGTTCAGGCTTGGATATGAGTACGCGTTCAGACTTTAAAGTCCATGGATTTTCCATCTCGGCAATAAATATGCATTGAGTCTCGGTCTCAGTGCGTTGTTTCTGCCACCCCGACCATAAAATATATTGGCGACTGCCTACGATTACCGATGTTGGGTGTATGCCAAAATTACAATCCAAATCGGTTATTATTGGCCCGTGTAAGGTCCATTCTCCTTCCATGGGGTCGTTTGATGGGTTCTCAAGTACATAAAGTTGGTGATTATCTGTATTGCCATTGTCTAATTCGAAGTATATATACCATGAGTTGTTTATGCGGTGTAGTTCGGGCGACCAAATATGATACATACCGCATTGGGTTGATGTCCAAATGATTTTGCCTGTATTATTGGTTAGGTGTTGCAACTCTTTTACCGCATGAAGTTCGATAGTATCAGCCATAGTGCTTTGCATGGTGAAATAGTATGTGTCATCATGGTATATTACATAGGGATATGCGCCTTCATCCAATATTGGTATAGAGGAGTTGTAGTTGTGATGTTTTTCGG
Organism: uncultured Muribaculum sp.; assembly: GCA_964562595.1. Taxonomy (GTDB): domain Bacteria; phylum Bacteroidota; class Bacteroidia; order Bacteroidales; family Muribaculaceae; genus Muribaculum. Next base: position 12,637 of record CAZLUB010000037.1, on the reverse strand, counting down.
TACATCCTAAGGTCACTAGAAGTACAAATATATATGTCAGATAAAAAAACTTCATTAATTAGGCCAAATTGATTATAATGCAAAAATACAAAATTGCTTTCAATGCGTACCAAAAGCTTATATAAAAATGTGTTCGCACAAGTGCCCTTTTAGTCGATTTTGGCTATAAAATGGCAATTTTCAGAGAGTGTGAACAGATTTTTGCATATATTTGAATAGTTATTATGAATGCATCTGTTGTTTTTTGGGTTACTTTACAGCGAAAACTACAGATGTGGCTCGACCTCTCCTATATAACATCTGTAACCGTGAAAAAGTTTAACCTTGAAAACAATAATTTTTTTTTGAAAAACTAAAACATATACAATGAAAAAAATTTTGAAATATGTCGCAGTTTTTTGTGCAACCTTTTCTTTGAATGCGCAGACTGCTGACTTGTTCCAACCTTACAAGGCGACTGACCTTCGTCTGCCGTCAGTCCCATTGGTAGTTTCTGACCCTTATTTTTCGATTTGGTCACCTTATGACACCTTGAATGAAGGCACAACTCGTCATTGGACCAATGATGAGAAGCCATTGGAAGGGCTTGTTAAAGTAGATGGTAAAAATTATCGTTTCTTGGGAGTAAAGAACACTGTGCTTGAGACGATTCTCCCAATGGCTGACGAAGGCCCGTGGGTGGGAGCTATCACTCGTCAAAAACCAGGAAAGGGATGGGAAAAGCCCGAGTTTAATGATGCTGAATGGCGTCGTGCTGAAGCTGCTTTCGGCTCTCCTGAGCTTAGCTATGTTCGTACTCATTGGAACCAACAACATAGTGACTTATATGTTCGTCGTGCTTTTGACTTGACTGAGAAAGACCTCGAGGGAGACTTGTTTATGGTCTATTCACATGATGATGTTACATATATTTATATCAACGGCAAAGAGGTGGTAAGCACCGGAGAAACATGGCGTGAAGGTGTGAAACTGCAATTGACCGACGACTTGAAGAAACTTTTGCATCCTGGTAAAAATGTGATTGCTGTTCATTGTCACAACACGACAGGTGGTGCATACACTGACTTTGGTTTATATCGCAATGTGAGTATAGATGAAGGTAGCACGGTTAATGCTAAACAAAAAAGTGTGGATGTGATGGCAACATCAACCTATTACACATTTGAGTGCGGACCGGTAGAGTTAGATGTCGTGTTTACAGCGCCTATGCTTATTGACAATTATGATTTATTGTCATCTCCTATCAACTATATATCATACCAAGTGCGCTCTATTGATGGTAAAGAGCATGATGTGCAATTGATGCTTACAGCATCTCCTTTGATTTCTGTTAATAAGAGCAGTCAGCCAACACGTTCATCGTTGGTAGAGCATAATGGATTGAAATATGTTAAGACCGGTACTGTTGAACAACCTATTTTGGCAAAGAAAGGCGACCACATCTGTATTGACTGGGGCTATCTTTATATGCCTGCAATAAATGGTGAAGTATGTCTTGGAATGGATAAAGACATTAAGGGAGCGTTCTTGACACAAGGTAAGTTGCCAAAGAGCGAAACTGAGATTGTAGCCATGAAGGCTGTTGAGCGTCCGATATTGGCATATATGCACGACTTTGGCAAGACAGTCAAGGCAGCCAGCTATACACTTATCGGATATGATGAGATATATGACATAGAATATTTCTACAAACGTTATAAAGCATATTGGGCACATGACGGCGAAGTAAGCATCTTTGACATGTTTAACACCTTAAATAGCTCATACAGCTCGATTATGAATCGTTGTAAGGCATTTGATAAGATGATCTATGACGATGGATTTAAGTCGGGTGGTGTGAAGTATGCTGAAATACTTTCAGGTTCTTATCGTCATGTTATCGCTGCTCACAAGCTGTTTAAAGACGATGAAGGCAACTTGCTTTTCTTCTCTAAAGAAAATGACTCAAACGGATGTGTAAACACTGTCGATTTGACCTATCCAGAATCTCCATTGTTCCTAGTCTATAATCCGGAACTTCAAAAGGCTATGATGACTTCAATTCTTGAGTATAGTCGTTCAGGCCGGTGGACAAAACCATTCGCGGCTCATGACCTTGGTACATATCCTATTGCAAATGGTCAGGTTTATGGCGGTGACATGCCTCTCGAAGAAGCCGGCAACATGTTGACGTTGATTGCCATGTGTTGTAAACTCGATGGTAATGCCAACTATGCTTTGCCATATTGGAATATTTTGAAAACATGGGCTGATTATCTTTCGGAAAATGGACAAGACCCGGCTAATCAGTTATGTACTGATGACTTTGCCGGTCACTGGGCTCATAATGCCAACCTATCAATAAAGGCAATCATGGGTGTAGCAGGATTTGCAGAACTTGCAGCGCTTAAAGGCGATACCGATACATATAATACATATATGAGTCGTGCCAAAGGTATGGCAATGAAATGGGAAGAAACCGCGCGTGAAGGAAAAGGTAAAGATTTGCACTATCGTCTTGCATTTGACCGCAAAAATACATGGAGTCAAAAATATAATATGATTTGGGATAAATTGTGGAATATCAATATATTCCCCAATAATGCTATGCAGACTGAAGTTAACTATTATTTGAAGAAACAAAATCAATACGGTCTGCCACTTGACTCTCGCAAGGACTATACAAAGAGTGACTGGATTATGTGGTCGGCAGGTATGGCTGATGACCAAGCTACATTCTTGAAGTTTGTAGATCCGCTCTATGATTATATCAACGAAACAGAAACTCGCGTGCCTATCAGTGACTGGTATGACACAGTGACCGGTCGTAAGACAGGGTTTATGGCTCGTTCGGTAATCGGTGGTCATTGGATGCGTGTGTTTGTTGACAAACTTAACAATCAAAGCAATAAATAATACCTTAACCATAAAAACTTATTTTTATGAAATTACAGACTTTAAAACACAAGTTTGGAATATGTCTGAAAGGGATATTCCTTGCTATGCTGTTCGGTTGTGTGGCTTCTTGCGACGATGAAGAACAGGTCGTCGTTGAAGACCCTGCTACCCGAATTGCTTTTGATCCAACCAAGCCGGTAGTTATCACCGGTTTTACTCCGGAAAGTGGAGGCTATCAAGATCAAATTATTGTAACCGGTCAGAACTTTGGTTCCGACAAAGAAATTGTAAACTTGAAAATCGGTGGAAAAGATGCTGTGCTTGTAAATGTTAAGTCAGACAAACTATACGCATTTGTTCCATCAGGAGCATTCTCCGGTGAAGTTGAGCTCGAAATCACCGATGAGTCAGGCAACCTTTATACAGCAAAGGCTGACAAGACCTTCAACTATGAACGTAAAACTGTTGTTGGTACTCTATGCGGTTATCAAAATGAGAACGACTCACAAGGTGAGCAGTGGGGACCATTCAGTACTTGTAGCGGATTTAACGCAGAAGGTTGTATGGCATTTGACCCACTATATCCCAATCGTCTCTATATAACATATGACCGTTCTGAAGGATTTATTGCGCAACTTGATCTAGATGCACGAGAAAGTACTAGATTAATATCTGCAAATAAGTTTGAAAACAAGCGTCTTCGTAACATTGATTTCTCGCTAGACGGAAAATATATGCTTGTATCGACAGACCGCGATGATAATGGTACGCGCTCGACCAGCGTATGGATTGTATCTCGCAATAGCGACGGTACATTTAGTGATCGCTCGTCATGCCAGAGACTGGTTTCTTACAAGCAATGTAATGGAGTGGCTGTCCACCCAGTAAATGGCGAAGTTTATTTTAACAGCTACGAAAACGGTCAGTTGTTCCGTATGGAACTTGAAGATTATTTTACTGCTATTAATACAGTGCCTGATGAGAATGGTGAAACACCTGCAGAATGGACGGGATATTTTGAAGATGGAGCTTTTACTGAATTGTTCAAGATTCAAGACCCATCGTATGAGTTCCAAACAACAATTCACCCCTCAGGTAAATATGCTTATCTTACTGTAATTAACCGCAATTACATCTTGCGTACAGACTATAACGAAACGAAAAAAGAATTTACAACTCCGTACGTCGTTGTAGGCTCAAATGGTGAAGGCAACTGGGTTGATGCAGTAGGAACCAATGCTCGTGTTCATCGTCCTTATCAAGGAGTATTTGTAAAAAATCCCGAATATGTAGCTGAAGGACGCGAAGACGTATACGACTATTATTTTGCCGACTGTTTGAACTTCTGTGTCCGTTATATTACGCCTGATGGGTTGGTTCGTACATACGCAGGGCGTGCTCCGTCGACCAACGGTAACATTTGGGGAACGGAAGATGGAGACTTGCGTCAGGCCGCACGTTTCCGCGATGTGACCGGTATCGCATACGACGAAAGCAAAGATATGCTATACGTTCTTGACCACAATAATCGTCGTGTACGTACAATCGGTCAGGAAAGTGAAGACCAGCAGATCGTTTTGCCTGAAGATGGCGAAGGCGAAGTTGAAATAGAAGACGTTGAGTAATCGACTCAAGGCTAATAAATAAATAATGTATTAATCAGAAACATTAAGTTTCACAATACCATAAAAATCGAATGAAACAGCGATTTATAATGCTATTGGTTGCCTTGTCGATGACCTCAGTGATGGCCATGGCAAGAACAATCACGGGTGTCGTCCTTGACGCATCCAATGACGAGCCTCTTATCGGAGCGTCAGTTATAGCAAAAGGAACAAAAGTCGGGGTGGCTACCAATATAGATGGTGAGTTTACTATTAACGTTCCCGATAATGCTAAGACATTGAGTGTGTCTTATATCGGCATGGAAACGCAGGATGTCAGCATTTCTAAAATTGCCGGTGACAGAGTGGAAGTTCGTCTTGTTGAAGGTAAAAATGCTCTTGACGAAGTGGTGGTAACGGGTATGGGTGCTCGAAAGAAAATTACGGTGACCGGTGCTGTGACTAATGTGAATGTTGACGACTTGAAACATTTCAGTACATCCAATCTTTCAAATGCATTGGCAGGTAATGTGCCCGGTGTAATAGCTATGCAGACATCTGGTCAGCCCGGTAAGAACAAGTCGGAGTTCTGGATCCGAGGTATTTCAACTTTTGGAGCAGGTTCATCGGCTTATATCCTTGTCGACGGTTTTGAACGTGACAATATCGACGACCTCAACATCGAAGATATTGAAACATTTACTGTGTTGAAAGATGCATCGGCTACGGCAATCTACGGTTCTAAAGGTGCAAATGGAGTAGTCCTTATTACTACAAAGCATGGTAGAGCAGGTGATATAAATGTAAATGCAAAGTTTGAAACATCTTACAATACTCGAACAATCACACCGGAGTTTGTAGATGGTTTGACTTATGCGTCTTTGCTTAATGAGGCAAATATCACTCGTAATAAGGGAACATATTTTACTCCTACAGAGCTTGAACTTTTTGCAACCGGTCTTGACCCGGATTTATATCCCAATGTTGATTGGAAAGACCTTATTCTGAAAGATGGAGCTATGAGCTATCGTGCAAATGTCAATATCAGCGGTGGTGGTAATGCTGCTCGTTATTATGCATCAATCTCATATGTTGAAGACGAAGGTATGTATAAGACCGATTCAACTTTACGAGAAAAGTATAACACAAATGCCAATTATAGACGTTGGAACTATCGTGTGAACCTTGATATCGATGTCTCTCCAACAACATTGCTTAAAATCGGTACATCCGGAGACCTCTCGTTGAGAAATGCACCTGGTATGGGTGATACTGATACATGGAACTCGTTGTTTGGTTATAATGCTATTTTGACCCCTGTATTATACAGCAACGGCTATGTACCTATGATCAATATGAACCGTGATGATCTCCGTACAAACCCATGGGTTATGACGACACAAACCGGTTACAAGCAAGAATGGAACAATAACCTTCAAAATAATGTGTCGCTTGAGCAAGATTTGAAGTTTATTACACCCGGGTTGAAATTCACCGGTCGTTTTGGTTATGATACATATAATTACAATTATATCAATCACATCCAACAGCCCGATCGTTGGTATGCCAATGGACGCGACAAGGAAACCGGTGAAATTATTTTTGATAAAATCAAAGATAAGGTAGACATGTATCAAACATCAGGAAATGAAGGCTCTCGCCGTACATTCCTTGATTTATTGCTAAGCTATGGTAGAGATTTTGGGAAACATAATGTAGGTGCAAACTTGAAGTATACTTATGACTCAAATATTCAGACTCAAAACATAGGAAGTGATATTAAAAACTCTATTGCACGTAAAAATATGGCTTTAGCAGGTCAGTTGACTTATAACTATGACTATCGTTATTTTATCGATTGGAACTTTGGTTACAATGGCTCTGAAAACTTTGCTGATGGTCATCGTTTTGGTTTTTTCCCTGCATGGTCTGCTGCGTGGAACCTCGCTCGTGAAAAATTCATGCAACCGCTGAAGTTTGTAAATCAATTTAAAGTACGTTTCTCCTATGGTGAAGTTGGTAACGACAACATGGGAGGTGTACGTTTCCCATATCTCTACACCATTGATTATACCGGTGATGGAGTGTATAATTTTGGTACTCTTGGTACTCCAACGAGAGGTCAGTATACGCAAGGTCTTCACTATTCTGCATTGGCATCTACCAATGTTACATGGGAAGTTGCAACCAAGAAAGACTTAGGTCTCGACATGGTATTGTTTAATAACAGTTTGTCGTTGACAGTCGACTATTTCCACGAAAAACGTACAGGAATTTACATGCAGCGTAACTATCTGCCGAGTTCTATGGGTCTTGAATCAAATCCATGGGCCAACGTTGGAGCTGTAAAGTCGGAAGGTATAGATGGGCATTTCTCTTATGAAAATCGTTTTGGAGATGTGCAGCTTACAGTTAGAGGAAACATGACATATAGTAAAAATACCATCATAGATTATGATATAGAAAATAATGTATATCCTTATCAATATCAAACTGGTTATCGCGTTGGTCAGGTGAGAGGTCTTATAGCAGAAGGCTTATTTGCAGATTATGAAGATATACGCAATCATCCTAAGCAAATGTTTGGAGACGTACAGCCCGGTGATATCAAATACAAGGACGTAAATGGTGATGGCGTTGTTGACGATGGTGACATTGTTGCTATAGGCGCAACAAGTACCCCCAATTTGATTTATGGTCTCGGGGTATCAGTACTTTGGAATGGGTTTGACTTTAATGTCCATTTCCAAGGAGCCGGCAAATCATCGGTTTTGATTAATGGTAAATCGGCATGGGCATTCAGTCAAGACCGATATGGCCAGATCTTCTCTGACTTGGTTGAAGACCGATGGGTTGATAGTGAAACTGCTGCGCAACTTGGCATTCCTGCCAATGAAAATCCCAATGCATCTTATCCGCGATTGGTGCATCTTGAGGGTAATGCATCACACAACAACTATCGAGCTTCATCTTATTGGATGCGTGACGTAAGCTACTTACGTTTGAAAAACTTTGAAGTCGGTTATCGTCTGCCAAAAAATTGGATGGAAAAAATCGGATTTAATGAGATTCGTTTTTATCTGCAGGGAACCAACCTCTTGACGTGGTCAGACTTCAAACTCTGGGATCCGGAAATGGGTAGCTCTAATGGTGAATCTTATCCTCTTTCAAAAACAATCACTTTGGGTCTACAAGTGAATATTTAATGACAATAAATTATGAAAAAATATTTAGTAATATCGATTTTGGCCGCTGTCGGATGTGCAAGCACGCTGGTGTCTTGTGAAGATACACTTGATGCCGACAAGTATTTCGACGATCGCCGTACGATCGAGTCGGTGTTTACCGATATCAACCAAACAAATGGTTGGCTGTCGCAGGCATTCTCATTCTTAAAAGGTGATTTGGCTGACTGTCGCACCAAGGGTGGAGCATATATGCAATGTTTTGCCGATGATATGTACTTCGGCGACCGAGACGCCAATCTTGGCGACGGATTTCCATATATGGAGTCATATAATGCATTCAAGCAAGGAGACTATGATGAAAATTTCGGTTCAGGAGCATGGTCAAATGCATATAAAGGCATATATCAGGCATCAATATTTATACACAACATTGATCTCAATGAAAAACTGACGGAAGAGGAGCGTACCGATATGAAGGGACAAGCTCGTTTCGTGCGTGCATATTATTATTGGTTGTTGTTGCGTAAATATGGCCCGATTCCCATTATGCCTGATGAGGGGGCAGACTATACACTTTCTTATAGTGAACTGGCGACTCCTCGTAGCACCTTTGAAGAGTGCGCTCAGTTTATTGCAGATGAAATGATGCAAGCAGCCAAGGAATTGCAGTCGTGGAGCCGTTTTTTAGGCAACACGGATGTAGAGTCGATTATTCGTCCAACAAAGGGAGCGGCTCTTGCTACACGTGCGTTGGCATATATTTATGCCGCAAGTCCGCTTGCTAATGGGCAGCTTGCCAATGGAACTCATCCAAGTGGCGTTAGTGATGCGTTTGCTAAGTCATTTGTGAATAAGGATGGTAATCCTTTGCTGTCACTCACATATGATGAGTCAAAATGGGCTCGTGCAGCTGCAGCGTGTCGCGACGTTATGGAATGTGAATCGCAATATGAACTTTATCATGTTGGAGTACAGACCACCGACAACAAGACAACCGGTTATCCTAAGACAATAACACCTCCGGCAGATGGCGATTTTTCTGAAAAGAATTGGCCTGAAGGTTGGGCTGATATTGACCCGTATTTGTCATATCGTGATTTTTTCAATGGTGCAGCTGGTCTTGATAACCCTGAAATCATTTTCTCACGTGGTTATAATGCCGCTGGTAGCTGGCATGATAATGTAGATGGGTTTGTTACTCACCAGATGCCTAACTCCTTATTTGGATTTAATTCGCATGGATTGACCCAGAAGATGGTCGATGCTTACTATATGAATGATGGAACAGATTGTCCGGGTAAGGATAGCGAAATAAATGGTGGTGATGGCTCAGAACGTCGTCAGGGTTGGACTACCAGCCGTGGTGAATTTGCTTATAACAATTATCCTCCGCTCGGAAGTGGTGTGTCGATGCAATATGCCGAGCGTGAGCCCCGTTTTTATGCTTGTGTCGCATTTAACGGCTCATATTGGTGGAATGCTAATCCCGAGAAGAGCAATAAATATATGCAGATCTTCTATTGGCGAGGAACAACCACATCCTCAAGTTCTGGAGGTGGAACAACAACCTATAACGATGGTTACTCCAACAACTCATATCATTTGCGCACCGGTATTGGTTGTAAGAAATGGGTTCATCCGACCGATTACCGTACAATCCGAGATGGAAATGACTATGCTCATATAGTGCATAAATGGGAACCTGCGATTCGTTATGCCGATATTCTCTTGATGTATGCAGAAGCTCTTAATGAATTGACCGGCAGCTATTCAGTAGCATCTTGGGATGGCTCAAAGACTTATACTATAAGCCGTGATGTAAGTGAAATGAAGCGAGGCATTCGTCCTGTACGTTGTCGTGCCGGTCTTCCTGACTACACCGTTGCAGAATATGGTAGTGCTGATGTACTCCGTGAAAAGATCAAACGTGAACGTATGATTGAATTCCTCGGAGAAGGTAAGCGTTACTATGATTTGCGCCGTTGGATGGATGCTGCTATTGAAGAAGCTAAACCTATCTATGGATGTAATGTAATGATGACTTCAAGTCAGAAAGATGATTTCCAAAGAATCGTTCCTATTTACAATCTTCCCACAGTATTCTCTGATAAAATGTACTTCTGGCCAATTCCAACTACTGAGCTGAAGCGCAATAGTAGCCTTGTACAAAATCCGGGTTGGAAGTATTACGATTAATCTTAACTTTAAATTTAAAAAGAAATGAAGATATTTCGTTTTAATAAAATATTTCTGCTCTGCACTGTTGGAGTTGCGGGTGCAATGATGGCAACATCGTGCAACGATGAATGGACTGATGAGCAATATGAACAATACGTCAGCTTTAAAGCACCTCTTGATACAGAAGGAAGTAGCGTGGGTGTAACTACAGTATATGTGCCTTTCACTCGAGTAGATGCAGAAGGACAAGCAAAATATGGAGAAGAAGGCTTGTCAAGTTACGATCTGCCTGTAATTGTAAGTGGTTCTACTCACAATTCAAGAGATTTAACTGTGCATGTAGCTCATTCTGATACTCTCGATATTCTCAATGTGGAGCGTTTTAGCACTCGTTCTGAATTGTATTATATTGATATGTCAGACTATGCTAGCTATCCTGAGACTATTAAGATACCTAAAGGGCAGGACATTGGCTTGTTGAATATACAATTTGATTTTAGAGGTATAGATCTTACCGACCGTTATGTATTGCCTTTGACTGTGGTTGAAAAACCTGAGTATGGTTATGAGCGTAATCCTCGTAAGAACTATGCAACAGCAATGTTGCGCGTACTTCCTTATACTACCTATTCCGGCGAGTATCAGGCTACAAATGTTAAGTTCTACATCGTGTCGGGTGGTGTGACAGATAACGAACCGGGTGCAATGACAGCTGTACAAACTTATGTGGTTGATGAAAACACTGTATTCTTTTATGCAGGAACTTTTAATGAAAACAGTCTGTTGCGTAAAGAATATAAGGTATATGCCCGTTTTGAGCCATACGAACAAGGTGGAACACGAGGTACTGTGACATTCTATACTGATAATGAGCGTATGAATTTTGTGCAAAATAAGGTGGCTGCATTCACTATCATTGAGCAAGATGATGAAGTGCAGAGCTATATTATGCGCCGTACAGTTATCGTAAATGATGTTGATTACACGTTTACAGATTATTCAACTGCTCCGGGGTCAGAAATAACCTATAATGTTAACGGTACAATGTCGATGGAGCGTAAGCTCAATACTCAGATGCCGGAAGAAGATCAAATTATATTCTAACCAAGTTTTAATACTTCGTTTTAATATGAAGAAAACAATCGTTATGATTGCTCTAGTCATGGGTGCCTCATTAGGCACCCATGCTATAAATAGTGATGAGTTGGCACTCGCAAATAAAAACATCAAGCGAGCCATGGCTATAGTTGATGCTACTTGGGAAAAGACCATAAAGGGCAGTGATACCAACATGTATATGGTTGATGTGTATGACACCATGACAGGAGCGGTGAGTGGGCCATCAGATGTTTGGCCTTATACGGCAGCCATTGAAGCTCACTGCTCATTGCTTGAAGCGCTTATCGAAATTAAAGATGAAAATCCTGAGTTGTATAATAATAATTTTGTCTATTACAGAGACAATTTGGTGAAGTTAATAGACAACTTGGAGTATTATCGTGGCACATTCCGCCTGTCGTCTTATGCGACGAGTAATAAGGAGTGGAGCCCGTATGCAGTGCCTCGTGCCGGCAACCGTGGAGAAGCCAATGTTACCGGAATTCTTAATGTGTATGATGACCAAATGTGGCTTTCACGAGAGCTTATTAGAGCATATCGTGTGACTGACAATGCTGAGTATCTTGATTTGGCCACATATCTTGCCGACTATTCTTTAGATGGATGGGATTGTTGGAGAGATGAAAATGGAGAAGAATACGGAGGTATTACATGGGGCCCGGGTTACAACTCAAAGCATGCGTGTAGCAATGCTCCTATTATACAGCCATTGGTTTGGCTCTCTGAAATTTATGAAGGAACGGAAGCCGAAATGGTTTACGCTTATAGAGACATCAATAATTCGGTTGTGAGAGAAACTCGTTTGAGGTCGGAATTATATCTTGAATTTGCACGTAAAGTATATAATTGGCAGAGGTCAAAGTTATGGCACTCTACAGGAACATATCTTGACATGTTAGGAGCTGATAATACGATTCTTGTTTCTCGAGGTTACCGCCAGCATGTTGATTGTGGAGATGCTTCAGGTTATTTATACAGTTACAATACCGGAACTATGATAGCAGGAGGTGCAGAACTTTATCGCGTTACGGGGGAGGAGAATTTTAAAAACGATGTGACTAAATCGACAAATGGTGCTTTAAGTGCATTTACAAAATATGTGCGGGAGCATGAAACTTATGAATTTAAGACGGATCAAACCGCAGAAAGCGGATTTAATACGTGGTTTAATAATGTGTTGATGCGCTCGTTTGTTGATGCGTATCCCTATGCAGACAATAATCGTCCGGAAACGGGTTTGGAGGCTTTCCAAACGACACTTGACTATGCTTTTGATAACCACAATCGTGGAAATATGTTGCCCATACATCTACTTGATGGTTGGGGCAGTGAAGTTAAGACTAAAGGGTTTCATCAATTTGCATTTGCTTCAGAATATGCAATGCTTGCGGTGTGGTTGCTGACTAAAGATGATGGAACAACTGCAATTGACTACATTACTAATGATGATGAAGGGCATAATGGTGATATGGTGATGACTATGACCGGTATTGCGCTAGGATCGTTGTCGGAAATAGAATCTTCATTGCCTCGTGGTTTGTATATTGTTGGTGGCAAGAAGATGCTCCTCGGAAACTAAATTACTATCAATTGATTTATTAGTAAGGCTCGGCGTCAGTGATCTGACCCCAAAAAGTTGGACGGATTAATAATAAATTTTATTGGCAAAGA
>CAZLUB010000036.1:0-22468 GCA_964562595.1 uncultured Muribaculum sp. | reverse complement strand
CTCGGCAGTAAAGACCTCGCCACGTTCAGCAACACGCTCTTTAGATTTTATTTGAGAGGTATCTTGTTTTGCAACAGACATAGCCCGATATATTTAGGTGGTATAGGGCTACAAAATACCGCTGGTTTGGTTATAATACGTAATTAAATCAAGACACAAAAAGACGTGAAGCCCTGCACTGTCGCTCGCTTCACGGTTAGAGGCTCCTAGGATGTTGCCCTGTTTGTCGAAACGAGCAACGCAAAAGCCCCACGCCGATATGTATAAAACAACCTCTATACCATAGTTGCTATAAGGTATGGATGTCTTAACAGCCGTATGGTATTTGAGATGTGTATATAACACACCTAAGGGGCATTTACGTTGCTTTGTTTTTGACAAACAATTTGAAATTTTCCTAGGATTTCTAACCGTCAAAACCAAAGCGTAGTAAACGCCTTAATATGTCTTGTCCCACACCCTCCCTTCTCCTTAGGAGATATAATTATCGGCGTAGGATAGTGCGAAAATTTTGCAAACGAATAGGTAAAAGTTTCTTTAACCTATACATCGCAATCGATAATCGCTAACTTTGTTTGCAAAGTTACTGATAAATATCGGGGAAGTGTTAATTTTGTGGCAAAAAATAAGGTATGTCTCGATTTCATCTGTTTAATCCCGAAAATGACATTGCGTTAGGGTTGGGTGTTGAGCACTATAATCCCGGTCGCGAGGTGTTGCGCTTTCATCGAGATGGTGCGGCGTTGCCATTGTGGTATGCCGAGCAGAGAGACTGTTTTTATGCTCCCGAGGTGTCCGGCGCGTGGCTTGAGACTATGTCAAAACGCTTTGGCATGGATGTCGTAGCAGATATGAGAGCTAATGGACGTGAGGGCGTTCCCTGGGGATGGTCGCTTGATGCTCGCCGCCAGTTGTCGGAATTGGGTGCCGGTTGTATCGACGTGAAGCAGGTGAAGCATATAAGGGAGTTGAGTCATCGTAGAATTACGGTAGATGTCATGTCGCATCTTCATGAGCATTTAGGCTTTTCGTTTCCACCGATACCGATAGAGGCGTATAGCGTTGATGAGGCTTTGTCGGCGATAAACGTGTTTGGCGATGCTTATGTCAAATCGCCATGGTCGAGTAGCGGTCGAGGTGTGTTTGCAACAAAAGGATTGACTCCTCAGTTGATTGAAAGTCGCATATCGGGGACTATATCTCGTCAAGGCTCTGTCATGGTGGAAAAGGCGTTGGATAAAGAGGCCGATTTTGCTGTGCTGTTTTATAGTGATGGGGTGGATGTCAAGCATGTCGGCTATTCGGTGTTTTTTAATGACCATGGATGTGCCTATGGGGGAAATGTGGTTGCTTCTGATGATTTATTGCTTGGTTATTTGTCGCGTAAGGTAGATGTAAGCGTATTGCAGATGGTGGTGACGTCGTTGGAAACGGTGTTGACTAATCGTGTCGCAACAATATATAAAGGATATTTGGGCGTCGATATGTTGGCTTTGCCGGAAGGTGAAATCGCACCATGCATAGAAGTCAATTTGCGTATGACTATGGGTGTTGTCGCTTGGAAATTGGCAAAGAATATTCTTGCGGAGGGGGCGATTGGCGTGTATCGCGTGACATATCAGCATCAAGGTGTTGATTGTAACGACACGTCAATTACAGAGTCGGGCCGTATGATTGGGGGACGGTTGCCATTGGTGCCTGTGACGGCTCAATCTCGATTTGCAATAACGCTGGAAGTGAGCGATGGCTTAAAATTGCTTTAGCTCGTTGTAAAGTCGATGAAGTGGCAAGCCCATCACATTATAGTAGCTACCTCTTATCCCTTTAATGCCGATACAACCAATCCATTCTTGGATGCCGTAAGCTCCGGCTTTGTCAAATGGCCGGAAATGGTCGATGTAAAAATTTATTTCTTCATCACAGAGATGTGCAAACTCGACTTCGGTGGTTACGCTAAATGTCGATTGTTTGTGGGCTGTGGTGATTGTGACTCCGGTGATTACATTGTGGATGTTGCCTGAGAGCAATTTGAGCATGTCGTGAGCTTCGTCTTTATCGGCAGGCTTGCCAAGTACTTTGCCGTTGCATAGCACTATGGTGTCTGCTGTGATGACAAGGTCGTTATCACTCAGGCCGTTTGCTTGATATGCGGCGGCTTTTACTGTTGACAAGTATGCGGCAACGTCTTCAGCCGGAATTGAAGCAGGGCATGTTTCATCGATGCCCTCTATGGTGTTGGTGGAAAATTGGATTCCCATCATTTCAAGTAATTGGCGACGTCGAGGTGAAGCACTGGCCAATTGTATGTTGTATTTCGATAGATTTTGTAGTGGTTGCATTGCCGGTAGAGTCAGAATGTTGTGGTTACCATCCAAAAGCTTTGTCGCTCGAAAGCCAATCTCCGTTGGCACGCATGATTTGCTCGAGCAAATCACGTCCAACACCTTCTCCACCTTTGCATGGTGATATGTATTGGGCTATCGACTTGATGTCTTCAGCGGCATCGGCGGGCGCGACCGGCAGTCCTACAAATTTCATAGCCTCATAATCGGGAATGTCGTCGCCAACATAGGCAACTTCGTCGGCTTTTAGACCGTGCTGTGTCATCCATTGTTGTAGGAGCGGTATTTTATGAGCGGCTTTCAAGTATATGTCGTTTATTCCGAGGCCTTCAAATCTGATTTTGATTGCTTCGCAGTCGGCACCGGTGATAATCGCAATATGATAGCCATGTTTTACTGCAAGTTGCAATGCGTAACCGTCTTTAATATTAACCATGCGCATTGGTTGTCCTGATGGGTGTAACGGAATTGTTGAAGGAGACAACACTCCGTCGACATCAAAGGCAATGCCTTTTATTTTAGTTAAATCATAGTCAATTCGGCTCATTGGAGGTAGGTAAATATTGGTGAATAATGCTGTCGGATATTATCTCATAAAGTTGTCGGGTGTCGTCGTTGTCGATTAAAGATAGGTGTGAGGCTATTATTGACCTGTCGCCTCTGCGTGCCGGTCCGGTCTGGCCCTTTTGGGGCGATGTGAGGAACGCTTTATCTAAGGTGGTGTCTACAAGTGGTTGCATGACAGACAGGGGCAGGTCGATTTGTTTGAGTAGTTCTGCCGATTTTGCCAGCATGTGGTTGGTGAAATTGCATGCAAAAACGGCAGCTACGTGTAGTCTGCAACGTTGCTCGCTGTCGATGTGCCAAACAGAATGCGAAATAAAATTAGCTATATAGTTTATGAGTTTGGTCGAAGTATTGTTGTTGGCTTCAATAAAAAATGGGACTTTACCCATGTCAACGTCAATTCCCTTAGTGAACGTCTGCATTGGATATAATACTCCATGGTCTGATATTTTCCCATCAAAGACATTCATCGGAATCGAACCGGAAGTGTGCATCCATACTCCGTTGCTGCCTGCAATTTCGTTTATTATAGAAGATATTGCATCGTCTTTAACGGAAATAATGTAAGCATCGGCACTTGATAGTTGCTTGATGTCGTCAGTAAAATCAGCATTGACGGCTTGAGCAAGAGCTTTTGCGCCGTCAATGTTATGGTTGTAAATCTGTATTACGCTTGGAGCAAGGGCATGCGCAATATGCCATGCAACATTGCCGGCTCCGATTATGACTATCTTGAGTCGCTGTTGAGCAGTTAGAGTTCTTTCCATGTGCCGATGTGAACTCTCTCCCATAGGAGTTTCTCGGTGTTTTGAGGTTTCTTTTCCTCATTTTTGTGACCGAGTGTGACAATGCACACGGGCATGATGTTGTCAGGCATTTCAAGCAGATTTTGCACGTATACTTCCGATTCCAAGTCAGATTCATGATAACGTCCGCGAACATGAATCCAACAAGAACCAAGTCCAAGATCTTCGGCTTGTAGCTGCATGTAGGTAGCTGCTATTGATGCATCTTCAATCCATGCTTCTGATTTTTCAACGTCTACAGCAACAACTATAGCTAAAGAACAATTGAGAATTGGCATCGATCCGGTGGTTTTGCACTTGCTGAGCAAGTTTAGCTTTTCATTGTCTTCTATTACAATGAAATGCCATGCTCGGCTACTCTTAGAGGTTGGTGCCATTAAAGCTGCTTCGAGAATGGCTTTTACATCTTCCGGAGCAATTTCATCGGAAGTGTATCGTCGTATACTGCGTCGGTTTACGATAAGATCATGAAAATTGTTCATGTGAGAGTAGGTGTTGGTTATCGTTTACACACCCATGCATCGGAATGTTTTCCTGCGTATTGTGGTGTATTGAGTATTTGGCGAGCTTCAGCCACTGTATATCCTGTTGATATATACACTCGATATCGCCCTCCCGATACCAAAATTTTCATGTCGGGGTTGCCTTGTTGATTGATATATTTTGTAGCCTCTTGTAAGTTGTGTAGTGATGCTACTACCAAGCAATATGGGGCGCTGTCGTCTTTGTGGGTGGTGAGTGGATCTGGTTGTGCAATGGACTTTGTAGTGTCGGCAATGGCCATTGATGATGCATGGTCGGGTATCGCGATTGCCAAGTCAATGTCGGGTTGCACTATATCGAATGTAGTCACTTGATTTTTAGGTGAACTAATCACCGTAGAAAATGAGGCATAGTTGGCATTGTCATTGACTATAGGAGTAGTTAATGTAAATCCGAGCCCAAGCAATAATATTATAGATGCTACCAACTTGAAAATATTGCGACTTATAGGAACATAAAAAGTGTCAGCAGTCATCTTAGCTGACGCTTTTTTGCGAGTCTTATCCAATAGAGGAGTGGCCTTTGTTGCAATCAAGCCTGAAAATTCAGGGGAAAATCCGGTATTTTTATATGGTTGAAATATAGGATTGCCTTCTTCGTTGCGAGTGAATATGCCTAATTTGCCTAATGCTACTTCTCCATCATGTTCAAGTTGGTGATGCATGGTGTTGACCTCATCATTAATAGCTTTTACTGCATTGTCGTAGGTCATGGCATGGCGTCGTGAGACTGAATATGCCACAACGCCGTCATTGTGTTGAAGAGAAGGATTGAATCCTATTGTGCGTGAAGGTGGAAATATGCACCCCAATTCAGTATCGAAGTGAGCGGGCTCATATTGTGCTATAAAAGCACCCCATCCCGGCACAACAATACAGTCATGACGTGTAATAAGATATTCGATATGTTCACTAAGTGTAATCACATTACAAATTTACAAAGTTCTTGTCAACATTTCAAATCTTTCTCAAAAAAATAAATATCCGTGAGACAATTTGCCTCACGGATATTTATTTTAGAAAAAATGCTGTCAATGATTAAATCCAACGGACGTATGCAAAGTCCTCGCGATGAGGAAGTGCTTCATTTTGTGGATATAAACGGAATGCATAACGGAATACTCCGGCTTCTTTTAGCTTGCTTTTGTTTTCAAAAGTCACAATATTACCGTCTTCCGAAACGACTTCAAACGCTTCTGTACCCCACAATTTTTCTATTCCATCTTCTACTTTGTAGATTACGTTTTCAATGGCGAGGTCTTTGTTTAGACCATTGGTGTCAATAACTATGCGCGTTGTATAGTCTTCGCCTGTTTTGCCTGAGATGATATTGGAAGAGTCATCAACCGATATCACTTTTATTCCATCCCATGCAGATGCCACTTTTTCTTTCCACGCTACTATTTCTTTAGCTTTAGAATAGTCGTTGGCTTTGAGAGTATTCACGCGTTTACCTTCTTTTGCGTAGAAGCGCTCGATATAATCTTCAATCATGCGAGTCATGGTAAAGTTGGGCGCAATCTTGGCGATGGAGTTTTTGATGTATTGAATCCACTCAGGTGAGTAGCCTTTTGAATTTTTAGCAAAATACAAAGGAATGATTTCATTTTCAAGCATAGAGTAGATTGTGGCGGCATCAAGTTTGTCTTGCTGGCTTTGGTCGGTAAATGTGCGTTTTTCGGTCAAAGCCCAACCTGCTTGTTGACAGAATTTGTAGCCTTCATACCACCATCCGTCAAGAACAGAGAAGTTGAGTACTCCGTTCATTTCGGCTTTTTCGCCAGATGTACCTGACGCTTCAAGTGGACGAGTTGGGGTGTTTAACCAAATGTCTACGCCTGAAACAAGACGCTTGGCCACAATCATGTCGTAATTTTCAAGGAAGATGATTTTACCAAGGAATTGCGGCATGCGAGATATTTCCATGATGCGCTTGATGAGTCCTTGTCCTGCGCCGTCGGCCGGGTGAGCTTTGCCTGAGAATACAAATTGAACCGGGAATTGCTCGTTGTTGACAATTGCCGATAGTCGGTCAAGGTCGGAGAATAAAAGATGAGCGCGTTTGTATGTCGCAAAACGGCGAGCAAAACCGATGATAAGTGCATTTGGATTGATTTTGTCAAGAATTGACATGATGCGTGATGGATCACCTTGATTCTTAAGCCATTTTTCGCGGAAGTCTTTTCGTACAAAATTGATGAATTTATTCTTCATCGTCATGCGCAAGTCCCAAATTTCTTCATCGGGAACGTCATAGATTTTATTCCAATAATCGGTGTTGCTTTGATTATTGTAAAACTCTTTTCCAAAGGTCTTTTCGTAAAGAGCTTTCCACTCTGAGGCAGCCCATGTCGGCATGTGTACGCCGTTGGTGACGTAACCGACATGTGATTCTTCCCAGTTATATCCTTTCCATATTCCGGAGAACATCTTTTTTGAGACTTCACCATGCAACCAACTTACGCCATTGGCTTCCTGACAAGTGTTAAGTGCAAATACACTCATGGAGAAGCGTTCGTTGGTATTGGGGTTTTCTCGTCCCATGTTCATCAAATCACACCATTCGATTCCCAATTTGGCAGGATATTCACCCATGTATTTTCCAAACAGGCCTTCATCAAAGTAGTCGTGTCCGGCAGGTACTGGAGTGTGTACGGTATAGAGGCTTGAAGCGCGTACAATCTCGAGAGCAGTGTTGAAGTCGAGATGCTCATCTTGGACATAATCGACAAGACGCTGGAGGTTAAGCAACGCGGCGTGACCTTCGTTGCAATGGAAAAGGTCGGTTTTTATACCGAGTTTCTTCAACATAAGCACACCGCCTATGCCGAGAAGGTATTCTTGTTTGATACGGTTTTCCCAATCGCCACCATAAAGTTGGTGAGTAATTTGACGGTCAAATTCACTGTTCATTTCAAAGTCAGTGTCGAGCAAGTATAGCTTCATGCGACCAACATTGACACGCCAAATATGAGAATATACAATGCGACCGGGATAGGGAACTTCTAAAGTCATCGGACGTCCATCGGCATCAACAACTTGCTCGAGTGGCAATTGGTTGAAGTTTTGAGGCTCATAGTTGGCTATCTGCTGTCCGTCGAGAGAGAGAGTCTGGGTAAAGTATCCATATCGATATAGGAAACCTACGGCTGTCATGTCTACGCAACTATCAGATGCTTCTTTTATATAGTCTCCGGCAAGTACGCCGAGTCCACCGGAGTATATCTTCAAAGCATTGCATAAACCATATTCCATTGAGAAATAAGCCACAGATGGAATATCTTTGCGCATAGGCTTCTTCATGTATTCTTTGAAAGATGCATAAACTTTTTCGATGCGAGCCATCAAGGCGTCATCGTTGATGATTTCTTGTATGCGCTCGAATCCGAGTTGTTGAAGCAACATTACCGGATTTTCACCGGTTGCACGCCATAAGTCGGGGTTGAGTTCACGGAATAGTGACTTTCCCTCGCTGTTCCACACCCACCATAGGTTGCGTGACAATTCTTCGAGGGACTTGAGTTGTGCAGGTAAGTCCGCTTTTACCGTGATATTACGCCATCCGGGTACGTTTGTGTTACTTACTTGTAGTTCCATAAGTTATTGTCTGTTAGTTAATTGATTTGCTATGAGTGTATCTTTAGAATTTATTTGTTTATACGTGTATAAACTGAGTTTAAAGCCTTGGAATAGGCTCGTTGGTAGTGTTGTATGAAGCATGGCCAAGCGGCTTGTTTAGCCATTTTCATTGCCGCATTGTCGATGTGTCTTTTTGCTTCATCATCACAATTGATTAAATATAATAGTGAGTTGGCTATTCTCTCTGCTACATCGTTGTAGTTATTGTCGTTGCGAGTTATTACATTTACGCCACTTTCATCAAATGTGTTGTCTTGAGCCGACAATATCCATTGGCCAAATCCAGATAGTGATGTGGTGACGGTCGGGACACCAAAAGCAATGCTTTCAAGAGGAGTATAACCCCATGGCTCGTAATAAGATGGAAATACTGTCGCATCCATGCCGATAAGTAGGTCATAGTAGCTATGGTTGAACACGCCATCATTGCCATTGAGGTAGCAGGGTACATATATTACTTTGACATTTTCATTCTTGGCGTTGGAGAAGTTTAATGCATGAATGCGATTTATGATGGGGTCTTCGTTGTAATTGTGAAGGGTGTGTGTGATGACGGGGTCTGGCAATGCGGTTTTGCGTTTTGCATCAAGAGATTTAACTATATCGGCACGTGCTTCACCGACCCATGCCGGAACCAAAACAAAAGCAAGCACAGTGTGCTTAAATGAAGTTTGGCGCAGTTTGTCGATTGCGTCAAGGAATAGGTCGATGCCTTTGTTGCGGTATTCACATCGTCCCGATGTTGCAACTATAAATGTATCATCGGGCAGTTTGTATCCGAGCAATGAAGAGCCGACATTAAGCAAAGTCTCACGTGCGGATTGTCGTTTGGATGTGAATTTGTTTTTGGCCGGAACGAAGTTCTGCTCAAATCCGTTTGGTGTGACTTCGGGACGGCGTTCAAGCAATTGTTCACACTCGATGGCTGTAATTTCGCTGACGGTTGTAAAACAATCGGCGGCATGAGCGGCCGCTTTCTCCAAAGAATGTTTTGACTGCATGTTTAGTTCTGCCGCCATTTGGTCACCGTTATATGCTTTTAAATAATCATATAAAGGCTTGCCATTGCCACAGATGCTACGGCCGATGCATGTTGCATGGGTAGTGAACACTGTAGCCACTGATGGCAATTCGGTTTTTACATAGAGCAATCCCATTCCCGTGGTCCATTCGTCGAAATGTGCTATTACATTTTTGCCTTCAATGCCTTTGAAATCGCAAATGCTTTTGATGACAACTCCGGCGGCATGGGCAAATGCGCAACCTTCATCGTAGTCTCCATAGGCATGCAACGAATCTACGCCATACAGATTCCACATGCGAGCGTAAAATTCATCTTTGACAGAGTACATTCCGTCAAATTTTACAAGTACGACAATCGGTTTGCCGGGAATGTCCCAACGTCCTACTCTGACGGAAACTCCATCAGGTAGTTTTGCTTGGCTTTTCCAATCTTTTAATAGGGTGCGTGATTCTATGAAATATGGTGATGGATTATCATTGTCCCACACGTCGGGGCCAATGAATATTGTAGTGTCTTTATATTGTTTTTGGAGTGTTTGGGCTTTGGTGGATAATACTGTGTAGATTCCTCCTATTTTATTACAAACCTCCCAACTGGTTTCAAACAGCAAGTCTATACTTACCGGATTTCCGTTCATTTATTGTAGATTTATCATTTGAAGTTGCAAAGATAGTAATTTTTTCCCAATTGCCATATATATTGCATGATATGTTAGTTGCAGTCGTCTTTAATTGTTGTAAAAAATATTTTAGTCTAATAAAAACACAGCCACGATTTTGATAAATCGTGGCTGTGCAACATTGAAGTGTATATTATTTGCTTAAGGCTTCGATACTTTCTTGCAGTGATTTGATTTTGCTTTCGGCGTCGGCTTGTTTGCGACGTTCGGCATCTACGACCGCCGCCGGAGCATTATTGACAAAGCGTTCGTTGCTCAATTTTTTCTGTACTGATGTAAGAAATCCTTGATAGTATTCAAGGTCTTTATTGAGCTTGGCAAGTTCTGCATTAATATCGATATTGTCGGTAAGTGGGATGTTGAACTCAGTTGTGCCAACCATAAAAGATGCTGCTGCGGCATCTTTCTCGGCGTTAGCTGTTATGCCGGAGAGATTGCCGAGTTTCATGATGATGGCATCAGACTTTCCATTCCACTGGGCAATGACGTTAAGTCTCAATACTTCTTTATTGGCAATGTTTTTTGCGGCTCTGACTGCTCTGATGCCTATTACGACCTCTTTGGCATGCTCCATGTCGTCAAGTATCAGATTATCGGCAGATGAAGGAGTCGGTAGCATGGCCACCATGATGGATTGTCCATCGGCTCGTTCTTGTAAGTGTTGCCATAATTCTTCGGTGATAAATGGCATGAATGGGTGTAATAGCCTGAGTAAAGCATCAAAATAAGCCAATGTTGCATTGTAGGTCGCATTGTCGATAGGCTGTTGGTAAGCAGGTTTTACCATTTCAAGATACCAAGAAGAGAACTCATCCCAGAATAGTCGATACACGGCCATTAATGCCTCGCTGAGACGGAATTTGCTGAACAAATCTTTTACCTCAATTAAAGTCTCGTTGAGTTTGTTTTGGAACCATTCGGTAGCAATGCGAGCATGTTCGGGCTGTTCGATGTCGGCAACTTCCCATCCTTTTACAAGGCGGAATGCATTCCAAATCTTATTACAGAAGTTGCGGCCTTGTTCGCATAATTTATCATCATAAAGTATATCGTTGCCGGCCGGTGCTCCAAGCATCATGCCCATTCTCACTCCATCTGCTCCAAATTGAGCAATAAGATCAAGAGGGTCGGGAGAATTACCAAGTGATTTAGACATTTTTCGTCCAATCTTGTCGCGTACGATTCCGGTGAAATATACGTTGTTAAAAGGTTTGTCTCCCATATATTCATATCCGGCAATAATCATACGGGCTACCCAGAAAAATATAATGTCAGGGCCGGTGACAAGATCGCTTGTCGGGTAGTAATATTTGATTTCTTCGTTATTTGGGTCAAGAATGCCGTTGAATAGAGAAATCGGCCACAACCACGATGAAAACCACGTATCGAGGCAGTCTTCATCTTGACGTAGGTCGGTTGAAGATAGCGATTCGTTCCCTGTCAAGATACGTGCTTTTACCAATGCTTCTTCAAGGTTTTCTGCGACAACGACTTGTCCATCAGGTAGATAGTATGCAGGAACGCGATGCCCCCACCATAGTTGACGTGAAATACACCAATCCTTGATTTCTGTCATCCAATGGTTGTAAGTGTTTTTAAATTTTTCGGGAACAAACTTGATATAGTCGTCCATTACTGCCTTAAGAGCCGGTTTGCAGAGTTGTTCCATGTCAAGGAACCATTGATCGGATAGACGTGGCTCGGTGACCGTATCGCTGTTTCGTTCAGAATAACCTACTTTGTTCTCATAATCTTCAATTTTCTCAATTAATCCTGCTTCGGCAAGATCTTTAGCTATTTTCTCGCGTACGGCAAATCGGTCCATCCCGACATACAACCCTGCGGCTTCACTGAGTGTGGCGTCGTCGTTGAATATGTCGATTGTCTCAAGATTATGCTTCTGTCCGAGCATATAGTCGTTCATGTCGTGAGCCGGAGTGACTTTGAGGCAACCGGTGCCAAATTCGATATCGACATAATCATCTTCGATGACCGGAATCTCGCGGTTTACCAAAGGCACTATCACACGTTTGCCTTTTAGGTGTGCGTTTTTAGGGTCATTGGGGTTGATACACATGGCGGTATCGCCCATGATAGTCTCAGGACGAGTAGTTGCCACTATCGCATAACCCTCTTCTCCTACAATATGATAACGTAGATAATATAGTTTGCTGTGTTCTTCTTTATAAATGACTTCCGCATCGCTGAGGGCTGTTTGGGCCTTAGGATCCCAGTTGACCATGCGTTTCCCTTTATAAATAAGTCCTTTGGCGTATAGGTCGCAAAATACACGTATCACGCTTTTAGAACGCAATTCGTCCATTGTGAATGCTGTTCGGCTCCAGTCGCATGAAGCTCCAAGTTTTTTTAGCTGTTCAAGAATGATTCCACCATGTTTTTCTTTCCATTCCCAAGCATGCTTTAAGAACTCTTCACGGGTTAGATCGCTTTTTTTGATGCCTTCTGCAGCAAGCTTGGCTACAACTTTAGCTTCCGTCGCAATTGACGCATGGTCGGTGCCAGGCACCCAAAGCGCGTTTTTCCCCTCCATGCGTGCACGACGTATCAAGATGTCTTGGATCGTATTATTGAGCATGTGTCCCATGTGTAGCACTCCTGTTACGTTGGGAGGGGGAATTACTATGGTGTAGGGTTCGCGATCATCGGGAACCGACTTGAAAAGGTCGTGTTGCATCCAATAACCGTACCACTTGTCTTCGACTTCCGAAGGGTTGTAAGTCTTGGCTAACTCGTTCATAAGTTGATTTGTTTAGATAAATTTCTTGCAAAATTACTAATTTTCTGTGATAAATATCCCAATAAACAGTTGGTGTAAATAAAAATATAGATGTGGTTGTGTATAAAAATATCTTATTGCAGTGTTGTCGATGAAACTTGAGATAGATTGTTTAACTTTGTACAATAAAGTGATAATAAGTATTTCTTATCAAGAATTCGGTCGTTATGATATATAATATAGGCCGTTTGGCCTCTTCTGAGTCAATATTGCACCTGCAACGTGAAGTGAGCGGTGATTATGCGCTTGTGTCAATAGGCGGGGTTAAGGTAGATTTTCCGCAATCGTCGTTATTGCGCATGATTAGTATTGCAGAGGATTCCGGGGCATCAATGTTGTATAGCGATTTTTGGGAAATTGATGTTGAAGGATGTAAATGTCTTCATCCAACGATTGATTATCAAGAAGGGTCTCTTCGCGATGATTTTGATTTTGGAGTGGTGATATTGATTTCGGTTAAAGCTATTAAACAACTTGATTTGGCCGGAAATTATGAATATGCCGCATTGTATGATTTGAGGCTTAAACTGTCAACGTTAGGAAGTGTTGTACATGTGAATGAGCCGATGTATGTTATCGACGCCCAATCTCAGAGTTCTCAATTTGATTATGTCGACCCTCGCAACAGAGCCGTACAGCTGGAAATGGAAAATGCTTGTACGTCGCATCTTAAAATGGTGAAAGCTTGGATGCCGCAACGACATAAAACCATAAGACATATGCAAGATGTTGTTGATTGGCCTTGTGAAGCCTCGGTCGTAATTCCGGTGAAAAATCGTATACAGACTATTAAAGATGCTGTAGAAAGTGCATTGTCGCAAACGGCTGATTTTAAATTTAACGTTATTGTTGTCGATAACCATTCAACTGACGGAACAACCGAACTGCTATGTGAAATTGCCAAAACTAATGAGCGCTTAGTGCATATCATTCCCGAGCGAAATGACTTAGGTATTGGAGGTTGTTGGAATGAGGCATTGCTCTCGAGCAAGTGTGGACGTTATGCCATACAACTTGATAGTGATGATGTGTATAGCCGTAATAATGTGTTGCAATTGATTGTGGATAAATTTAGAAATGAAAATTGTGCCATGGTCGTTGGATCTTATCAATTGACCGACTTTGATGGTAATTCTTTGCCTCCGGGTGTGATTGACCACCGTGAATGGACTCCCGAAAATGGCCATAACAATGCATTGCGTATTAATGGTCTTGGGGCTCCTCGCGCATTTTCTACTGAAATTGTCAGAAAAATATTGTTCCCTAACACGAGTTATGGCGAAGATTATGCGATGGGGTTGCGCATTTCAAGAGAATATACCATAGGGCGTATATATGAGCCACTATATAATTGTCGGCGGTGGGAAGGAAATTCTGATCACGCATTATCGTTAGATCGGATTAATGCAAACAATCTTTATAAGGACCGTTTGCGAACTTGGGAGTTGCAAGCACGTAAAAAACTAAATGCCAATAAAAATGACTTGTGAACAATTAGAATTTTTTAATCGGCAACTTGATGTGTGGCCTGATGTCAAACAACGATACTCTACACTTGAATGCGTGCAACGTAAGTACATTCAAGTAGACGAATGTCGATATGAAGTGGTTTTTAATCCGTCGAGGGCTGCAAGTACGCAAGCCTCGGTTGATAAAGAGACGATAATGAGGCGACCTTGTTTCTTGTGTGAGTCAAATCGACCTGAAATTCAACAAGCAATCGCTCCCACCCATTATTTGTTGCGTGACAAGTATGATATATTGGTCAATCCGTTTCCCATATATAATTATCATTTTACAATCTCATCTCGTAATCATCAACCGCAAAGTATAGCAGGCAATATATATGACATGATGCTATTGTGTGAGGAACTTGGTAGCGTGGTGTTTTATAATGGTCCGCGTTGTGGTGCATCGGCTCCCGATCATCTCCATTTTCAAGCAGTTGACTCATTACCGCTAATGTATAGGGCATTGCCATTTAGAGAGTTGTTCTTTGAAGGGCAAGTTTCGGAATCATTGGCTCAAGAGATAGAGTTGTCATTGCTGCAGTTGCCCATACCTGAAGGAGAGTGTGAGCCAATGATTAATATTATTGCTTACATGCGGTCGCAAGATAGTGTGGTTGTGAGAATAATCCCTCGTCGAGCACATCGCCCCGATTGTTACCAACAGCTAATGGTCAGCCCGGCCTCAATCGACTTGATGGGAACAATAGTCGTTACGCGCCAATGTGATTTTGATGTAATTGACAAGCGGTTGGTTGAACGCATCTTGTCAGATGTGACTTATCTAAAGATACATCCTATGGTAGATGTGGGGATAATGACAGCACCCCAAATAGACTATGAACTGCATGAACCTTATTTTAGAAACGATGAAAGATCTACTTTTATCCCGGCCGGAAGAAATGAAAAGGCATATTTTACTCTTAAAAATGTAACTATTGGAGTCGGATTTCATTGGCAGCGTAAAGAAAATCAGTCGTTTAGAGGCGAATTGCATCTGCGCACCAATAATGATGGCACGGTTACGGCAATTAACCGCGTAGGGGTTGAGACATATCTGACAAGTGTCATTTCGTCGGAGATGAAAGCTACAGCTTCTATCGAATTGTTAAAAGCTCATGCTGTGATATCGCGCAGTTGGCTTTTTGCCCAAATAGATAATAAAAATAAGGATTGTCACATAGCTGAAAATTATATAGATGCCGGGGATGATGAGATTGTAAAATGGTATGATCATGACGACCATCTGGGATTTGATGTTTGTGCCGACGACCATTGTCAACGTTATCAGGGTATTACCAAAGCTACCACAAACGCCGCTTCGCAAGCTGTATATTCTACCTGGGGAGAAATACTTACTTATGATGGAGAAATCTGTGATGCTCGTTTTTCAAAGTGTTGCGGTGGAGCGTTTGAGACTTTTGAAAATTGTTGGGAAGCGGTAGCTCATCCATATTTATCACCCGGCCTTGATCGAGTAGGTGGGGTGTTGCCCGACTTGACAAAAGAGTCAGATGTTCGCAAGTGGATAACTTCTCGTCCCGAGTCATTTTGTAATACTGACGATGTGACGGTTTTAAATCAGGTGTTAAACGCTTATGATATGGAAACCCTTGATTTTTACCGTTGGAGTGTCACGTATTCTGTAAAAGAATTGTCGGAAATCATTGCACAACGTTCGGGTGTGGACTTTGGTATAATAAAAGATTTGATACCGTTAGAACGAGGCGTTTCCGGACGTATCACCCGACTTAAAATAGTCGGTACGCGTTGCTCAAAAATTGTTGGTAAAGAACTTGAAATACGCCGGTGGCTTTCTCGTAGCCATTTATACAGTTCTGCTTTTGTCGTAGATCGGATGGATGATGCTTTTGTGTTGACAGGAGCCGGTTGGGGACATGGAGTAGGTCTGTGCCAGATCGGGGCGGCCATTATGGCTGACAAAGGATATGATTATCGTCAAATATTACAACATTATTTCCATGGAGCAAAAATATCACGTCGTTACTAAACAAAGTCGTTCGCCTTGGGCATGGGTTCCATCGCTATATTTAGCCGAGGGATTGCCATATTTTGCAGTTAACACATTGGCAGTGTTGATGTATGCCCGTATGGGAATTTCCAATGCGGAAATGGCTTTTTTCACCGGCTGGCTTTATTTGCCATGGGTCATCAAACCGTTTTGGAGTCCTTTTGTCGATATATTGCGGACTAAGCGATGGTGGGTGTTGGCAATGCAGATAGTATTGGCTGTTTCAATGGCTTTGGTTGCATTTCTATTGCCAATGCCGTGCTATTTCTCGGCCACGTTGGCGGCATTTTGGTTGATGGCTTTTGCATCTGCTACGCATGACATAGCTGTTGATGGGTACTATATGTTGGCGTTGCCAACTCATCGGCAGGCCGCGTTTGTGGGTATTCGTAGTACATTCTATCGTATCGCTATGGTGGTAGGGCAAGGTGCCCTTGTGGTTGTTGCCGGAGTTTTGGAGCGAACAGTCTCGGATATACCATTGGCATGGAGCATTGTGTTTATAATATTGTCTGTGACATTTGTGTTGTTGATGTTTTATCATTCATGGGCTATGCCAAAAGTGGAGCAGAGTGGTCATGCCGACAATGCCGCTACATTAAAATCGGTTATGAAAGAATTTACGGTATCGTATGTGACATTTTTCAAGAAACCAAAAATATTGGGGGCTTTAGCATTTATATTGTTATATCGCTTGCCTGAAGCATTATTGATAAAACTGGTGCAACCGTTTCTTGTGCATGGCCGTGATGTAGGTGGGCTCGGGTTGTCGGTTGAGCATGTAGGGTTGGTTAATGGTACACTTGGAGTCGTGGGACTGCTTTTGGGAGGTATTGTTGGCGGTATATGCATAAGTCGTGGCGGATTGAAACGCTGGTTGTGGCCTATGGCTCTTGCGTTGACATTGCCATGCTTGTTCTATTGTTATTTGGCAATCGAGCAACCAATGAATTTGTGGGTCATTGGTTCTGGAATTTTTTTGGAACAAGCCGGATATGGTTTTGGCTTTGCTGCATTTACACTTTATTTGATATATTTTTCTGAAGGTGAGCATAAGACGTCGCACTATGCGTTTTGTACGGCATTCATGGCTGTCGGCATGATGCTACCCGGCATGATTGCCGGATGGTTACAAGAAGTCGTAGGTGGATATGTCAATTTTTTCTGGATAGTAATGTTGTCATGCTTAGCGACGTTTGTGGCTTGCTTGTTGATTAAAGTTGACCCGCAATTTGGTAAAAAAGAGAAAATATGATAATGTTACATCCTATTTTTGTAACTTTGCTAACGTATTAATACTAATCCTACATTTGTGATGAAACTTATTGCTGATTGTGGAAGTACCAAGGTGGAATGGTGCCTTATCGAAGGCTCTCAAGTAGTAAAGCAATTCTTTACCAGTGGAATGAATGCCTTGATGCTTACTGAGGAGGAAATATCTCAATATCTCGAAGACCAACTCATGTTTCAGTTGTCCGATTTGGCCGCAAGCGTGACCGAAGTATATTTTTATGGAGCCGGATGTATTGATGAGGAGGTATGTCGAAATGTGCGTCGAGCTATAAGGTCTAATATCCCTGCCGAAACAATAGAGGCTCATTCCGATTTGTTGGCTGCCGCTCGTTCACTCTTTGGCTACGAAGAAGGTATCGCTTGTATTTTAGGCACAGGTTCCAACTCGGGATATTATAATGGCCATGATATACGAGATCATGTGAGCCCGCTTGGTTATATACTTGGAGATGAGGGTAGTGGAGCTGTGCTTGGCCGACATCTCATAGGAGATGTCCTGAAACGCCAATTGCCTGCTCATATATGTGATAAATTTCTTGACGAGTATGGGTTGACGTCATCAGCCATCATACGTCGTGTGTATCGAGAACCGGCGCCCAACCGTTTTTTGGCGTCAGTCACTCCGTTTTTAGCAAAGAATATTGAAGAGCCTGCAGTGCATCGTCTTGTATTGAATGAGTTTAAGTCATTTTTTGTGCGCAATGTAGCTCAGTATGATCGTTATCGCGAATTGCCTGTAAGTTTTGTAGGGTCGATAGCTTATGCCTATCAGTCGGTATTGCAAGAGGCTGCTGCTGCTCTTGATGCGACAATAGGAGTAGTGGTCAAGTCCCCTATGGACGGATTGGTGAGGTATCACGGTTGTTGCTGACAATAACAAAGTCGCAATATAATTTGCGGTTTCGAAAAGAAACGATTAGATTTGTGTTTTGAAATCTTAAATCGAGCAAAACATGGCAACGACACCTGAATTGGAACTGATATTGGTAAACATATCCGGACATGACCGTCCGGGTGTAACTTCTGCATTGACAGAGATTCTTGCAAAATATGATGCTTCAATACTTGACATAGGCCAAAGTGATATTCATCACACATTGTCGTTGGGTATATTGTTTAAAACTGATAGTAGTGTGTCGGGTGAAATAATGAAGGATCTGCTGTTTAAAGCGTATGAAATGAATGTGCAGATTAATTTCTCTCCAATTTCTCAATCAGAGTATGAAGAATGGGTGGGCCGACAAGGAAAGAATCGTTGGATCGTAACTATCCTTGGTCGCCGACTTTCGGCACGTCACATTGCAGCAGTTACAAAAATCATTGCTGACCAAAATCTAAACATCGATAGCATTCAGCGTCTGACAGGGCGTCCTCCACTTGAAGAAACTGAGGAGTCTAAAGCAAAGGCTTGTGTGGAGTTTTCAGTGCGTGGCAACCCCCGCGACCGTAGCGAGATGCAGTCGTTGTTTATGGATTTATCTTCAAGAGAAGGTTTTGATATTTCGTTGCAAGAAGACACCATATATCGTCGTTGCAGGCGTTTGGTATGTTTTGATATGGATTCTACGCTTATTGAAACAGAGGTTATCGATGAATTGGCCATTAGAGCAGGCGTAGGCGACAAGGTAAAGGATATTACCGAGCGTGCAATGAGGGGAGAGATAGACTTTGACGAGAGCTTTAAAGAACGAGTCGCGTTGTTAAAAGGTCTTGATGTGAGTGTGATGCGTGAGATTGCCGAAAATCTACCCGTGACAGAAGGTGTTGATCGCATGATGAGTGTATTGAAGCGTGCCGGTTATAAAACGGCAATACTTTCGGGTGGATTTAATTTCTTTGGGAATTATTTGAAGCAACGTTATGGTTTTGATTATGTTTATGCCAATGAGCTGGAGATTGCTGATGGTAAACTCACCGGCAATTATACGGGAGAAGTGGTGAATGGACGTCGAAAGGCTGAATTGTTGCGTTTGATAGCTCAAGTAGAAAATATTGATATTGCACAGACGATAGCAGTAGGAGATGGCGCCAATGACTTGCCAATGTTGGCAACTGCGGGCCTGGGAATCGCATTCCATGCCAAACCAAAGGTAAAGGCTACGGCCGGGCATAGTATTTCAACAATTGGCATTGATGGAGTGTTGTATTTCATAGGATTTAAAGACTCCTATACCAATGTTTATTAGATTTTATAGAACGATAATATTTGTTTTAGCCTTATTGAGTCTCACGATTGCTCAAGCAGAGCAATCGGTGGGACTTGTGCTTAGTGGCGGGGGTGCTAAAGGAATCGCACATATTGGGGTTATACAAGCTCTTGAAGAAAATGATATTCCTATAGATTATGTCGCCGGAACATCGATGGGCGCGATTGTCGGAGGTCTCTATGCCGCGGGATATTCACCACAGGAGATGATGGCTTTGATTGAATCAAAGGGGTTTGGATACTGGTCGACAGGTGTGATAGACCCATCATTGGTTTATTATTATGCTAAGCCCGAATCGACACCGGCATTGGCATCGTTTAATTTGGATTTGAAGAAGGATTCGACCAAGGTTAACTCGATATTGCCATCGAGTTTAATTAATCCGTTACCCATGAACTTTGCATTCATGGAATTGTTTTCGGCATACACGGCGCAATGTGGCGGTGATTTTAACCGCCTGTTTGTCCCGTTTCGTTGTGTGGCATCTGACGTATATCATAAACACAAGATTGTATGTCGCTCGGGTCGGTTGGGCGATGCTATTAGAGCATCGATGACATTTCCTGTTGTTTTTCATCCAATAGAAATGAATGGAATACCAGTATATGACGGTGGTATATATGATAATTTTCCTGTTGATGTGATGCGTGAGGAGTTTGCTCCCGATATAATGATAGGAGTAGATGTAAGTACATCAAATGATAAACCCCATAGCAATGACATTGTAGTGCAATTGGAAAATATGATTATACAGAATAATAATACAGAATTGCCTGCAGAAGATGGAATTAAATTGCATGTAAATTGTGAAAAATACAATCTTCTCGACTTTCAGCAAGCTAAGGCTATATACCGGCTTGGCTATGATCATGCAATGTCGATGATGGACTCTATAAAAGGCCGTGTGGCAAATCGTATGCCTCAAGAGGCTCGCAAACTTCGTCGGGCTGTATTTAAGTCAAAGACTCCATATTTGACGTTTGATTCTGTGTCTGTCGAGGGCGCCAATGCTTCCCAAAACCATATGTTGAAGTATTTCTTTACCAAGGGGCGATGTGATACTTTTGGTATAGAACAGGCGCGCGATGTATATTATCGCATGATTACCCCTGGAAAGTTGAGTAACTTGATGCCTCGTGCCGATTATGACGAGAAGACCGGGCTTTTTGACTTGAGACTCAAAGCTACGGTCAAAAATAATTTTAAACTTGGCATTGGCGGCTATGTAAGTTCATCGACAAATTCTATGCTGTTTGTATCGGCCGGATATGGAACATTGAGTTTCAATTCGTTAAATGCTGATGCAAATGCTTGGATTGGACAAAGCTATATGGCCGGGACCGTTAATGCCAAGATGGCTATGCGCACGTCGTGGCCATCGCAGATAGCGCTGCAGGGTGTAGTTTCGCGACAGAAGATGTATGATAGCGATAGAGCGTTTTATGAAGATGCGACAACATCGGCAACGTCTTCAGAGGCATTTGCCCGATTTAAATATATTGTAGGATTGGGGCGTGGAGCTTTGATTGATTTTTCTGTAGGTTATGGGCGGTTGTCCAATCGTTTTTATAGCGATTTGGAAGTTATTGCACGAGAACGTGACCGCTCGACTGATAATGTCGGACAGTTGAGATTGCATTATGAACACAATACTCTTGATGATATGATATATCCGTCTTCAGGACTTAATGTAAAAGCTACAGCAATAGGAGTATGTGGATATCACTGCTATTATCCTATGAATGATCAAGCCCAAAAGGAAAAAACGCAAAATGATTGTTGGGTTCTGCTATCAGCATCGGTTAAGAAATATTGGCCTATTGGTAGAGATTTTGCTTTAGGTGTTAATGCATCGGTTGTAGCATCGTCTCGCAAGTTGTTGAAAAATTATGGAGAAACGGTCATTTCGTTGCCGGTGTTTAATCCTACAGTCTCGACGTATAATAGGTTTAATTCTGCATTTAGGGCGCCACAGTATCTATCTGTTGGAGTTTCTCCGATAGTCAAAATTGGGTCGGCGGTTCAATTGCGAGGAGAGGCCTATTGCTTCATGCCATGGCGAAAAGTGATGGCTAATGTGGATATGGACAATGACATTTATCACGCGCCTTGTTATGGCAGATGGTTTAGAGACCCTGAATTTTATGGGGAAGTGGCGGCTGTTATGAAATTGCCATTCGCCAACTTGTCGGCCTATGCTAATTATGCGACAACTCCGGGTGATAAGTGGAATGTTGGAATCTCATTCGGACTGTTTTTCCTTGCACCACAATTTATGCAATAGTTCATCGTAGGATAATTTTTATATCTGAAACCGATAAAAATATATATGACGAGACATTAATATAATAAACGATAGTATATATAATAATCAGCCATTTAGTAGAACCTAAATGGCTGATTTTCTTTATGACTATAGCCTGTTTTTGTATGTTTTAGACTAAGCCCGATTTTTCACAAATAATCTATACTACACTTCTTATCCTTGTTGCCGATATCTATCAAATAGACAAGAAATTAAGCGTCTGAATAGCAAATTTGTAAATATTTAACTGATTTTAACGTTGGAGGGGGTAATTATGAGAATTACTGTTAAATTTATAAGCCTTATGTAATTGTAAAAAATGTAATTATGGCCGGAAAGGTCTTTTAGTAGGTTGCTGATTATAACTAATTAGATATGAGTATATGAAAAAGTTTGTTCTATGTACAGTGTTGCTGGCCATAAGTTATGGCGTTTCTGCGCAACGAAATGTGGAAGTCGTCGAGACCCCAAATCAAAGTATTCAGGAGAATGGCATGGTGCTTAAGAGAAAGGTGGCTATTGGCAGATTTTCCAATGAGACTCAATATGCAAAAGGAATCTTCTATGACAAGGAGAATGATCCGATGGGAAAGCAAGCATTGGATATACTTTCCGCAAAACTGGCAGCGTCAGGGAAATTTCAGACTTTAAACACATTAAAACCTCTCTTCTCACATGAATATTTGTTTTATTATATCATAAAACATCATTCGTTTACCCCCTTTTG
>CAZLUB010000035.1:0-22707 GCA_964562595.1 uncultured Muribaculum sp. | reverse complement strand
GGAGTGCTTTTACAAATTTTTTTCGTAATGTTGCACTTGCTGGTTGACTCTGCTTGGCGCGAAATTGAGAAACTTTTTTATAAATAATTGGTTGAAAATTTTGTCGGTTTGAAAAAGTTGCATAACTTTGCAATCGCAAACGGAAAATGAGGCTCCGTAGCTCAACTGAATAGAGCATCTGACTACGGATCAGAAGGTTACAGGTTTGAATCCTATCGGAGTCACGCAAAGAGGCTTGCTTCTTAAAAAGAAGCAAGCCTCTTTTGTTATAAAAATTTGTCGGAATATCTTTTTTGTGTAAATTTGGAATCAGATATTTCCACAAGATATAACGTAAAACATTAAAAATAGTAATATGGGAAAAATTGTAACGATGGGCGAAATAATGTTACGCTTGTCGCCTGCTGGAAATTCTCGATTTGTTCAAAGTGAATCGTTTGATATCGTGTATGGAGGAGGTGAAGCTAATGTGGCTGTTAGTTGTGCCAATTATGGTCATGATGTATATTTTGTAACTAAGTTGCCTAAACACGAAATCGGGCAGTCGGCAGTCAATGCATTACGTCGTTATGGTGTAAAGATAGATTATATTGCTCGTGGTGGTAACCGTGTTGGTATATACTATTGTGAAAACGGAGCTTCAATGCGCCCGAGCAAGGTAATTTATGACAGAGCACATTCTGCTATAGCTGAAGCCCTGCCTTCTGATTTTGATTTTGATGAGATAATGAATGGCGCAGACTGGTTCCATTGGAGTGGGATAACCCCGGCAATATCAGATAACGCTGTTGAATTGACGCGTTTGGCCTGTGAAGCTGCAAGACGCCATGGTGTTATGGTGTCGGTCGATTTAAATTTTAGAAAGAAATTGTGGACTAAGGAAAAAGCTCAGTCAATTATGCGTCCTTTGATGCAATATGTTGATGTGTGTATAGGAAATGAGGAGGACGCAGAATTATGTCTTGGATTCAAACCTGATGCCGATGTTGAAGTTGGAGAAACCGGAGCAAAAGGATATGAAGATGTTTTTAAGGCAATGATGTCTGAGTTTGGCTTTAAATATGTGATATCAACGTTGCGTGAATCATATTCGGCATCACAGAATGGATGGAAAGCCTTGATATATAATGGTGAGGAATTTTATGAATCAAGGCGTTACGATATTATGCCTATTATAGACAGAGTGGGAGGAGGAGACTCTTTCTCAGGAGGCATAATACATGGATTGCTTACAAAGGCTACACAAGGTGATGCTCTGGAATTTGCAGTGGCCGCATCAGCGTTGAAACACACAATTCCGGGTGATTTCAATATGGTTTCTGCAGAGGAGGTGGAAATTTTGGTCAGAGGGAATGGTAACGGAAGAGTACAACGTTAAATAAAATATTGTAATGGCAAAATTTGATAAATTGGCGGTGTTTCGCAAAATTGAAGATACCGGTGTCATTCCGGTGTTTTACAATGAAGATGCTGAGGTGGCAAAAAAAGTAGTTAAGGCATGTTGTGATGGAGGTGTGCGTGTGTTTGAGTTTACCAATAGAGGTGATTTTGCTCATGAGGTATTTGCAGAGGTAGTTAAATATGCTTTAGATGATTGCCCTGAAATGGCCATTGGTGTCGGATCTATAGTCGATGCCCCAACAGCAGCATTGTATATACAGTCGGGAGCCAGTTTTGTTGTCGGACCGTTGTTTAATTATGAAGTTGCAAAGGTTTGTAATAGGCGATTGATTCCATATGTGCCGGGATGTGGCAGTGTCAGTGAGGTAGGTATGGCTCAAGAAGCAGGTTGTGATTTGTGTAAGATATTTCCGGGTGATGTGCTCGGAGGTAAGTTTATAAAGGGATTGCTTGCTCCTATGCCTTGGTCAAAACTTATGGTAACGGGTGGTGTAGAGCCTACGTTTGACAATGTTTCATCGTGGATGAAAAGTGGGGTGTATTGTGTAGGAATGGGTTCAAAGTTGTTTCCCAAGGAGCGGATTGCTTTGCAAGATTGGAGTTATGTGACGGAAAAATGTCGTGAGGTGTTGGGATATGTGTCAAAAGCGCGTATGGAAAAGGAAGTAAAATAAATTAAATAAAATGTATAGTAACCATGAATAAACATAAAAAAACAAACTATAGGTGGTTGATATGTTCAATGCTTTTTTTTGCATTGGTTATAAATTATCTCGATCGACAGGTTTTGTCGTTGACGTGGAAAGATTTTATAGCTCCGGAATTTAATTGGGGGGATGATGATTATGGCTTGATTACCGGTTGTTTCTCGCTGGTGTATGCTGTAGGAATGTTGTTTGCCGGAAAGTTAATTGACTTTGTTGGGACAAAGCGAGGTTATTTGTGGTCAATCGGAGTTTGGTCGGTCGGTGCATGTATCCATGCTTTTTGTGGAATATTTACTAATGTGGTCGTTTCCGGTGATTGGGTTATGTCATTCGCCGGTTCGCGAGAGCATCTGATGCAACTGCAAAGTGCCGGTAATGTGACTATGATGGTTACAACGGTGAGTGTGTGGCTGTTTTTGGCTGCACGTTGTGTATTGTCTTTAGGTGAGGCTGGAAATTTTCCATGCTCCATCAAAGCAGTAGCTGAATATTTCCCCAAAAAAGATCGAGGATTTGCAACCGGAATTTTTAATGCCGGAGCACAGATAGGAGCACTTATCGCTCCGTTTTCTATTCCGGTTATTGCCCGTTACTATGGGTGGGAAATGGCATTTTTGTTGATTGGCGGACTCGGATTTTTGTGGATGGGTGTGTGGATTTTTGTATATAAAGAACCTCATTGCAATCGGCATGTCAATGAAGCTGAATTGGCTTATATAGAGCAGGATGTGGCCGAAGAAATAACCACAAAAAATCGAGAGGCAATTGAATTGGCCGGTCAGCCTAAGGTTGGATTATTGCAAGCATTTACATTCCGTCAGACTTGGGCTGTGATATTTGGCCGTTTCTTGCCCGACTCGGTGTGGTGGTTTTTATTGTTCTGGGCTCCGGCCTTTATAAGTGAAGTATATGGATACACATCTGATACACCTCAAGGAATGGTTGCCATATTTGCCATTTATTTGATTTCTATGATTTCGCTTGCCGGTAGTTATTTGCCAACTTTTTTCATAAACCGTAATAAAATAAATCCCTATGCAGGTCGTATGAAGGCCATGTTGATGTTTGCTATGTTCCCATTGCTTGGTATGTTGGTTATGCCGTTGGGAAAAGTGTCTATGTGGTATCCTGTAATTATCATAGGGGTGATGTGTGCCGCTCATCAGAGTTGGAGTGCCAATGTGTTTAATGTCGTTTCTGACATGTTTCCCAAGCAAGTGGTTGCTACAGTGACCGGAGCCGCCGGGCTTGCAAGTGGATTAGGTAGTTTTACTTTTAATTATGGAGCCGGACAACTTTTTAAATATGCAGCCGATGTAGATATGCAATTGTTTGGGTTTGAGGGGAAGGATGCCGGTTATATGCTTGTGTTTATGGTTGCTTCATTGGCATACTTGTTTAGTTGGTGTATGATGAAAGCGCTTGTACCGAAATATAAACTCGTAGAATTAAAAAAATAACTTACAATGAATAATATAAAACCGTTTATGGATGCTGACTTTTTGTTGACAACCATGACTGCAAGTCGCCTATATCATGAGCATGCGGCTACAATGCCCATTATTGATTATCATTGCCATTTATCGCCTAAAATGATAGCTGAAGATTATCGTTTTTCTACTATAACCGAACTATGGTTGGGCGGCGATCATTATAAATGGAGAGCAATGAGAGCTAATGGAGTTGCCGAACGTTATATTACCGGAGATGCCAGTGATTGGGAAAAATTTCAGAAGTGGGCGGAAACGGTTCCTTATACAATGCGTAATCCATTATATCATTGGACGCATCTTGAGTTAAGAACGGCATTTGGAATCACTGATACACTAAATGCAACAACAGCACGTAATATCTATGATAAGTGTAATGCACGATTGGCAGAAGAAGGAATGACAGCTAGAGGGTTGATGCGCCGTTATGGTGTTGAAGTTGTGTGTACAACCGATGACCCAATAGACAATCTTGAGTATCATGAGGCAATAAGACATAGCAACTTTGAAATAAGAGTGTTGCCGGCTTGGCGTCCCGACAAGGCAATGGCAGTAGGAAATCGAGAAAGCTATATTGCCTATTTAAAACAATTGTCGGAAGTGTCGAGTGTTGAAATAAAGATATACGGTGATTTATTGAACGCATTGCTTAAGCGTCATGACTATTTTGCATCACAAGGATGTAAGGTCGCCGATCATGGTGTGTGTGCATTTCCATGGTATGAATGCACAAAAACCGAGGCTGTAACTCTGTTTGCTAAGATTATAGGCGGAGAAGATTTGTCAGATGTAGAAATTGTAAAACTACAAACGGCTATGTTGCTTGATTTTGCACGGATGAATCATGCTAAAGGTTGGGTTCAACAATTTCATTTTGGACCTATGCGCAATGTTAACACTCGAATGTTTCGTAAGCTTGGTCCAGATGCAGGTTTTGATACAATAGGAGATTATCGCTCGGCTGAAGCTATAGCTCATTTTCTTGATGCTCTTGATGTCGATGACCGATTGGCCAAAACAATATTGTATAATATTAATCCAGCCGATAATGCGGTCATGGCTGCAATGATAGCTAATTTTCAAGATGGAACTATCCCCGGTAAAATTCAATTAGGCTCCGGGTGGTGGTTTAATGATCAAATCGAAGGTATGGAACATCAGATAAACGCTTTGTCGCTTCAAGGATTGTTGAGCCGTTTTGTGGGCATGTTGACTGATTCGCGATCATTTGTATCATATCCGCGACATGACTATTTTCGTCGAGTATTGTGTAACCTTATCGGCCAAGATGTTGAAAACGGATTGATCCCGATGGAAGAAATGTCTCGTATCGAAGCTATGGTTGAAGACATTTGTTATTATAACGCGAAACGATATTTTGGATTTTAAAAGAAAACAGCTAAAATCATTAATATAATGGAGAAAACTTGGAGATGGTTTGGCCCTAAAGATAAAATTACTCTCGACATGCTTTGTCAAATTGGAGTTGAAGGTGTCGTTACCTCTTTGCATCATATCCCAAATGGAGAGGTGTGGAGTTATGAGGAGGTAATGAAAATGAAGACTTATATCGAAGGATATGGGCTAAAATGGTCGGTAGTGGAAAGTTTGCCGGTGAGTGAAGCTATAAAATATGCCGGAGATGATAGAGACCGATTAATAGAGAATTATAAAGAAAGTCTCGCAAATCTTGGAAAAGCAGGAGTCAAAACTATATGCTATAACTTCATGCCGGTGCTTGACTGGGCTCGTACAACTCTTGAATATCCCAATGGAGACGGTACGTCAAGTTTGTATTTCAACAAGGCTGAATTTGCTTATTTTGATTGTTGTATTCTTCATCGTAAGGGTGCAGAAAGGGATTACGACGATCTTACTCTCAAACGGCTTGATGAATTGAAAAAGACAATCGATGCAGAAGGAGAGAGGCGATTGGTAGAAAACATCATAGTTAAGACACAAGGATTTGTAAATGGTAATATCTCGGAAGATGATTTGCACCCGGTTGATAAGTTCCGTGAATTGTTGGCTCTTTATGACGGAATAGACGCATCGCAGTTACGTGATAATATGAAATACTTTTTAGAAGCAATCATGCCTGTGTGTGACGATTATGATATTAACATGTGTGTGCATCCAGATGATCCCCCGTTGCAAATACTCGGACTGCCTCGTATTGTGACATGTGATGCTGATATCGAGTGGATACTAAAAGCAGTCCCTAATCCTCACAATGGATTGACCTTCTGTGCCGGTTCGCTTAGTGCCGGTGAGCACAATGATGTTCCCGAGTTGGCTCGCAAATATGCCGAGCGCACATGGTTTGTACACTTGCGATCTACAATGACCTTTCCCAATGGCGATTTTCGTGAAGCCTCTCATCTCGGAGGCCGTGCCAACATAATCGAGTTGGTGCGTATTTTTGAGAAAACCAATCCTCATCTGCCAATGCGGGTCGACCACGCACCATTAATGCTCGGTGATGATAAAATGGGTTACAATGCAGGATATTCGTTTCATGGACGTATGTTGGCTCTTGGACAAGTTGAGGGAGTGATGGCTGTAGTGGCAAGGGAAATATTGGAAGGATTGATATAAAATAGTTTAATCAAAAAGCATTGAATAATCATGAATGAACTCTTTTCTGTAAAAGATAAAGTGGTGGTAATAACTGGAGGAACCGGGGTGTTGGGTAGGTGCATAGGAGAATATCTCGCTAATGAGGGTGCAAAAGTAGTACTCATGGGTCGTAATAAAAAAATCGGAGATGAGATTGTTGCCGAGATAAAATCGAAAGGAGGAGAGGCGATGTTTCTTGTTTCCGATGTGCTGAATCAAGCTGTTGTTCAAGAAAACTGTGACGATGTTATAGCCGCATATGGTTGTGTTGATGCATTGTTGAATGCAGCAGGTGGTAATATGCCCGGAGCCACTATATCACCTATGGGAACTATCTTTGATGTAAAAGTCGAGGAGTTTCAGCATGTGCTTAATGTAAATCTTACAGGTACGGTAATTCCGACGCAGGTGTTTCTTAAGCCTATGGTAGATGTCGGAAAAGGTGTAATAGTTAATTTTTCGTCTATGGCGGCATTTCGTCCTTTAACGCGTGTTATGGGATATGCAGCTGCCAAAGCCGCAATTGGTAATTTTACAGCATTCATGGCCAATGAGGTAGCTGCTAAATTTACTCCCGGCATACGGGTAAATGCTATTGCTCCGGGATTCTTTCTCACCAATCAGAATCGTTCGTTATTAACTAATCCCGATGGGTCATTAACAGAGAGGGGAAGAGATGTAATTAGACAGACTCCATTTAAGCGGTTTGGACGTCCGGAAGAATTATGTGGCACTATACAATATCTAATCAGTGATGCTTCGTCATTTGTCACCGGAACGGTTGCTGTGGTTGATGGCGGTTTTAATGTATTTGCGATGTAGCCGGTCGTCGGTTAATCAAAACGTAAAATGAAGTAGAGTCACGGCTATGGTTGCATTTTGATATTGTAAGATAAAAATGTTATCTTTGCTAATTCATTAATGCAATGAGTAAGAAGGTCTTCTATCGTTACAATCCGGCGACTGACAACTATGATCGGGTCTATCCGTCGCGGTTGAGTCGTACATGGGGATTTTTTCACCGTCTTGGTGCAGGAATCGCTATTGGCGCAGCTGTGTTTGTGGCGGTATATTTATGGGTTGATTTTCCTAAGGAAAAATTACTAAAACAAGAGAATCAGCAATTGCGGGGACAACTTGAGATTCTTAACCGTCGTCTTGATGCATCTCTTGCAGTTATGGGGGATGTAGCTGCACGAGATGATAATTTCTATAGAGTTATGATGGGGGCAGATCGTGTGCCGAGCGCCAAACGATATGCCGGAATTGAGAACGAAAGGCGATATGACTATCTTAATGACTTGAACGATGCTCAACTCCTCAAAAATCTCACACGTAAGATGGATTTACTTGAAAGGCAATTGTATGTGCAGATTAAATCGTTTGAGGAATTACGCAATTTGGCTCTCAACAATAAAGATAGGATAGAGCATATCCCTGCTATACAGCCAATTTCCGAGCTTGACATGAAACAAATGGCATCGGGGTATGGTTATCGTAGTGATCCGGTGTATGGTATGCGCAAATTTCATGAAGGCTTGGACTTTGCCGCAGCAGTTGGAACACCTGTGTATGCTACGGCTAAAGGAAAAGTAATTAAGGCGGAGCGTTCCGGTGGTTATGGCAATCTCATTGAGATTGATCATGGCTATGGATATGTAACGCGTTATGCCCATCTTAGTAAGATGTCTGTGCGTAAAGGGCAGTCAGTCAATCGTGGAGATCGCATTGGGGATGTTGGAAACACCGGAAAATCAACTGGTTCACATCTTCATTATGAAGTCAGATTAAATGGTGCTCCTCAAAATCCGGTTAATTATTATTTTCTGGACTTGACTCCTGAAGAGTATAGCGAGATGATAGTACATGCCGAAAATGCAGGTCATGTTATGGACTAATTTTGTAATACCATTAAAGTAATGGACTCGATAGATTCTTTAGATAAAAAATATTATCGTATACGAGAAGTGGCTGAGATATTGAATATTCCGGCTTCTACGTTGCGCTATTGGGAAAGCCAGTTTACCGTAATAAAACCAAAGCGCAACTCTCATGGAACTCGATTCTATACTGCGAATGATATAGAAAAGATACGCATGGTTTATTATTTGGTAAAAGAAAAGGGCTTGAAACTTGAAGCTGCGCAAGAACAAATTAAGCACAACCATTCGGGGGTGTCTCGTCGTAGTCAAGCGGTTACAAGACTCAAGTCGATACGAGCTGAGTTGCAATCCATGATTGATGCGCTCTATAAATTACGATAATATGCTTGTTAATCGGGTGTGGCGTTTTTGTATGCTATTATGATGACTATATAAGTGACGCACTATAACAAAAGACTCTGTATCAAATAAGATACAGAGTCTTTTGGCGCTTAAGCGATAAATAGTGTTATTTTACCAATGTAGAGTAGTCGCGTGAGTAGCGTAGCATTTGTTCGATATATCCTTCGCCGTAGGTAACTTTCACATCGGTTATATTACCATCCTTGTCATATTGAGGAACGTAAATCGGGTTGACAAAGCCCTTATAGGGTGCGATGTTGAGGTTGGCATATCGGTCGAGAACTTCTTTGTGTAGCTCCGGGTCTACCTTGACTGCATACCTTTCTACCAAGTTGCGTCCGGCTTCATAGTCGCCTTCGCTCTTGATGCGTTGTATCTCTCCAAGTAATTGGCCGAAGAGGTCACGCAATTTGCCGTAGTCATTGATTTGTATGTAGGTCTTACCATCACGTTTCACCAATTCGATTACGTTATCGGCCTTGCCATGCTCATATGCCCATTCTGAGATGAGCTTGCGGTTGCGCATGTGAGCTTCTTCGACGTCTTTGCCGGGCTCGATGCGCATGAGTTGTGTCATCATGCCGTTGAGGATGTATTTATAGTATTCCGACTTATAAGCTTCCGGATTATCAAGGAGGCCTAACTCTATCATTTTGGGATCGGCAAGATAGTACAAGGCAAAGAGATCGGCACGAGTTTCTTCGAGTGTAGACCCGTGAGCTTTTAGAGCATCTGGATCAACGCCGGGGAGTATTTTGCCGGAGCCATGACCGAGGCATTCATGTAGGTCGGTGTGAAGGTTGTCACATTCAAACAAATATTTGT
The DNA here is from genome assembly GCA_964562595.1 of uncultured Muribaculum sp. GTDB lineage: Bacteria > Bacteroidota > Bacteroidia > Bacteroidales > Muribaculaceae > Muribaculum. Next base: position 13,380 of record CAZLUB010000035.1, on the reverse strand, counting down.
CAAGCAAACCGCATGTCGCGTTGTCGATAACAAATTCTTCATTGAACCCGTTGCCATGCGATGCTTCATCATAGGCTTGGGTGATATTTTCTATGGTCACCGATTTTGAGCCGTGGGCTGCTCGTATCCAGTTGGCATTTGGTAGATTTATGCCGATTGGCGTTGCAGGGTATGCATCACCGGCCAGTATGGCCGCTGTGATTACTTTGGCAGAAACTCCTTTTACGTTGTCTTTACGGAATCTGGGATCTACCGGGCTGTTGTTTTCAAACCATTGAGCTTCGGCACTCAATACTTCTGTGCGGTGGGATGCTTCAATATTTTTGAAGTTTACGATAGACTCCCATGAGCCGGTCATTCCGAGTGGGTCGCCGTAAGATTCGATAAATCCATTGATGAAGTCGACCTGTGATGCCGTCTCTTCTGTCCACATGATTGAATATTCGTCAAAGGCTTTCAAATCGCCGGTCGTATAGTATTCAATGAGTTTCTCGATATAAGCTTTTTGCTCTTGACGTTCGGCATATTTTGCGGCTTCAGTCAGATGTTGGACAATGCGTGTAATTGCATCAGAATATAGACCTCCGATTTTGTATACTTGTTCTACAATTTTTCCATCGACTTTAATAACTTTTGTGTTAAGACCATATGATATTGGAGTAAGATCGGTGGTGTCCTTGATGGCATTATAGTATTCCTCGACTTCGGCTTGTGTAACTCCTTCATACATGTTGTTGGCAGATGTGATGATTAAGTCCTGACCTTCAGCTTGGTTTACACGCTTAGCCATCATCTCGGGGTTGAATATAACCTCAACAATTGTTTCCAGATCGTCATTGTTGTATTCTATGGCGTTTAGTTGCTCAACAAAGAACTCCTTTGAAAATCGAGGTGTAAACTTGTCTGCCGAATAATGGTGATGTATGCCGTTGGCAAACCATATCTGCTTCAAGTAGGTTTCAAACGCTTTGAAATCGTCACATTCACGGTCGCCGGAGTAGTTGGTGTATATGTTTTCACATATATTGCGAATGGCAAGGTTGTATTTTCCATTCTGGTCCCAAAGGATGTCACGACCTGCGATTGCAGCCTCTGTAAGATGATATATAAGGGTTTTCTGGTTGAGTGACAGTTCCTCAAATCCGGGAACCTTGTATCGCAATACTTCTATGTCGGCGAAACGGTCTACGACATATTCAAAATCAGAGTTTTCTTCTTTTGTCATATTGCAAGATGAGATGGTCAATGCTAATAATGAGCAACTTGCCATAAAATTGAGTTTAGACATGATTGTTTTATTGTGTTAATGATGTTTATTCGACATATAATATCAATCCCTTGAGATATTCTCCTTCGGGGTGATATATGTTAATGGGATGGTCGGCCGGTTGGGTTAGCTGATGAAGGATGCGTACTTTGCGTTGAGATTGGGCTGCGGCTGAAAATACAGCAAGGCGGAATTGCTCTTTATTGACTGCTTGGGAGCATGAAAAAGTAAACAAAATGCCTCCCGACTTGATTTTTTCAAATGCCTTGGCATTGAGTTTTTGGTATCCACGTAATGCATTATGTAATGCCGAACGATGTTTGGCAAATGCCGGAGGGTCGAGAACGATTAAGTCGTAAGAGTCGGGTTCCATTACATCAAGAAACTTGAATGCATCTTCAGCGTATGCTTTGTGGCGATTGTCGTGTGGAAAATTCAACTCAACGTTGGCATTGGTTAGCGTGACTGCTTTTGCAGAACTGTCGACCGAATGTACTAATGCAGCTCCGCCTCGCATGGCATAAAATGAGAAACCTCCGGTGTAACAAAACATGTTAAGGACCTTTTTGCTTTTAGAGTATTTTTCAAGTAAAAGCCGGTTGTCTCGTTGGTCAACAAAAAAACCGGTTTTTTGCCCCTTGAGCCAGTCGACATGAAACTTTAAACCATTTTCAATGGCGATGTTTGTCTCATATTTCCCGATTATATAGTCGTTTTGAGGGTCAAGATGAGCCTTATAAGGCAAAGTGGTTTCTGATTTATAATACACATTGGTAATCCCGGCATCGGGAATCTCTGTGAGGCATTGTGCAATCGTGTTGCGTGCAAAGTGCATGCCGGGAGAGTGTGCTTGTACGACAGCAGTTGTTCCATAAACATCGACTATCAGTCCCGGTAAGAAATCACCCTCACCATGCACGAGTCGATAAGCATTGTTGTCTTCACGAATGAGGTTGAGTATACGCCGTAACTTATAAGCCTCATATAGCCGTTTTGAATAAAAGGTCTTGTCAATTGTGGCTTCACCCCATTCTAAAATCCTGACAGCGATGCTGCCTATTTGGTAATGTCCTACACCAATGACTTTGCCATCGTTGCTGACCACGTTGACCAGATCTCCTTCTTCAATATTGTCGGGCATAAAAGCAACGGCACCTGAAAATACCCATGGATGAAATCTAAGTAAAGATTCCTCTTTCCCTTTTTTTAGTGTAATGTTTAGATATGCCATTGTCGTTTGTTTTTACTTGATAAAGAATCGGTATAGGTCATTGCCGTTGGCGTATATGAGTAGTGAAAACAGTAGAATCATGCCAACAATTTGTGCATATTCAAGAAATTTTTCACTGGGTTTGCGTCGTGTGATTATTTCCCATAAGAGGAATAATATGTGTCCGCCGTCAAGAGCAGGAATTGGTAGTATATTCATGAACGCAAGGGCTACTGATAAAAATGCAGTTATTTCCCAAAATGCAAGCCAACTCCATTTCTCAGGGAACATACTTCCAATGGCTCCAAAACCACCAAGGCTCTTAGCCCCTTCGGCCGTAGCGATATATTTCATCGAACTTATGTAACTTGATAATCGGTTGATGCCTATTTCCCAACCTTTAGGTATGGATTGCAAAAAGGAGTACTCTTTTACGACAACGGGGTATATGTCTGTAATCGGACTTAATTGTATGCCGATTTTACCTCCTTCGGTCGGCGTAATCGGTAGAGTTAAATGCTTTCCGTAGCGAATGATTCCCACCGACACTTCTTGTCCTGCGTGATTCAATAATTCGGCAGTAAATTCGGTATATGATGGTGTTGGTGTGTCACCAACGCTGATTATACGGTCGCCTTTGCAAAGCCCGGCTTTAATCGCAGGTTCTCCATTTACGAGGCTGTGGATGAAGACCGGCAGGCGGTATGAAAGAAATCCGGCATCTTCGTTGAGCCTGAAAATAAAATCATCGGGAATTGCTATGTCGACAGTATCGTTGCCATTGCGTAATACGGTGACGGTTTTGGCTTCAACCATCTTTAGCAAGTAGCCATCTTCTGAAGCGTCAACCTTTTTGCCATCAGCAAATAATGGGATGTCTCCGTTCTGAAAGCCTATATTTTGGGCGGCAGGAACAAAGTCCATTCCCTCATATGCCGTTTGGAGTGGAATATACTTCTCTCCCCAATTCCATGCGATAGCGGCGTATAGAACGATTGCAAGAATAAAGTTCATTAAAACTCCGGCAACCATTACAAGTAATCGTTGATAAGCAGGTTTGGTGCGAAATTCCCATGGTTTGGCAGGTTGTGCCATTTGTTCCTTATCCATAGATTCGTCAATCATACCGGCTATTTTTACATATCCTCCAAGAGGTAACCACCCTATGCCATATTCGGTATCTCGCCAAGTCGCTTTTTCATTTCCGTCAGCATCATATTTGGCAGTTTTCTTTTTAGGCTTGTACTTGAATAGTGAAAACCATGGGTCAAAAAATAAATAGAATTTTTCGACTTTTATTCCAAACAAGCGAGCGAAAATGTAGTGGCCAAACTCATGTATGATAACAAGCAACGCCAATGCGGCTACCAACTGGCCGGCTTTGATAAAAAATGTTTCCATCAATTGTAGTGATTAAAAATTTTGAGTTATAGACTCGGTATATTTCCGAGTCTCAATATTGGTGTTGACATAATCTTCATAATCGGGTGTCGCAATATAGCTTATTTTGCCCAATGCTGAATAAATGATGTCGGGAATGTCAAGAAAACGTATTTGCTCTTTTAAGAATGCGGCTACGGCAATTTCGTTGGCCGCATTGATTATGCATGCGATATTACCTCCTCTTTCAAGCGCATGATAGGCCAGATTGAGCATCGGGAACTTGTCGGTATCGGGTTGCTCGAATGTCAGAGATGCATAATCGCTAAGTTGCAGTCCTTGTCGGGCTGTTGATAATCGTCGGCTGTCGCCTAATGCATATCGTATAGGCATTCTCATGTCGGGTAAGCCAAGCTGGGCTTTTACGGAACCATCGATAAATTCAACCATGGAGTGCACAATCGACTGTGGATGTACAACGGCTTCAATCTTATCGGGTGTGACATCAAACAGCCATCGAGCCTCAATTATTTCAAATGCTTTGTTGAGCATTGTTGCTGAATCTATTGTTATTTTAGCTCCCATACTCCAATTGGGGTGATTAAGGGCGTCGTTAATGGTCACATGTTCCAATTCCGCCCTCGTTTTAGTGCGGAAAGGCCCTCCTGAAGCGGTAATGATAAGTCGTCGTATCGTTTCTTTTTGTTCGCCGACGAGGCATTGATATATGGCTGAGTGCTCAGAATCTACCGGTATTATTGTCGATTGGTAATCGGCAAGTAGGCGAGTCACAAGTTCTCCGGCTACAACCAAAGTCTCTTTGTTGGCTAATGCTATTTGCTTGCCGGCCTTAATGGCATGCAATGTGGGCTCAAGACCGCTGTATCCGACTGTTGCAGTAACGACTGTGTCGATTTCCGGAAGTTCCATTGCTTCGACAATCGCTTTTGAGCCGGATGCTGTTAAGATTCCTAATGGAGTAAGAGCATTGTGTAGCTTTGAATATTGGCTTTCATCTGCAATGATGGCCAATATTGGATGGTATTTTATTGATTGTTCGATAAGTAAATCGACATTTCGGCCTGCGACAAGCACAGTTGCCTTAAATCGGTCGGGATACTCAGATATTATATCAAGTGTTTGTCGTCCTATAGACCCCGTGCTTCCTAACACGGCTATTTTCTTTTGTGATGCCACGAAAAATGAAAGTTGCTGTATAATGTGCAAATTTAGCGTAAATTCCCCTATTATGGAAATTGGCAGTCTGTATAATTGTTAAAATGCAATGTGCTTCTTTGGATTTAAAGCTGTGCCTTTATGCCATAATTCAATGGTCAGCAGTCTTTGGTGGCTTGGCATCATTCCTATACGGGTTCCGGTATTTATGATGTCGCCTTGTGATACAAATGAGTTTCCGATTCCTAAATATTTAGATATAAATCCATTGGGGTGCTGTATGGTTATACAATATCCGGTATCGGGAGAATGATGCACATCAATCACGGTGCCACGATATATCGCTGAAATAGGAGCGTTGCGCGCAGTTGTGATGGCAATTGATGGGGTTGCCTCATTGTTTTCTTTAATAGTAACTCCATTGACCGGAGGATAAAATGTTGTGCTTTCGGCAGTAATTGGATTTAGAATGGATAAATTAAATCGCTCTTTTTCTTCAAATTGTTTGACAAATTGCTTTTCTGCAGCAGAGGCAACCAATAGCGAATCGACTGGCAATGTCGCTATCGTGTCAGACTTTGTTTGAGTATAAATTGATGAACTATCAACATCCTCGGCAATCAATCTTCTCAAGTTGCCAATATAGGCGCTATTAATGTCTGTTTTTGTTGTGAGGGAGTCTATTCGAAATGTGTTGTTGATGGTCTCTTCACGCTGGGAGCTTTTTAGGTAACCGGGCAATAAAGTTTTAAGTGGAGTGATAACTATTATTGTTGCAATAGCGCAGGTTAGTGCAAAAATAAGCGCAATTATTAGAACTACGACCTTGCGACGAGACAACTTGATGGTCCATACTTCATTGAAAGTGTTGTCGTTAAAGAATGACAATCTATATCTACTCGGTGTCTTGAGCGGATGATGTGGGTTTGATTTATTTTCTTTTTTTGATGCCATTATACAAAGATACGAATAAATATTTATAGGAAGTTGTAGTTAAGTGTTTTTTGTGATTTTGACCATGTGCAATTAAATTTTTTATGCGTAAATAATTAAAATTATTCGCTATAATTTATGTGTAGGAGATATTAATGAAATTAATTAGTTTTTGTTAAATAAAAAGTTAAAATAATTGGCGTAAAAGTTGGTTGATATGTAATATTTGAATAACTTTGTAAAAGAATATTGAACAATATCAATATGTGTAGTGTTATCATGGAGTAATACGATTTTGATAGTAATTAGATGACGATAAATTTGTATAACTTAATAATTTAACAACAATGAAAAAGAACATTCTTTTTGGCGTCGTTGCATGTGGAGCTATGCTCCTTTCAGCTAATGTAGCTAATGCACAAGAGACAATTATTTTAGAAGAATCAGCTCTTGATTGTGGCGATAAGTATTATTGCGGAGATACTGATAATTGGTTTATCCAACTTGGTGGTGGTATCAATGTGCCATTTGTAGAAAATACTCTTCCTAATGGTGAAGAAAAGCGTCATATTACTGCTGCTTACAATCTCGGTTTCGGTAAGTGGTTCTCTCCTTATTTGGGATGGCGCATGAGTTTCTTGGGCGGAGCCCTTCATTGGGATAATAACTATTACACCAAGTCTAAGTATGTTAATGCCAACTTTGATTTGATGTGGGATATGTTTAACTCATTAGGTGGTGTAAATGAAGATCGTTTGTTTAGCATCGTTCCTTTTGCAGGATTGGGCGGAACATTTGCTTGGGACTTTACTCACTCTATGATTGCTCGAGAAAATAGTGGATATGCTAAACGTAATTCTTGGACTCTTCCGGTTTCTGCAGGTCTACAATTCCGTTTCCGTCTTAGCAACACTATTGATTTCTTTGCTGAAGGACGTGCTCAGTTCTATGGCGATAACTTCAATAATTGTGCTTTTGGTTATCCGGTAGATGTAAACTTGACTGCAATCGGTGGTTTTACATTTAAACTCGGAGGAAAGAGCTTTACGAAATATAATCCATGTGATTATGTAAATTATATCAACAACCTCAACAACCAGATTAATGACCTTCGTGGAGAACTTGCAACATGTGGAGCTGCTCTTGCTGCTGCTGAAGCACAATTGCCATGTCCTGAAGTTAAGTGTCCTGAATGCCCGGAAGTTAACAACACTCCATTGATGTCAGTGGTTCGTTTCACTCTTAACTCTTCAAAAGTAACTTCTACTGAAAAGGTTAATGTTTACAACATCGCTAAGTGGATGGAAGCTAATCCCGATGCTAAGGTTGTGATTAAGGGCTATGCCGATAAGAAAACCGGTACTTCAAGCTATAACATGCAACTTTCTGAAAAGCGTGCCAAAGCAGTTTATAATATACTCACCAAGGAGTATGGTATTGCAGCAGATCGTTTGTCAGTTAAGGCTGAAGGTAGCGATACTCAGATTTACGAAACCAACAATTGGAACCGTATCGTAGTATTTTCTCAAAACTAATCTGAATAGATAAAAAACATTGGAGGCTTCGTCTTTAGGCGAAGCCTCCAATGTTTTTGTTAGAGTTTATTTGTGAATGGAAAAAATGTTGGCATCTTTGACTGTGTTAATAGATGTTGAAAGTTTTGAAGCTGGGATGAAAAGTCTTTATCTTTGTGAACAACGAATAATGATAGGTTATGAATAAAAGATACGACTACTTGATTGTCGGTGCCGGTTTGTTTGGTTGTGTATTTGCTCATCAGGCAACAAAAGCCGGCTGAAGATGTTTAGTCATTGAACGCCGAAATCATGTTGGAGGAAATATATACTGTGAAGAAGTAGGGGGAATTAATGTCCATAAATATGGCGCTCATATTTTTCATACCTCAGAAAAACCTGTGTGGGATTATGTAAATGGTCTTGTACCATTTAATCGTTTCACCAATTCTCCATTGGCTTGTTACAAAGGAGAGCTATAAACCTTCCTTTTAACATGAACACCTTTTATCGCTTATGGGGAGTTAAAACACCTGCTCAAGCCCAAGCTAAGATAAAAGAACAAAGAGGCGAGTTTGAAAGCATACAGGAGCCCGAAAATCTTGAAGAACAGGCATTGAAGCTATGTGGACGGGATATATACGAACGGTTTATCAAGGGCTATACCGAAAAGCAGTGGGGGTGTGAGGCTACTCAATTGCCTGCTTTCATTATTAAGCGTATCCCATTTAGATTTACTTATGATAATAATTATTTTGACGATTATTATCAAGGTGTACCGATTGGCGGATACAATAAGTTGATTGATGCATTGCTCGATGGCGTTGATGTGAGTCTTGGTGTTGATTATTTTGATGAGCGTGAAAAATGGGATGCAATAGCCGATAAAGTACTGTTTACCGGGTGTATCGACCAATTTTTTGATTATTGTTATGGGCACTTGGACTATCGAAGTTTGGCGTTTGACACGAAAGTGTTGGATGTTGAAGACTTCCAGGGAGTTGCAGTAGTGAATTATACGGAGCGAGATGTGCCATATACTCGAGTCATTGAGCATAAGCACTTTGAATCGGTAAAATCGGATATTACGGTTGTGACTTATGAGTACCCTGATAAATATGAGATGGGTAAAGAGCCTTATTATCCGATAAACGATGTCAAAAATATGGAAATTTTAAATAAATATAATGCATTGGCCGAAAATTGTCAACGTACGCTTTTTGGTGGCCGTCTGGCACGTTATACTTATGCAGATATGGATGATACCGTGTCGGCTGCTTTGAAATTGTGGGGTCAAGAAAAAATAGCAAAATGAATTATTATCTGTCAAGAAACCATCAAAATAAGGCAAAAAACGATATCGAGGTCATATTGACTGAGATGGGGTTTAAGGGTATTGGAGTGAAAGGAAAGGCAAGTCAAAATGGCATATTTGACTTTTTTGCTACGTTGTTGAGCGTCTTAAAGTGTCCATTCTGTTTGCGAGATGGAGATATATTGTTGCTACAATACCCGTTTAAGAAATATTTTTCATTGGTGTGTAAATTGGCACATTTAAGAGGTGCAAAGGTGATTTGCTTGATACATGACCTTGGTAGCTTTAGGCGTAAGAAATTGAGCGCCAAGCAAGAAAACAAGCGTTTAAGTAATGCCGACTATCTTATTGTGCATAATGAAGTTATGAAAAATTGGCTGTCGGATAATGGATGTAAGGTCAAAATGGGCATTTTAGGCATATTTGACTACTTATCGTCGACCGCGGCCGCTGATAAAGCAATTGAGAAGCCATTTCGTGTGATGTATGCCGGAGGTCTTGCTATGCGTAAAAATGCATTTTTGTATGATTATGGAGAATGCATTAACTCTTATGGTCTTGATCTATATGGCAATGGTTTTGAACTTGAATTGGCAAAAAAATCAGAATGTATAAGTTATAAAGGATTTGTTGATTCTGACACATTGATAGCTACGGCCGATAGCTCGTTTGGCCTCGTGTGGGATGGGGCATCTGTAGACGCTTGTACAGGCAATTGGGGGGAGTATCTGCGATACAACAATCCGCATAAGACATCTTTGTACATACGTTGTGGAGTCCCAATCATTATTTGGAAAAAGGCGGCTTTAGCTACTTTTGTCGAAAGAGAAGGTGTTGGGGTGACCATTGATTCATTGAAGGAGTTGGATTCGTGCTTTTCTAAAATTTCGATTGAAGATTATGCTAAAATGAAGGAAAACGTATCTCGGATTAGTCATAGACTATCAATCGGTCATTATACAAAAGTCGCAGTCAAAGATGCAATAAATTGGTTGGCTGTCCGACGATAACCTCTTGGACGATTAAATGTGAATGAAAAACAAGCAGGCGAGTTACCGTCATGGTACTCGCCTGCTTGTTTGTGTAATCTATATTTATTTTTCTTTATATCAAATATTGAGATGAAATAGATTGGTTTTCGTGAACACGACGTATTGTATCGGCAAATAATTGAGCTACCGATAAAATTGTACATTTAGTACATGGACCATTATATGGAATGCTATTGGTAAATATCATTTCAGTCAATCCGCAATCTTGAACTCGTTGAGAAGCAGGGTCGCTCATAATTGCATGTGAGCAAAGTGCTCTTACTGATTTTGCTCCATTAGCAACCATTAGGTCTGCGGCTTTAGTAATGGTTCCGGCGGTGTCAACCATGTCGTCGATGAGAATGACATTTTTGTCTTTAACATCTCCAATTACTGTCATTGTGGCAACCACATTGGCTTTAGCTCGTTGTTTGTGGCACAATACTAAAGGAACATTAAAGTATTTTGCATAACTATTGGCTCGTTTAGCCCCTCCAACATCAGGAGTTGCAATTACCATGTCTTCGAGCGCAAGTTTTTCAATGTATGGGAAGAATACCGATGAACCATATAAATGGTCAACAGGAACATTGAAAAATCCTTGAATCTGGTCGGCGTGCAAATCCATGCATATAACTCGGTCAACTCCTGCTGCGCTGAGCAGATCTGCAACCAATTTAGCTGCTATAGATACACGAGGTTTGTCTTTTCGGTCTTGGCGTGCCCAACCAAAATAGGGCATTACTGCAATAATCGATTTTGCTGAAGCACGTTTGGCAGCGTCGATCATAAGCAGAAGCTCCATTAGATTGTCACTATTAGGAAATGTCGATTGTACTAAAAACACTTCACATCCACGAATTGATTCCTCAAAAGAAACTTCAAATTCTCCGTCAGCAAAGTGCTGTATATTCATTTTACCAAGTTCCACACCCAATGATTGGCAGATTTCCTCAGCCATGTATTGAGATTTGGTCCCTGAAAATACTTTGAAAGGGGGTAACATTGTGATAAATTTTATTAATTAATGCATTTGCAAAGTTAGACTTTTTTAGCTGTTTGAGGGTTATTTTTAGCCATTTTTTTATCTTGGCTTGCGCTATTTTTATGTGATACTTTCCACACTGCTGCATCATAACCGTTTATTTCGGTATCGAAAGCCGCTGTAGCACAGAATGTTTTGTGCGATTTCTTGCCGGAAAGCAACTCTGTGGCGATGCATTCACTTTGAGGAATACCAAGCACATCAAAGGCATGCTGCGGAATGTTGATGTGTAGATTGCACGGCTCTGAGGCAAAGTTGACGGCAATAATCAATGTCTCATCGTCGCAACTGCGCAACCAGACAAATTGACGATGTGGGTTTAGTGATTGATTTTCATAATTGACATACATCAGGTCAAAGAAACGCCCTCTCGCGATGGCTTTCTCGCTGTTGCATAATTTTAAGATAGTTTTGTATTTCTCTCTTAGCCACACTTCACGCTCTGAAAGTTGAGTAGTGTCGCATTTGCCACCATTGAGCCATCGTCTTAAAGTCGGCACACTCCAATAATCAAATATCGTGGTGCGGCCATCAAATCCACTATATCCTTCAGCATCTGTCGCTTGTTCTCCAAGTTCTTGTCCGGCATATATCATCATAGGTCCGGTGCTGAACAAGGCGCTGGTGATTAAAGATGGAATTACCAACGAAGGGTCGCCGGCGTAAAATTTTGATCCAAAACGTTGTTCATCATGATTCTCTAAGAAATTGAGCATTTTGTCGGATATCCCTTCAACGGTTTGCCAACATTTGGTTAATTGGGCGGCAGAGTAGTTGGAACATTGTATGCCTCGCAGAGTGTCGTATAGGTTTACTTTATCGTACAGATAATCAAAACCGGCATTAATATAGCTTCGATAAAGAGCTACATCATATATCTCGGCAATAAAGTTAATGTGAGGATAGCGATCTTTGACATTGGAAATTGCCCATTCCCAAAACTCGGTAGGAACCATGTGTGCCATGTCGCAACGAAAACCGTCGACCCCTTTTGCTGCCCAATAACGAAGTATATTCAGCATTTGAAACCATGTTTTCGGTATGGGGTAAAAGTGGCGACTATTGTCACCATAGTCTATGCCATAATTAAGCTTTACCGTTTCATACCAGTCAAACTTGCCCGGAAATGCGGTGAAGCAATCGTTTCCCGATGCTTTGGCCGGAAACTCTATATATGCATCTTCACCGTGGCCGAGGTCTATGCTTGGTGCAAAAAGTTGGTGTGGTATGTAATAAAAGTTGTTGTTGGGCGAGAAAAATAAATTTTTGTCATCTCCTATGCCAAAATCATCAATGCCGGTAGGTTTGGCATCGGAGCAATATTGGCGTGATACGTGGTTGGGGACAAAATCAATAATTACTTTCATCCCAGACTTGTGAGTACGAGCTACCAATGCTTCAAACTCAGATATTCGCTCGTTGACATTTTCAGCAATATCCGGATCTATGTCGTAATAGTCTTTTATTGCATATGGCGATCCGGCTTTGCCTTTTACAACATAGGGATTATCAGTAGCTATGCCATATTTTGTATAATCAGTTTGATGGGAATGTTCGATGACTCCAGTATACCACACATGAGTGATTCCAAGCTCTTTAATGGATTTTAGCACAGTGGAGGTGATGTGGTTCATTTTTCCTGCACCATTTTGCTCTATGCTTCCATTGGGAATGCATGTGTCACATGGATTGGCAAATAATCGAGGTAGTAACTGGTAGATTACCGGTTTTTGCTTGTTCATGTTGTCTATGATTGATGGTATATATGACTACAAAGTTACTAAAAGTCCAATGATTTACAAATAAGCGGTTGTGCGCAGGGTGTAGATGATTGAAAAGGTGTGATAAAAAGAAGGTTTAAAAATAATGAGAGATTTGATTCTATGTGAAATAATTCATATATTTGAGAAAAATATCATGAAATGAAAAAAATTATAGTAATAGGAAGTTCGAATACCGATATGGTGATTCGGTCAGAAAGATTGCCTCGTCCGGGGGAGAGTGTCATAGGTGGAGATTTTATGATGGTTGGTGGTGGGAAAGGCGCTAATCAAGCAGTTGCTGCCGCAAAAATGGGGCATAGTGTGATTTTTGCAGCGGCTCTTGGTAATGATATATTTGGCGATGCTGCAGTTAACGGGTATAAAAATTATGGTGTAGATACATCTTATATTGTACGTAAGTCCAAACCATCAGGAATTGCACTTATATTGGTTGATGGTTCAGGACAAAATGTTATATCAGTTGCATTAGGTGCTAACAACGAGCTTACAATAGATGATGTAATGCCGGCTCTTGAGCAGATTGAGTCGGGCGATATTGTATTATTGCAACTTGAAATACCGATGTCAACAGTTGTGGCATGTGTTGATGTCGCTTCGTCAAAGGGGGCTAAAGTCGTTTTAAATCCGGCTCCAGCAACGATAGTTGATGACAATACATTATCAAAGTTATATTTAACGTGAATTCGACGAAAATAATCAAAAGAGTGTCAGTTGGTTATCAACAA
>CAZLUB010000034.1:0-24072 GCA_964562595.1 uncultured Muribaculum sp. | reverse complement strand
GGTATAAACCAGCAGATTTACAGTCTGCCCCATTTGGCCACTCTGGTATTCGCCCGGCCGGAAAAGATTTCCATTTAGAGCCTCTTGTCGGATTCGAACCAACGACCCCGAGATTACAAATCACGTGCTCTGACCAACTGAGCTAAAGAGGCATTTTGTTATTTCAATTTTCTCTTGCCTGACTTCATTTGTAACGGTCAAGCGGGTGCAAAGTTATGCAAGATTTTTGGAACTACCAAATTTTCAACAGCATTTTCTTTTATTTTTTTCAAACAATTTTCAATGCTACTCATTCTCATTGGTTTATAACGCAGTATTCTTCTTAACCACCACAAATACACATCGAGAATAAATCTTTGCGATGCAAATTTAGCAATTATTTCACATTTCCACCAAAAACACGACCGATTTTTCACATAAATAAATCGAAACACGTAAAACTTGTAAATTCCACCAATTGCTTGTATTTTTGTATCAAACAAGCATTTCATATATATAAATATGCATACTTTAATATCACAACGCATAGCAACTCTCCGCCAACACATGTCACAAATAGGGATCAATGCAACTATAATACCGCACGCCGACCCCCACCAAAGCGAATACATGTCACCACATTGGCACGTCAGGCATTTTTTTAGCGGTTTCAGTGGATCTGCCGGCACATTGGTTGTCACCGACAGAGAGGCCTTATTATGGACTGACTCACGATATTTTTTACAAGCAACGCAACAACTTGCCGGAACAGAAATCAAGTTAATGAAAGAAGGGATTGCCGAAACGCCAACTATAAACCAATTCTTGTCTGCGACTCTCAAACGTGGTTCAAAGATAGGATTTGACGGAATCCTATTCTCGCAAAGCACAACAGATGAACTGATTGCCACCTTCTCGCCTTTAGGCATTTCCATCGTTGACGACTTTACTCCCATCAACGACATCTGGCACGACCGACCGGTTCTTCCCGACGACAAAGCCTACATACACAGTCTCGAATATGCCGGGGAGTCTTCACAAGACAAAATAGCAACGACACTTGCCACATTAACCGAGCGAGGTGCATCGGCAATTTTCATTTCAGCACTCGACGAAATCGCATGGTTGCTCAACATACGCGGTTCTGACGTAAAATACAATCCTGTCGTCACATCATTTTTATTTTTATCCAACAGCAAATCGACCTTATTTATAGACAAGAAAAAAGTTACTGACGAGGTAAAAATTTATCTTGACTCTTTAAACATAAATACAGCCCCATACGACAGTGTCGCCGAATTTCTGATACATCTTCCAACCGATATAAAAGTGTTAGTCAATCCGGCTATCACGTCAAGCTATTTTGGCAGAATTCTTGGCAAACGCGCAATTTGGGCTTCATCCCCCATCTCTCTCCCCAAAGCATTACGTAATGACACTCAGATTAATGCCATTCGCTCGGTAATGCAACGCGATGGAGTGGCACTTGTAAAAGCATTTAAAGAAATTGAAGATAGGATATCACAAAACATCACAACAACCGAAATAGATATTGCAACGATTCTTAGGCATCATCGCAGTTCAGATCCTCTCTTTAAAGATGAAAGTTTTAGCACCATTGCCGGCTATGCCGAACACGGAGCAATAGTTCATTATGAGGCAGATGAAGAAAGCAATTACAACATCGAGGCAAAAGGGCTACTACTCATTGATTCTGGAGCACAATACCTCGATGGCACAACCGACATAACTCGCACTATTTCGTTAGGAGTTCCTACAGAACAAGAGCGCCATGACTTCACATTAGTTCTAAAAGGCCACATCGCTCTTGCATCGGCAGTATTTCCCTTAGGCACTCGTGGAGCTCAATTAGACGTTCTCGCTCGACATTTCTTATGGGATAAAGGACTTACATATCTACATGGCACCGGACATGGAGTCGGCCATTTTCTCAACGTACACGAAGGGCCACAGAGCATCAGGTTGCAAGAAAATCCAGTTGTACTACAAGCCGGCATGGTAACCTCCAACGAGCCGGGACTATACCGCGCCGGAATCCATGGCATACGTTGCGAGAATCTCATTTTGACAGTTCCGGCATTTACTACCGAGTATGGAGAATTCCTTAAATTTGAAACCATAACACAATTCCCCTTCGACACAACCCTAATGCAAGTAGACTTAATGACTGATCAAGAAATTGCATGGGTCAACGAATATCATGCCGATGTGTATGCAAATTTGTCACAACTCCTTGATGACGATTGCCGCAGATGGTTAAAGTCCAAAACAGCACCCATAACGCGATAATACAAAAAATATAACAGCTCAAACTTTTACAACATTCAACTCAGATGGCATTAATAAAAAAAGTAAGAGGGTTCACCCCTATAATTGGCCAAAATTGTTTTCTTGCCGACAATGCAACTATAATCGGAGACACAATTATTGGTGATGATTGCAGCATTTGGTTTAACACTGTGATACGCGGCGACGTCAACTCCATCCGCATTGGCAACCGCGTTAATGTTCAAGACGGCTCAGTATTACACACACTCTATCAAAAATCCACAATTGAAATAGGCAATGATGTTTCCATAGGACATAATGTAACCATACATGGTGCAAAAATTCATGACTTCGCCCTTATTGGAATGGGAGCCGTAGTAATGGATGATGCCGAAGTCGGGGAAGGCGCTCTTGTAGCCGCCGGCTCAGTCGTATTGTCTCGCACAAAAATCGGGCCAAACGAACTTTGGGGTGGTGCACCTGCAAAATTTATCAAAATGGTAGATCCGGCACAAAGCAAAGAAATCAACCAGAAGATAGCCAAAAATTATCTATTCTATTCTACATGGTACAGCGAAGAAGAATAATTCACCACATCTAATAAAACGACAAAAGACGATCTCTCAATATAATCGTCTTTTGTCGTTTTGTCCATTGATTTAGTCTTCACAACTTATTACATTAAATTCATAAATTGATGGGAAATCACTTGCTTCAAGCACTTTTAATCTTATTTTATCAGCCTTATAGTTGCGTTGAAACTTTATCACCTTACAATCACCCATTGGCTCGTCTGACACATAAATACAATTCCACTCACCATTACGCAAAACATCTATACTATAACGTTTTATACGATTTACACGCACACACGAAAATAGTCTTGTCCTCGACGTTCATCAAGATACTCAAAAATAGATATTTTATTAAATGATTCTTGAGGATTAAGCACAAGTATCAATTCGGGAGTCAATTCCGATGAAGCCCAACGCGTTGTCGGCCCTCCATCAACCACTCTAACAGCCGAATAGGTAGAATCATTTTCCCATACGGATGATGCTTCTGCCGAAGTTCCAATCGATATACACTTCCCGTTTTTAGGCAACGGACGCCCATACTCCAAACCAAGACGACGACCAAGAGCAATGACCGCATCAGCCTCATTTTCCCTAATCAATCCTCGCTTATCAGGCGCCACATTAACTACCAACGAATTACCATTATCAGTACACCAATAAAAAAGTTCTTCAAGTTCATCGATAGACCTTACTTCCATTGGGCTGTCTTTTTGAAACCAGTTCCACCGCTTACTTAAGCATATGGTATGCTCAAATGGCATATAATAAGACTTCCCTTTATACATGACTTGTTTACAATCACGCTTGTGCGCAATTTTTGGATCGGCAAGCCGAAAATCTACAGGGAAATATTGTGTATAAACGGTATTCCCCTCAATCATATCATCGGGCATTACCATATTATCAAACCCCCCATTGTCAGCTCTATCATCAGCCACGATTCCATTGTTTACACCTATTGCACAATCAGGTTGCCACTGTTTGACCCGATTATAAATGCGTTCCAACTGCCAATCATCGGCCGGCTTATCCCATCCTCCATCAAACCACAATTCACACACATCTCCATAACGCGTCATCAATTCCTCCAACTGCCCTTCCATAAAATCAATATATTTGTCAAAGTCAGTATTATAAAGCGGTTCATGCCTATCCCATAACGAATAATATACGGCAAAGCCAAGCCCATATTTGCGACAAGCATCCGACACCGCTTTTACCACATCGATTTTCACCGGAGACGACATCACGTCATAATCGGTCAATTCACTATCCCACAGGCAAAATCCATCATGATGCTTTGTTACGAGCAAAACATAACGAAATCCTGCATCTTTTGCCACTTCTACCCATTGTTCCGGATTGAGATGCGTAGGGCAATAGACATCAGCCGAGGCTGTTCCATCCGACCATTCGGCTTGCAAAAAGGTATTCATCCCGAAATGCACAAACATTCCATAACCTCGCTCAACCATCAACTGTTGAGTCCTATTGGGTTTGATATCCGGCTCTATTTGCTGAGCACAAACTACCCCCGAGTTCACCCCCATTGCCACAACAAAGGCAAACAATAATTTAAAGATACTGTTCATTGCACAATAATTTATGCAAAGAAAAAGACTCTCTATAATCTAATTTGCAACAAAATCTCCAAAATTTCCAACAAATTCTGCAAACTACAAAATCTCACCTTATTTCCTCAAGACGCTTGGGATTACCCACAAGCCACAATACATCATCCTCATTAAACTTTGTAGTACCATCGGGATGAACATAAGTACCATCGGGATGCTGAATGGCAACAAGCAGAGCACAATATTTTGCACGAATCTGCGCTGTCGCCGACGTAAAACCTATTATCGGAGATTTTTCAGTCAATTGAATATTTATGAGTTTCAAATCATTCACCACATTTTCAGCCGTTTCATCCTTTTCAACCAACTCCATAATAGGCAGTAATGCTTGAATCTGATCGTCTGTACCAATCACGCCGAGTACATCACCCGGAAAAATCCGAGTATCTCCGGTCGGTATCGCAATAAATTTACCCCCTCGCTGTATGCTGGCTATATTAACGCCAAAGTTTTTGCGCAATTCAGAATTGCGCAAACGATCTCCGACAAACGGACAATCATACCCCACCTCAATGTATGCCAAGTGTAGATCACTCACCAAATTGTTATTTTTTCCATTACGACGCAATTCTCGCTCATTGAGATTTTCAATAAATTTTGCTTCGATAGATTGCATCTTTTTCTTAATTTTTCCGGAAAAAGCCAATACGACAACTACAAATATAATAACACCAGCTATCGAACCTGCAAACACAGAATGAATCGTAGTCAGGCTATAGATTGTAAATCCAAGCGATAGCATAAGGCGAAACATAGATAACACTATCAACGGCACATCAAAGTGAGCATTGGCCGCAACAAGTCTTTTACGCTCTATTTTCTTTGATGCCGGCACTGCCAATGCCCAAAGAAATGGAAGCATCACCACTATTGTTACTATACTTGCCAATAAACGCCCCCATTCCGGGAACATATCAACCATCCACGGCAACAAAAACCTCTGTGACATCAGATTGATTGCAATCAACACAGACGAGTAAAGCAATATTCTCCATATATAACGTTGCAATACCGATTTCCACAATGCGCTTGTCTCGCTCTCAGAAGAAGCACTTGTAGCATATCTGTCTATGAGAAAATGCAATCGCTTTGGTAGCATTCTTTCTACCATGTCGCAAAATGGGCCAGACAGACGAATAAAATAAGGTGTCGTGAACGTTGTAATTACCGATACTGCTACAACTATAGGATAAATTGTTGGATCAAGAACGCCTAGTGACATCCCCAGAGATGCTATAATAAAAGCAAACTCTCCAATCTGAGTTAAAGAAAAGCCCGATTCAATTGCAACTCGCAAAGATTGACCCGTCACCAACATCCCGAATGTTCCAAAAGATATCATTCCTATGATTACCACACCAGACAGAATCAATATCGGATATAAATATTCAGTTATTATAGCCGGTTCAACCATCATTCCGACCGAGATAAAAAACACCGCTCCAAATAAATCCTTTACCGGAGTTACTACCTTTTCTATTCTCTCGGCATGACTTATCCCAGCCAATATCGACCCCATCACAAACGCACCCAACGCCAAAGAAAATCCGCAATATACTGAAAAAACAGCCATACCAAAACACAATCCTAATGCTATCACAAGCAAAGTTTCACTATTAAGAAATCTCCTAATGGCATTAAGCAACGTTGGCAACACATAAACTCCTACTAAAAACCATATAACAAGGAAAAATGCCAACTTGCCCACACTTAGCAACATTTCACTGCCTTCAACACTATTGTTAATGGCAATAGACGATAGTATCACCATCATCAACACAGCAAATAGATCTTCCACGATAAGCACAGCAAAGACCAATGACGCAAACTTTTTTTGCCTCAACCCCAAGTCGGTAAAAGCTTTAATTATTATCGTAGTTGATGACATTGACAACATACCACCTAAAAAAAGACTATTCATATCAGAAAAGCCCAGTAATCGACCGATTCCATATCCCACAGCCATCATCCCCGACACGATTATCATCGCCGTCACTACTGCAGAACCTCCTACATTAAGCAGTTTTTTAAAGCTAAACTCAAGTCCAAGAGAAAATAACAATACTATTATCCCAATTTGCGCCCAAAACTCAATATTGCTTTCAGTTGTAACTGACGGGAAATATTCAAAATGAGGACTTGCTAAAAAACCAGCAACTATGTAACCAAGCACAACCGGCTGCTTCAACCATTTAAACAAAACAGTAACTATAGCTCCAAGCAACAAAATAAAAGCAAGATCTGATATTAGACTTTCCACACTTATCGCTGGCGCAAATTCCACATTTTCCACCGTTGTTTCTGCTGTAGAAATCAACATTGTAATAGCTGACATTATCATAATGAGATTTAAAGGTTGACTTGATTGGCAAGAGAGATAGACAACGTTTCCTTAACCAATTTAAGTTCTGCAAATAAAGCAAGATAGTCAGTACGTTCTTTGACTAAAACCATCAAGTTTAATCGTGTTATAGAATTTTCATAATCATATTCCACATACACATTAATCATGTGTATATTGTGTCGCAATAAGACATCGCGATACCCATCTATATCTTCAACAATACCATTAAGTTTAAGCCTTATGGTACGAGTTTCGGCACCGGCCATTGTACGACGTTCCCATTGTTCAAGTAAAATAAGTATAAACAATATCAATAACGTAGCGACAACTGACACAGCATACATTCCAGCCCCGACACACATACCAATTGCGGCAATCATCCATATGCCGGCAGCAGTAGTCAGTCCTCGCACCGAACCCTTCATCTGTATTATTGCACCTGCGCCAAGAAAGCCGATTCCCGTAACTACTTGAGCCGCTATTCGCCCTGGGTCTCCATTTTTCAATGACATATATTCTTGAGGCAGGTATATCGACAAAATCATAGCCAACGTAGCGCCCATCGATATCAATGCAAAAGTCCTCACTCCGGCAGTCTGTCCTTTGCGCTTGCGCTCCAATCCCACACAACTACCTAATATCAAGCTGATAGCCAACTTAAATATAGAAGATGCTGTGGTTACTTCAGTAGAAGTCACCGTAGCATAAAATTGACTCCACAAGTCAACCAATGCACACATGTCGGTCTATAATTATTTTTTCAAAGTGAACCGTTTTGACGTAAGTCTATAATTGTCAGCAAATAGTTCAACCAAATATTCTCCGGGAGACAAAACTGCATTAACATCCCAATACATTGTTATTCCCGAAATTTCTTCTCCTGCATATTCTATTGTTTTACGAGCAGTGCACGGCAACGTGCCTCCCTCAAACGAGAAAGTTCCGGCATTCCCGAGCAAATTTCCTTCGGGACTTACGATGCGCAAGTATATAATTTTTTCGCCTACCGGAGTGGAATTATTCTGCGGAATCGTAAACGACACCATCAACTGCTTGGCCTTTGTTATGTTTTTCTCTTTTTTGCCATTTTTCTTCAACGGAGTGAGTGATACGCCGGTAACATTTAATTTCTCGGCCAAAATCATTCGTTCCGACAATTCGGCATTCTTTTGCGATTCGGTAGCAACACGATTGGTCAGTTGCCTGTTAGCTCGCTTAATCTCCTTATTTTCAGCACGCAAATTGGCATTCTCTTTTCCAAGCGAATCAATCTGTGCAACATAATGGCGCAATATGTTTTTAAGTGTGCTAATCTCATTTTCAAGTTGCTTGATGCGTTGCGCACTTTTCTTTTTCTCAGAGTTAAGTTCTTGCAACAATTTCTCTACTTTGCTCTTTGCGGCAGCATATTTTGTCACCAACGAATCGTTAGCCAACAATTGCGACTGATTTTCATACTGTTGAAACTCTACATTCAACGCCTGATATTCATTGGCAAGTTGTAACTGCTCGTTGGACAACTGCAACTGCTCATTGGCCAATTCAGCCTCCTCTACTTTGTCACTCATGGATATGGTTGTAACCGACAAGACCACAATAACAACCAACATCAATGCTCCGAGGCCTACAATGCCCCATTTTAAGTATTTTTGCTTTAATTCGTCCATATATTCTTATTTTACCGCAAATTTACTGATTTTAGTCCTAAATACATCAAATTAACTTTTTAATTTTTCACAACCGATTCTTTAATATACAACAATCCTCATTTGGAACTCTCGGCTTTTTTCTTTAAATTAGCGGAAAATAACATTTTAATCAAAAAAAATACACAACAATCTAATGAACAAGCGTAATCTAAAAAAATTAATAAAACTAACATGTGGCGATCTCGCCGGTGAATGCATTGTAGCTCGCGACCTCATTCCGGGTGTCGATTTTGAAAAAATGAATGACAACATCATTTCTATAGCATGCCTGCAATCTCAGGCATTATGTCGTATCAGCATAAGTTTTGACAAAGCTACAAAAGAATTTCAATCTCGAAAAGAATATAATAAGGCTCGGAAAGAATATTTCAATGAAGCATATCATGTGCTAATCGCCGATTTCTATCAAAATGTAGGAGAAATTGTCAAGGCTATGAATGCTACTTTGCCCGACGAACAAAAAGAGCTCAATAAAGCTGCAGCCAAATAATAATCACTTTGGCTCATGCTGTGCATGAACATCTCCAAAACACTATTGAGGATAACCGGATGGACAGTGGAAATCTCGACTCCCGATTATCCTCAGTGCTTGATTTGTGTTGCTCCTCACACGAGCAACTGGGATTTTATTCTGTGTGAACTTGCCTATTGTGCTGTTGGGCGTAAGGCCGGATTCTTAATGAAAGAAGCATGGTTTAGATGGCCGTTGGGATATTTCTTTCGAGCCATAGGAGGTATTGCCGTACCAAAAAAACGTGGGACTTCTCTAACTGACACTGTCATCAACAAATTTAAGACAACCTCACACTTGACTATTGCCATCACTCCGGAAGGCACACGCAAAGCCAATGCCAATTGGCGACAAGGCATTCTTCACATTGCCCGAGAAGCTAACGTACCACTATTGCTAGCCGCAATCGATTTTAAGAAAAAACACATATCGCTCGTTCGCGAATTTACACCTTCGGGCGACATTGAATCAGACATGCGCGCAATAAAAGAGTATTACAAGCAATTTACAGCTCGCTATCCTCAACAATTTATCACCGATGACCAATAAAGAGATACTCAATATAGCAGCCATACAGCTTGACATCATATGGGGCAACATTGAGGTCAATCTCGCCTCAGCCAAAACGTTCATAGACAATTTGCCCGACGACACCGACATTGCCGTTCTTCCCGAAATGTTTTCCACCGGTTTTATTTGTAATAAAACTCAAGCTATTGCTTTAGCCGAAACAAGCGAAGGCATTACAATTTCAACCATACGTCAATGGGCAAGAGAAAGAGACATTGCTATTTGTGGCAGTTTTATCGCACAAGAAGGAGAATATATTTTTAATAGAGCTTTTTTCATCCTTCCATCAGGTGAAATGACATTCTACGACAAGCACCACCTGTTTTCCATGAGTGGAGAAGATAGTATTTACACTCGTGGGAGCAATCCCATTCCTGTCATCAACTTCCGAGGTTGGAATATTGCGATGGCCATATGCTTTGAGTTGCGCTTTCCGGCTTGGTGCCGCAATCATGCTGATGGTTATGACGTTATAATATTTGTTGCCAATTGGCCTGAATCTCGTGCATATGCATGGGAACACTTATTAATTGCACGTGCTATAGAAAATCAAGCTTACGTTGTAGGGTGCAATCGCACCGGAAGTGACGACTATGGCATCTATCCCGGACATACATTCATTATCGATCCTAAAGGGCAAAAAATCGGCACAAAAACATCTCCTTTTATAATCAGGGCATCAATGTCGAAGCCATCTTTGCTACGATTTCGACAGAAATTTCCGGTTTATCTCGAAGGAGACCGGTTCTCAATTCAACAATAACATTGCTCTCATCCCACTCCAAGATCGGTATTATCCATTAACACCTCTACTCCATCAAGGTCTTTGATTATCGGATAAACTTCATGCCTAAACCAATCTGCTAATTTTTCATCACGGCGCACCGTTGTGGTGTTGTCACAAAATACATTTACACTAAAATACTCAAAATAACGTCGTGCAATAGCTATGTCATCAAGTATACGTTGTCGGCTTTCACCACGAGTACAACACAATAAACACACCCCGTCAAAATATTGTGCAATATCTTCTGCCGACACATTTATTCCCACTCCTTTGCCCCATTGTTCACGTAAATTTCCATCAAAAGTTTCGATACCACATCTAAACTTAACCTTAACCGGAGCAAAATAACTGGCAAATTTTGCTAAGCGATTTCGATATATCCAATGAGACTCAAACCACACTGTATTTACACCTCGGCTCTCGACAACTCCCTTTAACAATGCCAATGTGCGGTCGTCAAGTTCAATACAAGATCCCGAATTTATAACATCAAGCACGCCATGCACGCCTGTTACGCGACTCAGCACTTCTTTATTCACAGCATAAGGATCAGAGCTGACATCTTCATGATAGTCACAAAATGTGCATTTTCCCCACCGACAACCTGTCCCTTGCAACAATACAAATTCACGTGGAATTTTTGTATCAATCACCGAATAACGCTTCATAACCAAGTCCCTCTTCTTCCCATAATTTGCTTAGCCCAACGTATCACAACATAAGCCATCGGCGTACCAAAAAATGCCTCAATTGATAATTTAGACACAAATTGAAATGCCATCATCATAACCAAATCGTGGTTAGAAACAGTGCCGGCAAACGCAATCAGCACAAAGGGCAAAGTATCAAAAAAGTAACCGACAATCGAACTCCCTATTGTGCGCATCCACAACCAACGACCTTTTGTTTTGTTTTTTATCCACACCATTGTCCACGCATTTGACAATTCTCCAAGCAAAAAACCCGCCAATGAACCAAGTACAATGCGTGGCACATAAGTAAACACTCGATTATATGCGTCGGCAGTCTCTCCCATATAGTCAGGCGATGGCAACCACACTCCTATCATTGTACACAACACCAACATCACGTTGCACACAAAAGTAATCCAAATAATGCGCCGGGCAGTTCGGAATCCCCACAATTCAGTCAACACGTCGCCAAGCATATAAGCAAAAGGGAAAGTAATTGTTCCAGCGTCAAAATATACTATTCCAAAAAAGCTGACAACCTTAACAGCCATTACATTCGACACCAAATACAACGTCACAAACAACGCCGTAACTATCATCAATGGCAATTGACTGCCATTAATTCGGTTTTTGAAAGGGTTCTCCGATACCTTGTCCATAAATTTATAATTATAAAAAACTGCGCAAAGGTAACACCATTACACAATATTTCAAAATCTCAAAGTTTTTTAGGAATTTGAACTCAGTAGTAAAATGCAATTGCCGTTACCGATCCGACAACAAGCCTTCGATACGCTGCAATAACGATGAACTGCCATCGTTTACAATCAATGATACATCGGGATGATTATGGTCTGACACTGCCGGTTGTGAAGCGATTCGAGCTTCAACCTGCGCTCTTGTAACAGAATTACGAAGCATAACCCGCTTGATACGCATTTCCAATGGTGCTTCTACATACCACACTTTATCTACAATCTTATCCAAGCCGCTTTCATAAAGAATTGCAGTCTCTACCCATACTCTTTGAACTGACTGTCGATTTACCCACTCAAGCAGATCTTGTCTTACTGCACCATGTACGATTGCATTAAGTCGCATCAATGCATCTTTGTTTGAAAAGACGACACTTGACAAACGTTGTCGATCTATATTTCCTAAATCGTCAACTGACCAACGGTCAATTTCTTGCTTTATCCGGTTTTTAATATATTCACTACCATCCATCAATTGCTTAGCTTGGCTGTCGCAATCATACACGGCATGACCCAATATACGTAAAATGCGAGATACAACACTCTTCCCACTTCCAATACCACCGGTTATTGCAATTATCTCAGTTGCCATCATTCAACCGTTTCTTTTCTATAATAAACTCCACACTATCGGGCGATATATCCACGTTCTGATATACATCGGGCATCAGCGACATTGACACGTTAACTTTGCCATTTCTAACTTCCAACACCTTATTATAGTCGACATAAGCATTTAATGGAGATTGTTCTACATTATACATGCTCATCGGCACCAAGTAAGACACTTCTACTTTTGAAGGAAATGTTATAAGCCCCACATCCGATGGTAAATTTTGAACGGTAATAGGCACTATTTGCTTTCGCGAGATCAACGGTTCCACAGGAATTGTCACATCCACTCGGTCAGGCTCGATACGCACACCATCTATTGATTTTATGCGCACTTGAATATGGGTTGTATCATCCAACTCTGCTTTTACAATCGGCATTGTCTGCACAGCTAAAAGTCCATGCGGCAAATCAGTCTTTGAATACAAAGTAACCGAATCTACATTTAGCTCATACTCTCCATTGACTACATAGCCCAACGCAGGACGCACATCGGCATCAATCACCACCGGGACACGACGACCGGGAATCGTCGTAAACACCACCCTCAACGAGTCAGGTTTGATTGTCACAATACGGCTACCACTGCCAAAATAGCTTCTTAATCGCGAATTCATTTCAACATTGCCAAATATAAATCTATCCCCCTTTTGATAGTCTCGCCAGTCGATCTTCATTTTAGGCACACCCATCCAATTAAAACGAATCAAAGCCGATGCCTTGTCACGTACACTCACCTTGACTGATTCGGGAACATCACTGAGCACTGTTATTCCATCGGGAATATTATCAATTTCCACCGGCACTTCATAATCTTCTTGCACTTCATTGTTAAGAGTCAGCATCCACCAAAATAAATAAGCGACAAACAGGCATGACAAAAACAGCCACACATCATGACCTCGCGATGTCATCAATGTCAGACGCAATGATTCAATCAGATGTTTTAATTTATCAATTAGTGCCATAATAATTTGACAATAAAAAAAACAACCCATCAGCCGCCTCTCGATTAAGCAGTTAATGGGCTGCGATAGTGCAGTATTATAATTTTATCAATTACTTCTTTTCTTCAACGGCGGCTGCTTCTTGAGCATCGGCTGCTGACGGATAGACAGACCCCTTGTCAATGGTAATACGAACGTTATCAGCAATTTCAAGCACAAAAGCATTATCTTTGATGCCTCTAATCTTACCATGAATGCCACCGGCAGTAATCACACGATCGCCAACGCCGAGACCGGCACGGAATTTTTGAATCTCTTTTTGTTTCTTTTGCTGTGGACGTATCATGAAGAAGTAGAATATGGCTATTAAAGCTACGATCATGATAATGTTCATCATACCCGCACCACCTGCGGCATCC
Organism: uncultured Muribaculum sp.; assembly: GCA_964562595.1. GTDB lineage: Bacteria > Bacteroidota > Bacteroidia > Bacteroidales > Muribaculaceae > Muribaculum. Next base: position 10,246 of record CAZLUB010000034.1, on the reverse strand, counting down.
TGCAATGTTATTAAATTAAGCATTTCTTATTCTGTTATATAGTTAATTATATGTGCAAATATAGTGAAGTTCTTTTATTCTTTAATGAGTTTGCCTTCCTTTTTCAAATTATTAATAATTGCATATAGCATTCCGGTTATAAACTGCCCGCTCTTTGGAGTTGAATAATAATTAGCAATCTCCGTATACTCATTAATTGACACAAGCGTTGGTATCGACGGGAAATTGAGTATTTCAGCTATTGCAGTTTCAAGAATGACAATGTCCATAAATGCGAGTCGCTCAGGATCCCATTGGCTTCCTACAAGACAAGCATCAATCATTGCTCGATATTCCTCCTGATTCTTTATGGTTGCCTCAAACAATCCCGGCCCGAAGGCGGCATCTTCATCATCCTTAAATTTAGGCAACAAGTCTGAGACATTGCCATTTTCGCGTGCAAAACGTTTGATTGTCTTTAGAACAAATGACCCCATTATATTTAAATCATCATTCCAATATACTGATTTTGACTCCAATGCTTCAGTCAAATCATCATTTTCAACAATAATTGATTTGAAAAGGTTTTGCCACAAGTCACAATCTGCCGCATAATCTGTCATCGGAGCATTCATATATTGTTGATAAATATCGCTCTCCATTATACGCTCAAGGATGCAACGCACTGCAATTTCATCACCTTCCCACGAGATAGGATTTTCTTCAAGATAAGCTTTCATTGCAGGACAATCACGTAATGATGCGATAAATTGGTTTTCGACAAAACGCATGTTTGGATTCAAATCATCGCTGGTTGGCAAGTATTTGTGCTTAGCTTCATCCAATTGTATCTCACGCAAACGAGTTATGTCACACATGAGTTGCAACAAACTGTGATATAATTCATAAGCCTTGTCAAACGAAGACATCAATCCCCTGCGTGCATCGACCAACGATGAACGAGTCGTTGAATAATCTGATAACGTTTCGTCTAACATTTCCAATGCTTGCTCATAACCAACATGAGTAAAATCGGGATTGGCATGTATCAAATCATCAATACCCTTATCTCTAAGCACTATCGTTTCCAAAACCACTCGTAAAAGTTGTACTTCGTCTTCTACTTCAGGCTTTGCTTTTTTAGCCTTGCGGCTGAAATCTTTTATCACTGACGAATTGTCGATAGCGGCCTTAATACGCAAGCGATGAGATACCAACGCCTCTATAAAAGAGCGATTGCCAGTTACAATATTTTTCATGTCGTCATTATCGGCAAGAGACTGAGCAACACGACGCCAAGCCACCGAATCCTTTCGATTCAGGGGCAGAATACGTGGACGACCCTCATCATTGGAAATCTGATAATCAGATATATCAAGAATCAACAACAACAAGTCACAATAAAGAGAATAGGCAAAACGCTTGTCTCGCGATTGAGATTCGGGGACAGGAAGGATGCGAAACTCGCTACGGGTAAGCAGATAGGAATAGAGCATCTGCACGACCTTCATTCTTATCAAAATTCTATTTATCATGATTCAATGTTCTTTTGTTGTTATTTTTTTCGTGTGCAAAATTAACACTTTTTTCTTTCCTATGAAAGCTTCATAAATCATTATTACGCATTCATCATTGCAAATGATTAAATCCTTGTGCCTTAAGTGGCATCTCACCTCCATCTCGAGTCACCATTGCACACCCTAACTCTGGTTTGGTAATGTGGCCTATTAAACGCACACCCTTTAATTTATCAATCTGCTCATGGCAATTCAAAGGCACTGTGAACAACAACTCGTAATCCTCTCCGCCATTCATTGCTGCTGTTACCAAGTTCATACCCAATTCCTCTGCCATTACTGCAGTTTGATAGTCTATGGGTATACGATCTTCATATACTCGACAGCCTACTCCGCTTGCTTTACATATATGGATGAGTTCACTTGACAACCCATCAGACACGTCAATCATCGATGTCGGCACAATACCGACTTCGGCCAAAGCCTCTACGATATCTCGACGCGCCTCTGGCTTGAGCTGACGCTCGACAAGATATTCTTTGCCCTCAAAGCGTGGGCGGAACTCAGGATTGTCGGCAGAAGCGACTTTCTCGCGTTCCAACAACTGTAATCCCATGTATGCTGCTCCGAGATCTCCACTCACACATATCAAGTCGGTCGCTTTAGCCCCATCACGAGGCGCAATTCGGTCACTTTGAGCTTCACCAATACAGGTTATCGAAATTACCAAACCTTGACGAGAAGATGTCGTATCGCCTCCCACCAAGTCAACGCCATAAACATTGCACGCCAACTTGATTCCGGCATAAAGTTCTTCGATATGCTCTACCGTAAAGCGCTTGGATATTCCCAATGAGACTACTATCTGGCGCGGATGACCGTTCATGGCATATATGTCACTGAAATTCACTACGGCACTTTTGTAACCAAGATGCTTCAATGGCACGTATGTCAAATCAAAATGCACGCCCTCAAGTAACAGATCAGTCGACACCAGCACCTGATTATTCTTATACTCAAGAATGGCACAATCATCGCCAACTCCTTTTATCGACGAAGGATTTTGCACCTTGACATCTTTTGTAATATGTTCAATTAGGCCAAATTCACCAAGCGTTGAGATTTCGGTTTCGGGTTGGGGCATTTGCATATCCAATGTTTTATTCTTCAAAACGATTAACCAGTTCTGTCATTATTTCCATCATTTTAGGCTGAGCGGCAGCTGCAGCCTTCTGCACTTCCTCGTGTGAAACTTGTTCTACTATACCTTCAACACCAAGGTCGGTGATCACAGATACACCAAAGACATCCATTCCACCGTGACGGGCGACAATAACCTCCGGCACTGTCGACATGCCTACTGCATCACCGCCTATGCGATGAAAATATCGATATTCCGCCGGAGTTTCAAATGTCGGTCCTTGCGTTCCAACATACACACCTTGCACCACTCGTATTCCTTTTTCTTTCGCGATTTCTTGTGCTTGAGCTATCAACCGTCGAGAATAAGCCTCGCTCATGTCGGGGAAACGGTCACCGAGTTCATTATAATTTTTTCCTCGCAAAGGATGCTCAGGGAACAAATTGATATGATCGTTAATTATCATTATATCACCGATGATAAAATCCGGATTCATTCCCCCGGCGGCATTACTTACAAAAAGTGTTTTCACCCCCAATGCTCTCATTACCCTCACCGGAAATGTCACTTGCTTCATGTCATAGCCTTCGTAAAAATGAAAACGGCCTTGCATAGCCATAACTCGCTTATTACCTAAGCGCCCAAATATTAAATTACCGGAATGACCTTCGACCGTAGATACCGGGAAATTAGGGATTTCGGTATATGGAATATAAATCTTTTCTTCTATATGATCGACCAATGCCCCGAGACCGGTACCTAATATAATTGCGGTCTTTGGCATATCTGCTACTCTACCACGGATATAATCGGCTGTTTGCTGAATTTTTTGTAACATGGCTGTTTGTTTTTTATTATTTTTTACAATTATATTTTCAAAAGCGTGGACGGCTGATAATTTTCTGTAATTCCGATTCAAATGCTGTAGGCGTATTGCTTTGTGGCATTACATATGGCAGAAAATCAACAGTTATTGGGATGTAAAATGTCACCGGTTTGAGTTCATGAGGATAATATGGACTATTGGCTATGCGCACCGCATCTTTTTCTGTCGTAATTATGAATTTTCTTCTGCCTTGCAGGCTATCAAAACGTTGCTTGATTGCCAAGAAATCTTTACGTTCAAAATTATAATGGTCGGGGTAGCACTTTACACTTACCGGGATATGATATCTACGTATATGTTTGACAAATGGCCGCGGATTGGCAATACCGGCAATTAACAATATTGCATCATCTTTGGTCAACATATCGAGATAGGGGACAAAATCTGTTTCATCTGGAAATACACTGACAAGCCCACCGTAAAGGTATCGTGAAAAATATAATTTTTGGCTTGGGAATAAATCAAGATGATTAAACACCAATCTTATATCAAGAGGCTTTACCTGCGCCGGGCATTTGGTTACAATCACAATATCAGCACGATTGAGTGCTGAAGCCGGCTCACGCAATCGTCCTAGAGGCATAAGGTCGTCATTATAAACAGGCCTGTTCCACTCTGTCAACACGACCGCCGCCCTGGGTTTTACATAGCGATGTTGAAACGCATCATCTAGAACAATCAGGTTGATTTCGGGGTCGATGGAAAGCAACTGCTCTATACCATCAACTCGTTTTTCACACACAGCGACTCTGACATTTCTGCCAAATTTTTGATATATTTGATATGGTTCATCGCCTATATCCCATGGAGTTGACCTTTGCGAAGCCAAAACAAACCCCTTGGTGTGCCGACGATATCCTCGGCTCAACACTCCGATGTGATAACGTTGCGACAATGCGTTTATGACATATTCTGTATGAGGTGTTTTTCCGGTTCCTCCCACCGCGATGTTCCCGATAACAACTACAGGCACATCAAATTCACGTTGCTTATACACGCCAAGATCAAACATGCGATTACGCCAATAAACTCCGAAACCATAGAGCCAACTCAATGGTTTTAGCAATAGCATGTCAATGATTTTGTTATGGCGCATTTTACAAGTAGGCTAATAGGATTATTCTATTACCACAGGCTGCATACGACACTGAATAGTCTCCAGATTCTTCAAATTCTTGGCTGTTTTATAGACCTCATAGGCCTCTCCAAGTTCCTCTTCAAGGAGTCTTTGCTTTACAGTTGATGGCATCTTCATCATCATCGACCACCACTCTGCGTCGGGATTGGGATATTCCACAATTTCATACTTATCATAGCCTGATTCTAAAGCTATACGGTCAATAGCATCTTGAAGCGATCCATTCTCATCGACCAATCCAATTTTTACGGCGGTTTGACCATCCCACACGCGACCTTCTGCAATTGCATTAATCGAATCTATGCTTACACCGCGACCTTCCGCACAACGCTTGACAAACGTTTCATATCCACGGTCAATTGCTTTTTGTAATGCCATTCGTTGCATATCAGTCAATGGATTCATTACAGACATCTGTCCATTAGGGTTGGTTGCTATTGTTGTCGTCGTAATGCCTAGTTTATCGTTCATCAATTCTTTCACACATGGTATTATGCCAAATATACCAATCGAGCCTGTTATCGAAGTAGGTTCACAATATATGCGGTCGGCAGCACATGATATGTAATAACCTCCCGACGCTGCAACATCACCCATTGACACATAAAACGGTTTGCCTTTTGCCTTAAATTGTTGCAAGGCCTCCCATATTTGTTCAGATGCAAAAGCACTGCCTCCACCCGAATTAACTCGAAGCACCAATGCATCGACATCATCATCTTCAGCTAATTCCAAAATCAATGGAGCCATTTCTGCACCAACAATACCGCTATCACCGGTATCAACGATATCTCCCACTGCATATAATACGGCTATCTTGTTGGATGACGTATCACTTGACAATGAAGCAACATAATCAGAAGGAGACACTAATGACAGATCATCATCAGATTCTATGCCTACCTGAGACTTTATCCAGTCCTCCACCTCATGGCGATAACAAAGCCCAGTAACAACTTTTTCAACAACACAATCTTCCGGATCGCTCGTAGATATTATCTTGTCGGCCCATTCGTTTACATCAGTTGCCGAAACACCACGACTTGACGCTATACCCTCGCTTATGTAATTCCACATCGGAGTAATATATTCTCGTATCTGCTTCTTATTTGCTTCACTGGCCTCTGTCAGAATAAATGGCTCAACAGCGCTTTTAAATGTACCTACTTTTATAATCTGAGCATCTACACCAAGTTTGTCAAGCATTCCTTTATAGAATATCAATGTACCACCAAGCCCATGCACATCGACTGCGCCTTCCGGATTCAGCCACAACGAATCGGCGACTGTCGCCATGTAGTAATCGCTTTGCGTATACGCATCAGCATATGCGACAATCCACTTGCCCGATTCTTTGAAACGCAACAATGCGTTGCGAATCGACAGACTCGTTGCACTGCCAGAAGATGCTCCTTTACAATCAACATATATCCCTTCAATACGGCTATCTGTGGACGCATTATCTATAGCTTTAATCAAATCATTTAGATCTATCACATTTCGATCTAATCCTTGAAGCTCTTCAACTAAAGATTTTGTAACAATACGCTCTTCAATAACTCCTTCGAGGTTGACATACAACACCGACTTATCATTTATAACCGGAGAATTTCCTCCCGCGCTACCGGCAATCATGACTATTAACATCAAGAAAGTACCAATAACCGACAAAATTATCGTAAGCCACAAACCGGCTATTGTAGCCAATACATATAGGAAAAACTGCTTCATCTTAAAACATGCTTTATATCTAAATAAACATATTAAGCCCATTTAGGGCAATATGCTACAAAGTTAAATTAATCTAACGATTGATGCAAATAATCATCTCACTTATATTTGTTTAAATTATAAAAATAACCTCCTAAATCAACGTACGACTTGACCCTAACACCAAAAATATCAATCCTATCAATAAAATCGACAAATCAATAAGTTTCATCTTCACATCCTTTTCTCGCAACACAAGCACTCCATACACAAACGAGACCAAAACACTGCCTCGTCTCACCATCGACACGACTGACACCATCGAATCATCCAACGACAAAGAATAAAAATAGGCCATGTCAGCCACAGTCAAGAATATAGATACACAGGGAATCGTCCATTTCCACACAAATGGCAACTTATCTCCTTTAATACGTTTTATAATAAAAATAACTACACCCATAATTACACACTGATACAACAAGTACCACGCCTGCACCTCTAAAGGGTTATATATTTGCCGCGGATAATCAATTATTCCGTATCTGATTGATACACAAATAGCGAATGCTATAGTAGAAAGTTGTTGGTAACGATTTGGCGACTTCAAGATTGCACCAATCCTCTGCATTCTGCTTTGTCAAACAACTCTGATACAAAAGTAGCCAAATTCCTTGATTGTGCAAAGAGTTTGGCTACTTTTACTAATACTCCACTTTAACTAAAGTCTTTAAATAATCTTTATTATCCTTCCTTATTCGTTTTTTATAGCCAAGTTCGTCACAAATATGTTCTACTTTTTGGCAAAAAATGTCCGCATTAAGAGGATTCATAGATAACACATTTTCGTCGTTTCTATTTGTGCTATGCCATAAAGCTTCATCATTTAATGGATGTTGAGGTTTAAATGGTGGAATATTAAATATTTTATTATCAATTTGAGTTATCCATGAAGCTCCAATTTCTGTCATTGCTCCCCACGCTTTCGGAGTGTTATCGCTTGTTATAAATAACACAAATAACTTTTGTTTTGAATAACTTTCTACAAAAAAGTCTCGTAAGTAATTATATATGGATACTCCTTCAGGAATTCTACAAACTTCATCATCACAGCTTGTATATAAGACATCTTCAGACGGAACATTGTTAAATAACAACATGTTATAAACTACATCTGCAAGGTCTTTATCCTTGTATGTGTGACTAATCAAAATCTTCTTCTTCTGTGAATCAACAACAGTTTTAAGTCCGAGTTCAGGAATATTATCATTAATAGCATTTGAAATAATTCCCTTTAATTCTGACTGGTACGGAGAATCTGTTGAATTATATCGTTCAATAGCTAAAGCAACACTTTCAGAGGCTTTGTCTTTAAACGTATCCACCATTTTACGAAGTTTTGCTTCATTATCCTTTTGTTCTTCTATCTTTTGAGTTTTTTTTGCAGCCTTCGTTAGGTCTGTGTACAATACTCTCTTCTTTAATATATCAGGAAGTAGAATATCTCTAACATATTTTATTACAGTCTCATAACGTATATCATCAGATTTATATCCTTGCCTGTTGCTTAAAGCCATATCAGGGAGTTCTGACAATTCAAATAAATCAACATATAATTGCCCTACAATATAAACCTCATTCAGTTTATTTTGTCCTACAATTGGTAGAATATTAAACTCTCCCATTTTTTTATTTGCATAAAGCGAAATGAAATTGTCTGGAAAATCTGTCACTTCGGACTTTCTGCCGCGTGTTGTTTTATATGCACCAATCCAACCTTCAATCTGTAAATTATATTCATGCTCATTACCGTTGTTGTCTTTTATTGTAAGAGGTACACTATACTCATCCCGTTTTTCAACTAAGTCACTACGATGTTTCGGGAAATAGTCTGGAACATAATTCAATAAGTCAGCGTGCTGTTCTCCCAATATAATTAACGAACATAATTCCTTTGCAACATTTTCATCGAATTTCTCTACAATTTCTTCCTCTTTACCACGTATAATATGAATTTTAAAATTGTCATCAACCAAAGGGAATATTTTCAAAAGATTTCTTTTGATTGCATCTAAAGATTTATGTAAACGATATTGTGGATTACGCATAACAATAGCAGTACCGCTATTTTGTATGTAGCAAAAACTTATATTTTCATCTTCTATTGGTGTCAGTTTATTGCCATCATTTGGGCGACGAGCTAAAACAAAACCAGATTTTTCTCCATTACAAATAGTCATTATATCAACAGACTCTGAAACAGAAAGTGCAGCCAACTTACCCACGCCTTTGCGTCCCATCTTTCTGCGTTCTCCAGAACGCGAAAAAGATTCATTCTCATTCGTTCTTGATACACCTGCTACATTTAAAAACTTCTTTATATCTCCATTGTCATATGACATACCATGTCCGTCATCTTCAATGCGGATATCGTCCTTGTTAGAGATGATATAAACATTTTTTGCATCTGCATCATAAGCATTGGCTATAAGTTCTGCTAAAACATAGTAGATGTTGGTATACAAATTAGGACCTAATAATTCCAGAATTCTTGGGTCAACGTTTATATTATATTCTTTTGCCATAGTCATTGGTGCTTAAAACATAATAAATGATTAGAAATGCTTTCTGCTATCACTTCTCCTAATTTTGGAGGAACAGCATTGCCAATATAGCGCGAAGCTTTTGTTATTGCAACACTTTCTTCATTTGGGAAAAATTTATACGACCTTGGGAAAGTTTGCAATAACGCTGCTTCCCTTATTGATATAGCTCGGTTCTGTATAGGATGCCCGAAACGCCCATTTCCCAATCCTGTACATTGAGTCGTCATCGTCGGGGATGGATCATCCCAAATCATTCTTCCATAAACACTTCCAAAAGACTTTCCTCCAGTTGTCTTATGGCATCTCAACACAAGGTGCTCTGGCCAATCTCTCCAACTTCCACCATATGGCGTATGTTGTATTCGCTGTAAATTCAATGGGGTTAAATCTTTGGCTCTGTGCAAAGGATCATTTTTGTCACATTCGCCTGAAGCAATAGCAGGTAAATCTCCTATAGTATCCCTAACAGTAACATAATTTTCTTTATTGTGAGTTGGGGATATTAGTTTGATTTCTCCAAGTCTGGATGCTAATAGCACTAAACGTTTTCGATTTTGAGGTATTCCATAATTAGGACAAAAGACTTTATTTACTTCCACATAATATCCACAATCACTTAAACAATCTATAAAATCTTGCAAAACAGGCTTTTCTTTGAAAGATAATATTTGAGTGACATTTTCCATTGTAACAATATCAGGAAGAACTTCTCTAACCAATCTACCAAATTCATACAATAAATCATATTTGTCTGGGTCCTTCTTCTTGTTCTTAAAAGCATAAGAAGAAAATGGCTGGCATGGTGCACAACCGGCTAAAACACGAATACTATTATTACTGAAATTAGCATTTATATCACCTGAACTTACCGTTTTAATATCCCTGTAATTGAATGTAGCTTCTGTATTTGCTTCGTATGCATATTTGCATGAGGCATCAAGGTCGTAACCAGCCTTAATTTTAAACCCCTTACACTTCATACCATAACTAAGTCCTCCTATTCCACAAAACAGGTCTACTACTTCTATATTTGGTAAAATATTTAGTTCTTCTCCCATAACCAATTATTTTAACCTAACTTGAAAGTTCAACTTAAACGACAATGTTCCATCTGCCTCTTTTACAATAGTAGCATACTTATGTTTAGTTGTACTTGAACGCTCCAAGTATGCATTTGAGAATAAATAATCCTCAAATCTATTACGGTCATAGAAGTGGTAACAAAGTATCTCACCATCCTTTTTCACTACCAAGTAACCACCATTGGCG
>CAZLUB010000033.1:0-24904 GCA_964562595.1 uncultured Muribaculum sp. | reverse complement strand
GAACCCGCACAGCCACAATGGCCAAGGGATTTTAAGTCCCTCGTGTCTACCATTCCACCATTCAGGCAGCTTTGTCGTCAACTCAAGCATTGACGTTTTGGCACCACAAAGGTAGTAAGTATTTTCGGATTACGCAACATTTTTCCGCAATTAGCATATTAAGGAATTCTCAATTTACTATAACATACCCACCATAGTGCGCTGGGAACACCTTATATCGCGTCAATCCATAGTTTTTCTCCACGGCTTGACCCGATAGCGGGCGACCAGCGCCTTCACACACATCATATTCAGAGCCACACTTCAAGCAAACAGCTCGAAATATCGCACTTTTCATCTCCACTCGCACATTAGCATTTCGCTCCACCGGACATGCCATGTCGTATGCCAAAGGAACATCATAGTTACCATTTTCGTATCCCATCACAAGCAGGACACCACCATATCCAGTATAAGACAAACCGGTCCATGGGAAATTGGATGGTTGCTGCCCCTTTATAAAATAACGATAATCTCCATATCCATGCACTCCCCAAGTATCCCAATAACCCTGATTATCAAGCACGATATTAACATTTGACAAAGGTATGCGAGTATCATCGACATCTTCACATGATGACACCACCAATATCAACGATACAAATATCAATTTAAAGATTGACGCTTTCACGATTGTAAAATATCTGTAATTACTGCAACTTCTTCATCATCAAAGACCGGAGAGTCCACCGCTCCCAACAAGTCGACCATTTGTTTATGAGTACGGGGCCCGATGATAACCGATGACACCATCGGCTTGCGCAACAACCACGCAACTGCCATCTGCAACAATGACTGTCCCCGCAAAGCCGCGATATCATTAAGTCGCTTCAATCTCGACAACATCGACTCCGTTATGACTTCTTTGTTGAAATATTTACCCAACGCTGCACGCGAATCAGCCGGAATCCCATTCAGATACTTATCCGACAACAAGCCTCGTTCTAACGGACTGAATGCCGTATATCCAACCCCATACATCGTCAACAAGTCACGACGTTCGTCATTCAAATTGTCGACCAACATATTTGATTTGTCTTGATATATCAAACATGGCACATGAGCATCAGCAAGATATGCCAATGCTTGTCGCAACTTATCGGTAGGATATTTCGAAAGTCCTACATATAGAGCTTTTCCCGACCGCACAATATCGACAAGCGCCTGCATTGTTTCCTCAATAGGAGTAATACCATCATATCGATGGGAATAAAAAATATCGACATACTCCAACCTCATTCTACGCAATGAATCATCAATAGATGTCATCAACATTTTACGCGAAGAGCCATCGCCATAAGGGCCAGGCCACATGTCATGACCGGCCTTGGTCGTAATTATCATTTCTCGGCGATAGGGATATAACGATTCATGCATTATACGCCCGAAAGTTTCCTCACCGGCTCCGTATGGCGGGCCATAATTGTTGGCAAGGTCAAATGTGGTTATACCATGATCAAACGCATAAGTCACTCGACGTTTGCAGTCGTAAAAATCATCATCTGCGCCAAAGTTCCACCAAAAACCCATTGACAAAGCCGACATGCGCAATCCGGATGTTCCGATACGCCGGTAGGGCATCAACCCATCATAGCGCTGTGAAAAAGCCACATAATCGAGAGAGGGAGATTTCATTGTAATATGATTATCGTTTCAACAATGCGTCAAACGCAGAATGGTAGGCGCTAAAATCAAAGTTACTTAATATCTTATCGTAAAGATTGCAGATGTCATCATTACATAGATTCCCAATAGAGCCTTCATGAGTGTGCTTTACTACCGGCTTAACATCAAACTTTCCTTGCTCGATTGCCAACCCTACTTGCTTATAAGCATCTCGAAACGGCACTCCTTCAAGAGCCAATCGGTTTACCTCCTCTACCGAGAACATCAACCTATAGCGTTCGTCCGACAATATCTCGTCGTTTACTTTTACTTCCAACACCATATCTGCCACCATGTTGAGAATTTCAATAATAGAATCAAAGGCCGGCAAGAAATTCTCTTTAATCAACTGCAAATCACGAAAATATCCCGATGGCAGATTATTTGTAATCAACAATATTTCATAAGGCAATGCCTGCATTTTATTACACTTTGCTCTTGTCAGCTCAAACACATCGGGATTCTTTTTGTGAGGCATAATCGAAGAGCCTGTAGTATACTCATCAGCCAATTTTATGAATCCAAAGTTTTGAGAGTTGAACAGGCAAGCGTCATATGCCAATTTTGAAACAGTTGCAGCCACTCCGGCTATTGCTTGAGCCACAAGACGTTCAGTTTTTCCTCGCCCCATTTGAGCATAGACGACATTATAAGCTATCGAACCAAAACCAAGCAGCCTTGTAGTCATCGAACGATCTAGTGGAAACGACGACCCATATCCGGCGGCAGATCCTAATGGATTGCGATTAGTTATATCATAGGCCGACTTTAATACAGTCAAGTCATCGACAAGGCTCTCGGCATAAGCTCCAAACCACAAGCCAAACGATGACGGCATGGCCACCTGAAGATGGGTGTATCCCGGCATCAAAACATCTTTGTAGCACTCGCTTTGCTTAATCAAAGCATTAAACAATCGAGACACTGCAACAACAACGTCTTCAATGCGCGAACGAGTAAAGAGTTTCAAATCGACCAACACTTGGTCATTACGCGAACGACCGGAATGTATTTTCTTGCCAACATCACCCAATCGACGAGTCAGCATCAGCTCCACTTGGGAATGCACATCTTCAACACCTTCTTCAATAACAAAGTCACCCGACTCGGTCAATGCATATATATTCCTTAATTCGGCAGATAACACATCAAGTTCGTCAGATGTAAGCAATCCAATCGATTCAAGCATTGTGATATGAGCCAATGAGCCCAATATGTCATAGGGAGCAAGAAATAAGTCCATTTCACGATCTCGGCCTACTGTATAAGCCTCGACGTCATGATTTACGACTACAGATTTCTCCCACAGCTTCGATGCCATAGATGAATTATTATATTTATATTACAATATCAATATCAGACCATTCGACCAAGATTGGTCAAAAGCTCACCAAACTTATCGGCTGCTTCTTGCAGTTTAGGTCCAACAAGGGGCTTAAGCATTGCAGGTATATCAACCTCTATCGCACTCATCGCCTCGGTGAGGCCAATGCCTTTATCTGTAAGATTTATAGCCAACCCGATAGGCACCGGTGAATTTTCAGCAACAAACTTCACTCGACGTGGAGGTTCTTTTTCCAATAAGCGCAGTGTAATTTCGCCAACAGGAGCGGCAGTAATTACGATTGCATCATCACGAAACGACACATCACCCATTTTAGCACGTATATCAGCAGGAATTTGATCTAACTTATCCTGAAAAGCCGCAACATTGCTTATGCGTTCATAGACGACATCAATCGAAGCCGGTATCTCAACCGGCTTACTTGAATAACATGCCATACCTCAATTATTCGGTTTTTCGGTTAGGTACCCAATTAGCCGGATCTTTACGCCATTCCTGCAAAGTGGCCAAGTCATTCTCCTTGATGTAATTGGTTTCAAGAGCCGCTTCAAGCATCGAATTATAATTACTCAATGTGCGCAATGTAACACCGGCCTTAGCAAATGCCTTTTCTGCCACCGGGAAGCCATAAGTAAATATTGCGGCCATTCCGGTTACTTCACAGCCGGCAGCACGCACAGCTTCAACGGCTTTCAAACTGCTTCCTCCGGTCGAAATCAAGTCCTCGATTACAACTACCTTTTGTCCCGGCTTCAAATTACCTTCTATAAGATTTTCAAGTCCGTGATCCTTTGGTGTAGAACGAATATATACATAAGGAAGTCCAAGAGTATCAGCGACAAGAGCCCCTTGAGCAATAGCTCCGGTAGCCACACCCGCAATAACATCGGGAGTCCCAAAACTTTCAAGAATAAGACGGCAAAGTTCTACTTTGATGAAATTACGCACTTCGGGATACGAAAGCGTTTTGCGATTGTCGGTATAAATTGGAGAATTCCAACCAGAAGCCCACACAAACGGCATGTCGGGTTGCAATTTTATCGCAGTGATTTTCAACAATTTTTCGGCTAAGAGACTTTCTAACTTTTTCATTTTATTGGGATTATGATGATATTGTTTTGCAAAGTTAATGTTTAGCAAGCTAATATCAAACAAAATGACAAATGTTTTTTCAAAAAAAGGCTCAAACTGCGAAATAGTTTAAATCCATTATATACAATGCGCAACAACCGATAACAGACAATCTACAATTTTGACATTCCACCACAACAAGTCAATCCAAATGCGTAACGGCCAACGCCAACACAGAAATGCAAACCGACGGGCACGCTTCATGCAAAGCTTCGCAACATGCGAGCATAGTTGCGCCTGAAGTAATTACATCATCAACAACCAGCACATGTTTTCCCTCTAATTCATCAGGATTTTCGACATCATATATTCCCTGAGCATTAATCCAGCGCTGAAAACTACCCTTGACGGTCTGTGTAGAATGTCCTCGTGTCGCCACCAAATTATCTGCAACTTCAATCCCGGTCTCTTTCGAAATACCTGCCGCAATATACCGGCTCTGATTATAGCCGCGCTTAATCAATTTCACTCTATGTAATGGCACCGGCAATATGACATTTATTCCATCAAAAAATCCGCTTGCTTTTATCTCTCGCGCAAATCGAGATGCCAATTTTTGTGCAACAACCGGCCTATGCGAATATTTTGCCTGATGAATCAAAGACGCGTACCCACTATTTTTGTAATAATAAAAAAGGCCTGCCGCACGAAATATAGGAGTTGTACTTGCCAATCGCTCATGCACTATATTAAATTCACTTTCATAACAACGCGTCCGTGGCAAACCGCGCCAACAATGCAGACACATCAACTCCTCACCACGCAACAAAGGACGTCCACACACTTCACACACCTCGGGATAAATCAACGAAAGAGCCCGCTGGGTGACATCGCTCAGAAATTGCCATCCTCGTTGCATGACAATTCTATTTGTTTCAACACAAAAGAAATCAATGATGACTCAAAACCTCTCTGCACCATAAATCGATATAGTCTCATGCGATCATCATAGCCCAATGGCGCGCTCACTCCTCTCAACTTCATGAGCATCAACGCCTTCATCCCGGCCATATATTCTTCTTGTTTTATTTCATCAAGAGCTTCATCAATCACATTTTCCTCAATATGCTTTGCCCGCAGACCCAACGCTATTTTATTTCGCCCCCACCTTGAAAACCGATATTTGTCGCGAACATAGGCACATGCAAATCGAGAATCATCGACATATCGACGCATTTCCAAATCTTTAATTATTAGACTTGCATCATCTGAAGATACCCCCCATCGATAAAGTTTTTGTTTGAGGTCATAAGTACACTGTTCACTTCGGGCACACAAGGCTTCCAACCTCACGAGAGCCCGATCATAAGTTTGTTTATTTACCATCTTTCCCTGGGCTTTGTCGCAACCACAAAACGCTGATTGCCATACATGTCAACACTACTTTCCACCTCAACGAACCCCAATGCAACCAATAGTTCCACTACTTCAGCGCATTTGAGACTATTTATCTCAAAATATATCATTCCTTGAGGTCGTAAAGCTCTTATCGCATATCGGGCAATAGCATGATAAAACCGCAAAGCATCATCATCGGGGACAAACAATGCCAAGTGTGGTTCGTAGTCAAGGACATTGGCTTCCATTGTTTTCCTCTCACTATCCAACACATAAGGTGGATTGCTCACTATTATATCATAACATGGTTCTTCAGGCACTTTAAGCGCACGCGCATCGGCTTGAACATAATCGACCCCAACTTTCAGTCGCCTTGCATTCTCCCGAGCCACAGCCAAAGCCTCAGGCGAAATATCAATGGCCGACACTTT
This sequence comes from uncultured Muribaculum sp., assembly GCA_964562595.1. GTDB lineage: Bacteria > Bacteroidota > Bacteroidia > Bacteroidales > Muribaculaceae > Muribaculum. Next base: position 18,955 of record CAZLUB010000033.1, on the reverse strand, counting down.
TGCAAATTTAAGTACACGGGCCAACGACACTGCAATACATCCCGAACCGGTAGCGATGTCAAGCACATCCAAGTCTGAGACATTTCTCCAACGCTTAACCACCATATCTACCAATTCTTCCGTTTCGGGACGCGGTATAAGCACATCGGGAGTAACTTTTAATTGAAACCCGCAAAAAACCGTATGACCAAATATATATTGTATAGGCTCGCCCAAAATCAAACGGTCGACAACTTTATCAATCTTCTCCTGCATAAACGCAGAAATTGTAGTATCTTTGCGCAATACGACATCGACCGGAGAACTATTAAGCATCTCCTCCATGACTATACGCGCCATGGCATCAGATTCACCCACAGGATAGCGCGTAGCCAGCCTTTGGCGCAAATGGTCGGAGCATTGTTTCAATGTTAAATCCATGCAGGTCTCAATGAATATATGACAAAAGTAGCATATTTAAATCAATCAAGCAACCCGACGATGATTGAAAACGACAAAATTTTCATGCGCCGAGCCATCGAACTGGCCCAGCACGGATTAGGAAACGTTTCCCCCAACCCCATGGTTGGCGCTGTCATCGTCAGCAACGGCAAAATCATCGGAGAAGGATACCACCGCCGTTGGGGCGAAGCTCACGCCGAGGTCAATGCAATCAATTCGGTATCAGACAAAGCACAACTAACAAACAGCACAATATACGTAACTCTCGAGCCATGCTCTCATTTTGGCAAAACCCCGCCATGCGCAAAACTGTTAATCGACTCGGGCATACGCAAAGTTGTGGTTGGTTGCCTTGACCCATACAAAGAAGTTAGCGGGCGTGGGGTAACAATGCTACGCAATGCCGGAGTCGAAGTCATCACAGGAGTATTGGAAGACGAATGCCTGCAACTCAACAAAGCATTTATAACGGCACACACGCAGCAACGCCCTTATATCACTTTAAAATGGGCTCAAAGTATCGATGGCTTTATCGACAGAAAACGAGAGCCATCCGACAAGCCCACCCTATTCTCCAATGCAATTACATCTACCTTAACCCACCGTTTGCGTTCTCTTAATGATGCAATTTTAGTTGGCAGCGGCACCGTCATATACGACAATCCGTCTCTTAATGTCCGCTTATGGCCGGGACAATCCCCCACCCGCATAGCCTTAGACTACCGACAACGCATTTCGGCAACGTCTAAAATAAACAACACTGCGATTGCACCGACCCTTATCCTTCATCCCGAAAGCCACATGCTCGACAGCACCCTACACAATCTTTACAATCAAGGCATTACTTCGCTGCTTGTCGAGGGTGGAGCATCAGTGTTACAATCATTCATAAATCAGGAGACTTGGGATCTGGCTCGCGTTGAAACATCTCCAACCCTACTATATGACGGAGTAAAATCACCCACCCTAAATGCAAAATGTTTTCACTCGTTAAAAATCGGGAAGAACACAATCGACTACTATATACCCGACTGAGTTTTTCAAGTTAAAAACCTATAAAAAGCGTCAATATAGGACTAAATATCTACTTTAACATCGTCATTTCTGAGATAAATTTTAATTTTGCAACGCAAATTTAATAAACTACGCATGCGTTTTGGCAACCATTTCAGCAATAATGTGCGAAATTGTTGCTAAATTTGCATTTTGAAAAATAGTGTTCTTATGACAAAACAATTCGCGACTTTTGCGTTAGTGGCTACAATAATTGCCAACATATTCACTTCTTGCCTTGGTGGCGATGACGAATCAGATGAAGTATTCGACACTACGACGTTATCAGGTAGTACTGCTGTAACTTCTTTCAATCTCAAGCCCAACAGCAAACTTTTAACCAACATAGACTCTGTTTTTTTCTCAATCGACTTAGACAAAGCCTTGATATACAATGCTGATTCTTTACCATATGGTACAAAAACAACAAAGTTGCTCGTAAACATAGGGACTCTGACCGGAGCCACTCTTGAAATTTCTGTAAAAGATGGAACTGCAGCAAAAGATACTACTTTCACCTACACAACATCAAGCACCGACAGCATAGATTTCACCGGCAAGGTAACTCTTAAAGTAACTGCGATGGACGGTATAACTTCGCGCAATTATGACATAAAAGTCAATGTCCATCAAGTAAAACCTGATTCTCTCATGTGGAATAAGACTGCAATGCGCTCTCTTCCCACCAATTTGGATGTCACCGCACAAAAAACAATAGAATATGCAGGAAAGACAATGTGTCTTACCACCGACGGCGACAAATATTCATTAGCCACTACCGAAGACATATATTCCGACGAATGGACTATAACGTCGATTGAGTTCGGTTTTACACCCGACATAAGCACTTTTGAAGCATCAAATGATGCCATGTATATTCTTGATAATTTGGGGAATCTATACAAATCGACCGACGCCAACATCTGGAGTGACTGCGAGGTTACATGGGCTTACATCTACGGCGGCTATGAAGAGAAAATACTTGGAGTCACAAAAAGCGACGATGGTTCTTACTTTCATGCCATCTACCCCGAGCCGTCAGGATATAGCGCAATTGCGATTGACAGCAAATTTCCGGTCTCAGGTACTAGCGCTTTACTGACTTTCAATTCAGAATGGAGCGAGGAACCTCAAGCAATGATGCTTGGCGGTCGACTTGCCGACGGCTCTTTAACCGGAGATGCATGGGCTTTTGATGGTAACACTTGGGCTAGAATCAGTGTCAGCACTCCGATACCCGGCATCGAAGGCACATCTTTGATACCTTATTTCACTTATAAAACCGGTACCGACAATTGGACCTATACCAGATACTCGACTTTAATTGCAATCGGAGGAAAACTTTCGGATGGAACATTAAACAACACTGTATACACTTCAATTGATCGAGGTTTTCATTGGCGCGAAGCCGACCAAATGATGCAGTTACCTGATTATATCCCAGCAATGGCATATTCTCAAGGAGTCGTAAGCAACACAACCTTATATGGACGTTCGGCAACATCATCATGGACAGAATTTTCGGCAGGCAAAGTACCTTTGTGGTGGGAAATTGCTGACTCTTCGATGAGCAGAGTCAGTCAATTGCCTACCGAATGGCAATGCCCCTACATATATCTGTTTGGCGGAGTCAATGCTGAAGGCACTTTATACAACTCCATATGGAGAGGAGTCATCAATAGATTGACTTTCCGACCATTGTTTTAAAAATTACAATAATAATTTACTTTAGCGCGTTTTCCTAATATACGTTTTTAGGCTAATAACAAGACAGATGACGAAGACCGCATTAGTAATAATTACATCAATATTATTGGCAATGGGAGCATTGCCAATGCAAGCCCAAGAATCTACTTACAAATTTGACCTCGGAGGAGGCTTAGGCGCAAGTGGATATTTGGGAGAAGCAAACAATAGCAACATTTTGAACAACACCGGATTTGCGGCCAATGCATCATTTCGCTATCTCATCAATACTCGATGGGCTATACGAGGAATGTTTACTACGGCAAGTCTATCGGGCAACAGCGCCAACATGGATAACGTATTTCCCGAAGGAAAGACTTATGAATTTTCTTCACAAGTATATGACCTCGGAGCCAGGGTTGAGTTCAATTTTTTCAACTACGGAATTGGAGAGACCTACCGTAAAATGAAACGCTTGAGCCCATATTTGTCGCTCGGCCTAGGCTTAACAATGGCCACTAACGAAGGTGAATCATCAACTGCCATGAGCATCCCTATGGGGGTTGGTGTGAAATACAAGTTGAAGCCACGCATTAATGTCGGACTCGAATGGTCTATGACAAAGGTCATTGGCGACAACATTGACAGCAAAGTGCTCGACGACTTGCAAGGAATAAAAAGTTCTTCGCTCAAAAACACCGATTGGTATTCCACACTAATGTTGTCGATTAGTTTTGAATTTGGCGAACGATGCAAAAATTGCTACTACGTAGATTAACAATGAAACAATACGACATATATGTCACCTACTGATAATATAGACTTCAACCGACTTCCACGTCATATTGCCATAATCATGGATGGCAACGGACGGTGGGCTAAAGCGCGTCAACTCGATCGCTCGGCCGGACATGTCGAAGGAGTCAACACTGTGCGTCGAATTACAGAAATAGCTTCTGAACTTAACATTGGCTATCTCACGCTTTATGCATTCTCAACAGAGAATTGGAATCGGCCACAAGCCGAGGTAGATGCTCTAATGAATCTTATAGTGGTGGCCATCGAACAAGAAACCCCCGACCTCATTAAAAACAATGTAAGATTGACAATGATTGGGGACATGAATCGTATGCCCAAGTTTGCGGTTGAGCGACTCACTAAGTGCATTTCCGACACTTCTCATTGCACAGGACTGACATTGATTTTAGCCCTAAGCTACTCTGCACGATGGGAAATAACTAAAGCTGTTCAAGCCATAGCTCAACAAGCAATTGATGGAGTTTTGAGTATAGATCAAATTACCGACACAACAATCTCCAACCATCTTGCCACTTCAGGAATTCCGGATCCCGACCTACTCATACGCACAGGCGGAGATCATCGCATCAGCAACTTTCTTTTATGGCAAATCGCATATGCTGAAATAATAGTCACACCTATATTTTGGCCCGACTTTACTAAAGATCAATTTTGCGAAGCTATCATCCAATATCAGTCAAGAGAACGAAGATTTGGGAAAACAAGCGAACAAATAAAAAATCAATAAAAGCAAACAACCTACCATACATTATGCGTTACAAGCTGCTAATATTAATAATGTCAATAATCAGTGTTGCCGGATGGTCACAAAACGCATCTACCGACACTATATATAATCCCTCATTCATCTACACCGGAATGCCTCGCACTTACGAAATTGCCGGCATCAAAGTGAGTGGCGTTCCCAACTATGAGGATTTTATTGTCATTGGTTACTCCGGGCTCAACGTCGGTGACCGCATTGAAATTCCCGGAAGCGACATAACGGCAGCCGCTAAACGTTTTGCCCGTCAAGGATTGTTTTCTTCAATAGCCATCAAGGTAGAAAAAATTGTCGGAGACAAGGCCTGGCTTGAATTTGCTCTCAAGCCTCAACCTCGCATAGCTGCAATAAATTATTACGGAGTGAGCAAAGGCGAGAAAAAAGACCTTGAAGAACGCTTACAATTGATGAAAGGCAACCAAATCACACAAAATATTGTCAACCGAGCCACACAGATCATCGAAGGATACTATTCTCAAAAAGGTTTTGGCAATGCCGAAGTAAAAATCGAGCAAGAAGAAGATTTATCCAATCCGGGTGAAAATATAGTCAATATACGTGTTAACAAAAACGAGAAAGTCAAGGTACATAAAATTTATATTGACGGCAACGAAGTCTTTAGCGACGGGAAGATTCAACGCACAATGAAGAAGACCAACGAAAGCGGTAAATTGCGCAACCTATTCCGTCAAAAAAAGTTTGTGGAACAAGATTTTAAAGACGACCTCAACCGCATCATAGAAAAATACAACGAAAACGGATATCGTGATGCAAAGATTATAAAAGACAGCGTAGTCCCTTACGACGAGAAGAAAGTCGATGTATATATCACGCTCGAAGAAGGTAAACAATACTTCATCAGCGATATAGAGTGGGTGGGCAACACCGTTTATTCCACAGAATGGCTCAACAATCTACTTGGCATAATGCCCGGCGAAGTATACAATCAGAAACTTTTAGAAAAACGCGTTCGAGAGGATGAAGATGCAGTAAGCAACGCTTACTATAACAACGGCTACATGTTCAGCTACATTCTTCCTATCGAGAAAAACATTCAAGAAGACTCTATCGACTTGGAATTTCGTGTTACCGAAGGTCCTCAAGCACGCATTAATCGCGTGATAATTAACGGTAACGACCGATTATACGAAAAAGTCATTCGCCGCGAATTGCGTGTAAAGCCTGGAGATTTGTTCAACAAAGACCTTTTAATGCGTTCAGCTCGAGAAATTGCTCAGACAGGGCATTTTGACCCTGAAAATATGGGGCTAAATCCCAAACCCAATGAAGACGATGGAACTGTCGACATCGTTTTTGACCTTGAATCTAAAGCCAATGACCAAGTAGAAGTGTCTTTTGGTTGGGGACAAACCGGTCTTATCGGTAAACTGGCTCTCAAATTCACCAATTTTTCAATAAAGAATTTATTCAACCCAAGTTCCTACAGAGGAATCATACCTCAAGGAGAAGGACAAACATTTACAATTAGTGCTCAGACCAATGCCAAATATTACCAATCCTACCAAATCTCATTCCTTGATCCTTGGTTTGGTGGCAAGCGACCTAATTCACTATCGGTTTCAGCATATTATAGCCGACAAACCGGCATCAACTCCGATTACTACAACAGTAACTGGTCAAACTATTATTATAATGGTTATGGCTACGGATATGGTTATGGCTACGGAGGAGGCATATACAATTCTGACTACTACCAAAATTCTTACCAGAATGCTTACGACCCCAACAAGATACTCCAAATGGTTGGAGTTACAGTCGGATTTGGCAAACGTCTCAGTTGGCCTGATGACTATTTCACACTGTCGGCCGACCTCAGTTATCAATGGTATTACCTCAAAAATTGGGATTACTTATATTACATGAATAATGGTACGTCCAACTCTATTGTATTTGGATTGACTCTTGCCCGCAACTCAATCGACAACCCATTATACACTCGTAGCGGATCGACATTCTCCCTTGACTTCCGATTCACTCCTCCGGCATCACTTTTTGGCAAAAAGGATTGGGAAGGGCTATATAAAGAAAATACTACCGACTCTAAAAAAGAACTATATAAATGGATCGAATATTGGAAACTGCGATTCAAATCACGCACATACACTCCGCTTAACAATTCTGAGAAGTGGACTCTTGTAATGATGACACGCGCCGATTTCGGTCTATTGGGAAGCTATAACAAATGGCTGAAGTCACCATTTGAAACATTCTATGTAGGTGGTGACGGCATGTCGGGTTCTTATACATACGCCACAGAAACAATTGCGTTGCGTGGTTACGACAACGGTCAATTGACCCCATGGGGTAAAGAAGGTTATGCCTACGCTCGACTGGGCATGGAGCTACACTTCCCATTCATGCTCTCAGCATCAACAACCATCTATGGTCTGACATTTGTTGAGGCCGGTAATGCTTGGACTGCAGTCAAAGACTTTGCGCCGTTCAATTTGAAGCGCAGTGCCGGAGCCGGTGTACGCATATTCCTCCCGATGGTAGGTATGATGGGAATCGACTGGGCTTACGGATTTGACAAAGTTTATGGCACAAAGGGTGGCAGCCAATTCCACTTCGTACTCGGACAAGAGTTCTAAAAAAACTTAACTTGGCTAAACCCAACAACAAAAACAAAGTCATATACTATAAAGTATAATAACTAAAAGCAACAAATCATGAAAAAATTAACACTATCACTACTCGCGATTGTAGCTTGCGCATTTATGGCATCAGCCCAAAAATTTGCACTTGTTGACATGGAGTATATATTAAAGAACATTCCGTCATATGAAATGGCAAATGAGCAACTCAATCAGATTTCACTCCGTTGGCAAAAGGAAGTGGAAGCTAAAGCGGCAGAAGCTCAAACTCTATATCAAAACTTCCAAAGCGACATGGTATTTCTGACTGACGAGCAAAAGACAAAGAAAGAAGAAGAAATTGTCGCCAAGGAGAAGGAAGCTACAGAACTAAAATACAAATACTTTGGGCCCGAAGGCGAGCTATACAAAAAACGTCAAACTCTAATGGAGCCCATTCAAAACGAAATATACAACGCCATCAAAAAGGTCAGCGAAGAACGTGGCTACCAATGTATCTTCGACCGCGCATCATCGGCCAACATCATTTATGCTTCGCCTCGCATCGACATCAGCAACGAAGTATTAGCAAAAATGGGCTACTCCAATCAATAATTTCCATTTAAGCATTTTTGCATAGATACATTGCCTATAAATCAATATAGTTTGCTATCTTTGCAACACTAAAATTAACACTAAATCGAAAATTTAACATTACAACTAACTGATATGATTAAGAAAATCTTGCTTGCTATTGCCATAGCATTGCCAATGTGCGCTGTTGCGCAAGCCCCTAAGTTTGGTATTGTAAATACACAAACAATCATCGAGGCCATGCCCGAAGTAAAGACTGCACAAGAAACAATCACAGCGGCATCTAAAAAATACGAAGACGAATTTAAAGTACTTCAAACTGAGGCAGAAAAGAAATTTACTGAATACCAAGCCCTTGAACAAGATGCAGCTACACCTCAATCAATCAAAGAGCGTCGCATGCAAGAACTTCAAGAACTTGATCAGCGAATGCAACAGTTCCGTCAAACTGCCACTCAGGACCTACAACGTCAGCAAGAGCAATTAATGGCTCCTATTCAAGAAAAAGTGCGCACAGCCATTAATGCTGTTGGTGCAGAAAACAGCATGACATTTATTTTCGAAAATATTGTTCCCATATATGTAGGTACTGACGTTACCGACATAACCGCCATGGTAAAAACCAAACTCGGCATTCAATAGGCAACTATTAGATAACTCACACGGGTAACTGACTTCACAATCAGTTACCCGCTTTTTTACACAAATGATTTAATTATAGATTAAATAAATTTTGGCTCTCTAACTCAATCTACTTTTAAATCTTTGCACTCATTATATATCGAAGTTGTAAACCGCCTATAATTTCCGTTATTCTTTGCTTAAGACTTTTCTTCTTTCTATTCCACGAACAAGCATAGTGGTGAATACATACCGTTTTTTCTGTTATCAGCAATTCTCCATTTGACCAATTTTTAGCGCAAAAGACATCAACATCATAAACAAACGGCACCGATGTAGGCGGAATCAACGGCCACACTTTCAATGTAAGAAGTTTTGTGTTAGCCGTACGCACCGCATGCCCCCACCAGTTTACAAAACGCCGCTTCAAATAAAACTCAAGAAATATTTTTATCCAAAGACAACCTTTTTCTGCTCCAATAACTCCGCATCCTATCCACTTATATTCTGCACCGCAAAACGATCTGCAATCAAGATACGGATCAAATGTTTTAAGCACTTCAATGTCAGTATCTAAATATATGCCGCCGTAATCATACAACGCTTTAAGCCGCGCAACATCCGACACATAAGCATAATTGCCTGTTGCATAGGCCTCACGTGTAAACCGGCACTGACTTATCTCAAAATTAGATTCATTCCACTCTTTAATTTCATATTCTGGCATCACACGCTTCCAAGTATCTATCATTTTTTTAACTTCAGCAGGCTTTTCCTTTTGTCCAAACCAACAATAATGTATTATTTTAGGTATCATAACATTTGCTTAATCTTTTTCTTGAAATCAACTCTTTTATCATGCGTTTCTTTAATCAGCAATGCTTCTGTAACTAATTTCTCATCAATATTACGAGCCTTCAAATAATGTCTGACAAAAAACTCAAACATAGGCGAATTGCACGAAAATCGAGTGAGGTTCTTAAAACTTGTTTTTAAATCAAACGGTTTCCCGTTAGGAGCAAATTTCATTCGGTTTATATCTATCAGCCAAAATACGGTGTTATCTGCGCCATTGCGTTCAAACCTTACATTTGTTGAATTAAGGTCTTTGTGAATAACGCCTCTTTCATGCAACATTGCTGCAAACTTTGCAAAATCCGTAATTACATCTTGCACAAAATTTGTCTCGTCGCCATAGCATTCACCTATAGCACTATGTGGTATATAACGGCATATGTAATACGATTCCTTTACAAAACCCCACATTGATTTTATCTCCATGTATGCAACAGGTTGCGGTGTATTAATATTCAATTCGCAAAGTTTAATGCCGTTATAGAATGACTTCCTAGCCTTACTCTTCTTAAACAATGACAAAATCTGAGTCAATTTGGTTGTTCGGTATTTTTTTACCACTAGTTTGTACAAATCTATCTCATAAAGTTTCAAACAATTGCGACCTGCATACAACAACTCTCCTTGCATGCCGAAAAATCCACGAAAATTTCCTATTTTCCCCTCTAAGTGCCTATATTCTGCCGATAGCACAATTTTTTCCTTGTCCCCGAAACAGGTTACACCGATAATCATTTACGCTCAAGTTTTTGTTCCTGCAACTTAGACAGCAACATTATCTGGTATTGACTAGACATGAGTCCCCGCAAGACTCCCCTCCTTCCATCTTTCCAACCGCCTTGCACAAAAAAACTCCTAAAAAAGAACCATGCCGGCCTAAAAAACAAAGAGAATATTCCATAGTTCTTATGCACTCGTTTAGGTACCTCATAATCAGAATATACATTTAATTTTGAATACCGGTCGGTCAAAGACGCATCGTCAAGATGCATCAAATAGAGTTTTTCGTTATTTGACGGTATATTCTCAACTACGCCATCAACATTTGGCGAGCAATGAATTATTGGAGGCCAATCCACTTTTGATTTCTTCAAAAAACGGGTTTGATAATCGGGCGATGAATGAATGTATTGGCCTAAGAATTTATTACGGCGCGGTATTCTCAATGCTTCAGGACAATCGCCTTTTCTGACTCTGTCGTATAGATACTCTCTGAGCTCGTGTGTTACAATCTCATCGGCATCTATAACCAATACCCAATCATTTTGCGCCGATTGAATGGCAAAATTACGTGCTGGCTCACATATCGAAATGTTACCTTTTGGAAAAGTCACTACACTACAGCCATATTTTTCAGAAATTTCGATAGTAGAGTCAGTGCTTTCCATATCACACACCACAATCTCATCAAATTCCTTAAGCGACTCGAGCACTTGAGGCAGATAACGTTCAGCATTGTAGGTGTTTAATACTACAGAAATCTTTACATTAATATTCATGACAATGATGCGTGTTTCACAATCCCCGATGAAACATTAATGTATTGACATAAAAAAAGGTGTGAGGATCGTATCTCTGTCCTATCGGTAATTCAGGCCTTCGCATTGCCTACGACTTCGATAAGACGACAGCCCCACACCGATAGTACTTATACAAAGCCACCAAGGGCATGGGCATAACTACCGATGTAGGTGTCATCGTCATTGTATCTTCAAGTCGTTTTCAAAGTTGCGAAGTTTGAATTACGAAGATAAAATTTCAATAACACCTTTTGACAGATTGATTATCTGTCATTTCAACAAAAGTTGAAACAAGCGGGCTGTCTCTACAGCATTTCCGATTTGTTTCTGATGCAAAAATAGAAAATTAATGCTTTTTCTGCAAAATACTTTCATTAGAATTATGAACTGTTACGCAAAACATGTCGAAATTTCACAAAAAAACGGCAACAGAGAATTTTCAACTACACCCTTCATTTTTATAGTAATTATTAGCAAAGTTGTTATAACGCGATAGTTTACATTGTAGGGGTTCTCCTGTATGCCAACTATTTTGCCCCAAATTTCTCAATTCAACGAAATATATGTAACTTTGCATTATCAATCATTTACATTATAACATACTATTATTATGATAAAGAAATTACTTTTCATTTCGTTTTTTCTCATCCCCATATACATGATTGCTCAAACACCTACATTTGGCATCATCAACACCCAAAGCATATTGGAAGCAATGCCTGAAACTCAGGCAGCAAAAGCTCAACTCGATTCGCTATCCAATCGTTTTGAAGCAGAATACAATATAATGCAATTGGAATTAGAGAAAAAATACTCTGATTTTCAAAATCAGAATCAAGACTCAATGACTCCTTCTACCATCAAGGAGCGTCGCATGCAAGAACTGCAAGAACTCGACTATCGGATGCAACAATTCCGCCAAACCGCCACACAAGAACTCAACCGCCAACGCGAAGTCCTCATGTATCCCATCAACGCCAAGTTGGATAGTGTCATAAATGTAGTTGGAGTAGAAGCTAAATTCACATTAATCTTAGAGGACGTACAACCACGTTTCATCAGCTCAGATGTAATCGACGTAACCCCTGTGGTCAAGGCTAAGCTTGGACTAAATCAATAAGTCAATGCTCATATAGCCGAGCACCTCATTTCAGCCACAAATTAAAGCATAAAGCATGAATCGGGTCATTGCAATTATCTCACAGGTAATAATTGCCATTACCTGCTATGCTGCAATCAATGGTAGCTGGTGGTGTCGACTCGACATTTCTCCGTCGGCAAGCCTTCCCATTTCAATCAACATTCAAGGCGATTCTTGCACATTAGACAGCCCGTTTCAAGGAGCGACAGGCATTCCGGCATCAATTAAATATCTTGACGCCTCAGGTATCAACATTTCGGTGGAAAGCATTGGCGTTAAGATTATCGGCACAATACACAATGATACCATCATCGGTACTTTCCAACAGGGTTTTTACAAACAAAATGTAGTTTTGGCTCCCGGCAAACCGGTGTATAACCGACCGCAGACACCCAAGCCACCTTATCTCTATACAACCAAAGAGATTACACTTTGCCCATCTTCCGACACAAAGCTATCAGGCACACTTACCTATCCTATGATACGACGCAAGACAGTGCCGATTGTAATCATGATTTCGGGCAGCGGACAGCAAAACCGCGATGAAGAGATAATGCAACACAAGCCATTTGCCGTAATTGCCGACTACCTTGCCAAAAGCGGCATTGCATCATTTCGTTATGACGACCGCGGCATAGGCAATTCCACCGGATTTAGCGACACCATCACCATGGACAACGAGGCCAATGATGTACGCCACATCATCGACTACATCTCCCAATTGGGTGAATTTGCCAATGTTGGGCTACTTGGTCATAGCGCCGGTGCAACAATAGCATTTATGCTCGGAGCCGAGCAACGCCCCGATTTCATCATAAGCATGGCAGGTGCATCCACTCGAGGAGACTCAATATTGCTTTATCAAAATCGCCGCGCAGCAACAATGGCCGGAATAACCATAACCGACAAACAACTCAAAGACTCTATCTCCCAACGCCTCTTGACAGCATCTCCATGGTTACGCCATTTTGCAGCATACGACCCCACCCAAAGCATCAAAGCTACCACATGCCCTGTGCTCGCCATCAACGGCAGCCTCGACTCACAAGTACCTGCCGACATAAGTCTCAACGCTATATGCCAACTTCTACCCGACAACGACCTGACTGAAATTAAAAAATTTTCAAATCTCAACCACCTATTTCAACATTGTAAAACCGGAGATTTCTCCGAATATGGTCAAATCGAGGAAACCATTTCCCCCGAAGTGCTCACATGCATAGCCTCTTGGATTAACAAAATTTGCGCAAGCCAATCTAAATAGGTATATTTGCCACATGGACTTATCGATTGACAATGACAACTTGGGTGCAATCGGCATATTTGATTCGGGATACGGCGGACTGACCATACTGCGTGAAATACGCAATCGATTGCCTCAATACGACTACATATACCTCGGTGACAATGCACGCGCGCCATATGGCACGCGTTCATTCGACATTGTTTATCGATTTACTCTCGAAGCAGTGCGTTACCTATTTGACCAAGGATGTCGATTAGTGATACTGGCTTGCAATACAGCATCAGCCAAAGCCCTTCGTACCATACAACAAAACGACCTGCCAAAAATCGACCCTAAACGAAGAGTGCTGGGAGTGATACGTCCAACCGTTGAAAAAATAGGAGAGATTTCAGCCAATGGCAATATTGGCATACTCGGCACACCAGGCACGATAAAAAGTCAAAGCTACGACATGGAAATTGCCAAATTGCATCCCCGATTTTCGACCTACTCCCAAGCATGCCCCATGTGGGTTCCACTTGTCGAGAACAGAGAAGCCAACTCTCCGGGAGCTGACTACTTCGTAAAGCAAGACATCAACCGACTCTTTAACCAACAACCCGACATCGACACCGTGATACTTGGTTGCACCCACTACCCACTGCTTTACGACAAAATACGCAAATACACACCCTCTTCGGCAAAAGTAATCGCACAAGGCTCTATAATCGCCGATAGTCTCGCCGACTACCTCAACCGCCATCCCGAGATAGAAAGTAGATGCGCTAAAAACAGCCATTGCCGGTATCTTACCACCGAAAGCCCCGACAAGTTTGCCGAACTCGCATCGGTATTTCTTGATTGCCCGGTGACCGGCACCCATATCGAGTTATAAAGTCTTTTATTTGCAATTTTCGATATTATTACATACCTTTGTTAATATAAATAATGGGAAACACGTGAAAATCGTGTACTGTCGCGCAACTGTGAACGCCTAAGGCAAAGTCAGGAACCATCGCCACTGCAATGTGGCCACGAAGTCGCTCTCGCATGAAGAGTGAGACTGTCTATCCTGCAATTGCCTGCACTCGCAACTCCCATCCCGGGGGCATTGTCAGAATCCATAGCATAGTCTTGCCACACGTGAGTATCGACCTCACAAATGTAGGCAAGATTTTTTATTTACCATAAAGGAGTATGACAATGAACAAAATGTTAATCACCCGCAACGCACTGCTTGCCATATTGCTGTCAGCAACCATGGCATCATGCGACGACAACGACGATGACTCTCTCGAAGCCACCCTCAATGTCGAAAGTTCAACAACCATTCAGTACGATGCCAACGGAGTGTGGACAAAATGTTACGACACCACGGCCGAAGAATTTAAAATTAACGGATTTGAGTTCTCACACCAAGCATCATCCTACGAATGGGGAGGTGTAACTTACTACTCTTGGTGTGGCTTCTGTCCGTCAAAGTCAACCGACAATGCCCAATACGACTACTACCCCGGCACACATGAGTGGTCGTCAATCACAGGTGGCGGAGTCTCCGGTGCAGGTTCGCCCTACATCATCGGATTCTGGAAATCAGATGAAGGCGAAAATCCCCAAGAGCCATCATGCATAATGGAGTTTGACGATGTAGAAACATTCCAACCACAATCGGCCTACGTCACCAACACATCATACGTATATTACACCCTGCTAAACGGTGATGCCTATTCCAAAAAATTTGACAATACCGACTGGTTTAAACTCACATTTTATGGTCGCATCGATGATAAAATTGTAAGTTCCACCGACTTCTACCTTGCCAACAACGGCAACATAGTAGACACTTGGCAGAAAGTAGACCTCTCAACCCTCGGACGTGTCGATGAAATAATGATACAACTATCATCAAGCGATACAGGCCAATGGGGCATGAACACTCCGGCCTACTTCTGCATAGACCGCATAACATATAAATACTGACACACTTCCTCATAATCACCAAAATTCAAACACACAGCGCGAGGTTGCTCCATATCGGGAACAGCCTCGCGCTATACTTTAATCGGGTGCTTACCATGGTTACTACTGCATTCCTACCCGACCTTTATCTGACAACCTTTTTTAGGAAATGACAAAAGCATTTTCAAACCCATTAACATCATTTAACCAATCGGGGGGTAGTTAATGTTTGTTTTATTAATTTTGTGACACTTATACTGTTACTATATTTCATTTTCTGCATGCTATTAGAGATTGGGTATCGGTTCAATATTAAAACAGACCAACTTCATGACATCATTTTGCCAAGTTTACTACAATTATTGGGACGAATTTGTCAAGGAATGGAAAAAGTTTCCAAACAAGGGCACTAATCTTTCCGGTTCGACCAATACCAATATATCAGATTGGACATACCCACTATTTAATAATGACGGGACTTTACTGAAAAAAGGCGGTTTAACTAATCCGACCATTGAGTTTCTCCCCGAGCCATGGTGGGGAAATGCCGGTAATGACATACTGCATTCCGTAGTCATCAATTTCAATCCGGGAAAAGGAGGCAAAATACAATTGGCTAATGCCACCACAACACAATCGGTCACTTCTTATCGAAAATTCATATCCGAACGCGTCTCTGAGTTCCAATACAACAGCACCGCTAAAATGGATTTTTGGGGAACAAGCTATTGGCATTTTCAAAATAGGGCACTGCCCATTTTCACATTGCTAAACGACGTAAAATGGTATGAAAAGTTGCTGCCAAACCACTTGAGTATCGAACTTATACCTTGGCACTCCGCTCATTTTACTGAAGACGTATTAAAATATACTCAACAAAACATTTCTTGCATAATAAATCATTCTATCGGTTTTGCCGCCGAAGCATCAAGGCACATTGCAAATAATGTTCTTAGGAATGTAGTCATCTTCAGATGTTCGATGACAAAATTACTGCAAATTTTTGCCGGCAATAAAGACTATGAAGTAGTGGATATATTGGAAAAACAAGGCCAATATGAAAATGCCAAAGTCGCTACATTTCACATCAAGGATAGCAAATCCATCTTATTTAAAGACATTACTTTTATTGCCATTTGGCAACCCAGACAGACCAGCATGAACAACTTTCCCTATAGTGCTGACATGAAGCGCGTTTTTGATTTTAAATAGCAATCATACAACAACTCAAATATTACATTTATGAAACACCTCAACTTTGTATCATTCCTACTGATGCTTTGTATTTTATCGACATCGGTCGTTGCTCAAAACAGCTCGATTTACGGGCCTCAAGTTTTGAAAATGAAAGGAGGCCCACACGACTATATACCCAATCAAGTGATTGTAAAGTTTAAGGACGACAGTGGCATCAAGATAAAAACCACAAGCAGCCGCGCTATCAAAACGACATCCGTTTCACGTATAGACCGCATGTTGACTTCACTCGGCATCAAAGAGGCGTCTCAATTAATGCCACTCATAGGAGCGTTGAAATTAAACAAAAACAACATTAAGCTCAAATCTTTTTTAGGGCGAGTAGTAGAGGAACCCGACATGTCACGTTTATATTTGCTTGAGATGGATTCCACAAGCAATCAAAGTATTGAAACAGTGATTAAACAGTTGCAAACACTTGATGAAGTGGAGTATGCCGAGCCTAACTATCGTGTGTATGCCATGTCGACCGGTGAGAGTGCAACATATACAGCCGAACCTTTATATTCACAACAGTGGGGTCTTGGGGCTATCAATATGCCGGCGTTGTGGGATATGCCGAAGATAAATGATAAACGTCCGGTTATTGCTATTATCGATACAGGTGTGGACGTTTCGCACCCCGACCTTGCCGATAATATTTGGACTAATACCAAGGAAGTGGAAGGTACAGAACTTGAAGACGATGATGCCAACGGCTTTGTCGACGACGTTCATGGTTGGGATTTTGTGGATAAAACTCCTATTATGACCGACCCAAACGGACATGGCACACACTGTACCGGTATAGCTGCGGCAGTGGGTAATAATGGGATCGGTATCACCGGTGCCAATCCGGATGCACTCATTATGCCTATCAGAGTAATGGAGCCTGACGGTGTGGGTTCTATGTCAGTGATTATAAAAGGTATCGATTATGCCACTGCCAATGGTGCCGATGTACTTAGTATGAGTTTTGGCTCTAAAAACAGCTCCGTTGCTTTATACGAAGCTTTGAAGAAGGCTTATCAGAATGCTGTTTTGGTAGGTGCTGCAGGTAACTACGCTCTAAGTATTTATCGAATTGATGGGCGAATCTTTCCGGGGGCTTATGATATAGTACTCGGTGTGCAGGCGTCAAATAAGCAAGGAGGGCGATGCTCTTTCTCTAATTATGACCCCGATGGACCTTACTATGTAAATACCGATTGGTTCTCGGAATATTGGAACTATGAAATTCTTGCTACCGGTGATGATATTATGAGTACCTTTCCGGGCGGTAAATACAAGATGTTGAGCGGTACATCCATGGCTACTCCGCTTGTGGCAGGTGCTGTCAGCCGATTGTTGCAAACCAAACCTGCCGAACTCTATCGCGATACAAGGTTTGGTGACATAATTGCGGCAAAAAATGCTGAAACGGGTGTGTTTGACGCTTTTCAAGCATACTCCTATAATGAGGATAACCGCCAGGTAATGCTGTCTCTGTTGAAAGTTGAAGTGTGCGATAGTGTAAGTGGTGATGGCGACGGTAACCTCGACGCAGGTGAGATAGTGGAATTATATCCTACATTGCGTAGCGAGTGGGGACATGCATTGAATGTCAAGGTTAGTATAGAGGCGGATTCCCGCTACGAATCGGCATCAAGTATCGAGGTGTTGGATAACAATGTAGATTTCGGTTATTCATTGAATAGTCGTGGTATAGGCAAAGCAACCACCCCAGTTCGCATAAAGATTAATCCTGATCTAAAAGACAGCCATAACCTTAAGTTAATAATTCGTGCCACTTGCGACAATATTGCAGAAGAACTCACTCACGAAGTTGATTTCAACGTAGAAAATGGCGTGGAATTAGGTGGTATGATTACCGAAAATACCACCCTCTATCCCGATGTACATTATATAGTAACAAGAAATCTTATAGTACCAGATGATGTTACTCTTACCATAAAACCGGGTACTATACTTAAATTTAAAGGAGGTTCAAGTATTACGTTAAGTAAAAATGCACATTTTGAATGTAATGGAAAGCCCGACTCGTTGATTACTTTTACAATGGCTGAAGGATATAGTTCACGTTTTAATGGAATTAATCACTCTGTCAATGATTGGGATAGTTATACAAGAAAGACAATTCGTTATGCTCTATTTAATAATTTATTTTGCTTACAGATTGTTAGCAATATTGATTTAGAAAATTGCATAATAAATAATAATCAAATTGCTTATTCTTTTTCTAATAATTTAGAGAGATGTAATTTTTATTCCAATTTATTTAACGAGGTATTATTAAATAATTCATCTCGTGGTAAAACAGTTACAATGTGTAATATAATATACAATCAACAAAGTATGAATGCAATGGGTGTTATTACTATAAATTCACAAAGTGATTTCACTACTGTCCACTAAAAATTGTGGACGATTAAAAATTAAATAAACTTG
>CAZLUB010000032.1:0-27968 GCA_964562595.1 uncultured Muribaculum sp. | reverse complement strand
CTCAAAGTCGTGAGCAAGGTGGGGATTTTGTTGCACTTCTATCTTGACAGTATGTAAAAAGAAGTGAGAAAAATGTCAGAGAGTCTAATTGTTCTTAGGTTCAGTGCTACCTTTCATTTCTTTGTTGTATATTTGCGGAGATGAAATAACAACTTATGCATATGAAAGTTCTATTCATGTTGATTTTGGCTGCAATGTCTGTTCTCTTGGTTTGTTGTCGCAATGAGCCAAAGAATACTCACGATGATATAACTTCGGGTTATGAGCTTATTGAACGCAAGGATATAGATGGCGCTCGTAGAGTTTGTGATAAAATTATGTCCGAGCAATCGAATTTGGATGATAAAGATTGTGCTACTCTGTGCCATTTGTCGTTGCTATACATGCACATTGCCGATTACTCAGGAGATGGTGAAGATGAAGCATTAGCTACGACTTGTTTTCGTGAAGCTTTCCAAACCGACTCGACTATTGCAGCAGAATTTTATGCCAATTTGTCGACTGATGAAGCTGCCTATGGAATGTTGCTTGCAAGCATTGCTCGAGGTCTTGACCATGAGGAAAACATCGCCGCAGATAGTTTGTTGGTTGACACTCTTTCCGTTAAATAAAAATTTTATATAATGGCCAACGATTTCCATGCTGCTTTACAGGCTTTTCTTGATAACAACCCCGACTTGCCTGAAGGAAAAGAAACTAATTTAAGTGTCGATGATAAGCCTAAATCATGTGCTCGATTGGATATCATTCTTGAAAAGAAAGGTAGAGCGGGGAAACAAGCTACCATAATATCGGGGTTTGATATTCCTGACGACGAAATTGAGCAAATAGCTATGCATTTAAAGAAAAGTATCGGTACAGGAGGATCGGCGCGTGGAGGAGAAATACTGATACAAGGCGACCGTCGTCAACAAGTATTAAAATTGCTCGTATCTATGGGTCTCAAAGCTCGCATAATATAACTCGACCATAGGCATGCTTACCATTCATAAGGCATCGGCCGGCTCGGGGAAGACATATACCCTTGCCTATACCTACATCAAGTTGTTGCTTGGGGAGAAAAAAGAAGACGGGACATACCGTTTGTCTAAAGAGCATGGGTCGCGCCATCGCTCCATATTGGCGATTACATTTACCAACAAAGCAACCAACGAAATGAAAAGCCGAATAGTTGAACGGCTGTCGGAGCTTGCAGACTTGAGGCGTGAATGTGATTACCGTTCTCGTTTATGTGAAGAGTTGCATTGTTCGGCTGAAGCTCTACAAAAAGCATCATCTGTGGCACTCCATTCGTTGCTTAGCGATTTCAATTTTTTTAATGTAAGCACTATTGATGCCTTTTTTCAAACAGTGTTGCGTACGTTTGCATACGAAGCAAGCATCGATGGCAACTATGAAATCGAACTTAATGATGAATATGCCTATACAGTAGGCGTTGCAAGCATGATGGCTTCAATCAATCGAGAAGGCAATGATGCATCTCCCGAGACTCGTCTTCTGATAAGTTGGTTGACGCAATTCCTTCGCAATAACATGGACGATGGCAAGGGCGTGACTGAAATTAGAAAACAAGCCAAGCCCGGGTCTGACTTGGTTACGTTTATGAAGCGTGCTGTTTCTGAGGTGTTTAAGGCCCACTCCGATGAAATCACTCAATATATCAATGATAGCGACAAATTAAAACGATTTGTAGCAGAATTGGTGGAAAAAAGCAGACAGTCGCGTGAGGATATTCATCATGTAGCATTACAAATTGTTGAGTCGGCGGGGCAATATGAAGGCATAATCGCCAATGCCCGTAAAATAATCGAAAAATATGCTACCGGTGCTTTTTGGGGAAAATTATCCAATGCAGCGGTTAAGTATGTCGACAACCCCGAGGCAATTATTCTAAAAAAATACGTAGACAATCCTATGACGCGGAGTTTGGCTGAGAATATCAGTAATACGTTAGGATTGATTGACGGTTTGTCGGCACGCAACAATGCCTATGTTACCATTTTATCTCACATCTATCAGATGGGGCTGTTTGGGTGTATACTGCGTTACATCGAATCTTTTCGCAAGGAAAACAATCTGATTCTGCTCAGTGATACAAATGAACTCTTACAGAAGATTATCAATCAAGATGAAGCTCCATTTATTTATGAACGTATGGGGATGAGATTGAATCATTTTCTTATAGATGAGTTTCAAGACACATCTCGATTGCAATGGGGCAATTTGCGACCTTTGCTTGCCGAGAGTATAGGCAGTGGACATGACAATCTGATTATAGGAGATGAAAAACAATCGATATATCGATTCCGAAATGCCGACCCGGAGTTGTTGCGGACTGACGTACTCCAAGAATTTGCCGGCAACTGTGAAATTAAAGGGAGTGGGGCTACGGAAAACACTAATTGGCGGAGTTCGATGGAGATTGTTGATTTTAACAATAATATATTTCGGCAATTGGCCTGCAAACTCAATGTTTGCGATATTTATGCCAATGTAGCACAAGAAATACATCACAAGGACATTCACGGATATGTCAAAATCATGCCTTACAAAGCTGATGATGATTTGGTCGAGAATGAAAAAGATACAGATTTTGCACTCCGACAGATGATTGACGAAATCAAGCGCCAGTTATCGGCCGGATTTCACCAAAGCGATATTGCGGTGTTGACATCGACGCGTAATGAAGCTACTATGGTAATCAATTATTTGCTAGATTGCAAGGAGCATGATTCTGAATTGTCGACGATTCAAGTCGTGTCGGAAGATTCATTTACTGTGGGTCGTGCAGAGTCGGTAAAACTGATCATATCCATACTGCGTTATATCGACTATCGCAAATCTATACGACTTAATGCCGGAGATGTCAACCGTCAACTTGCTACGTTAAGTAACCGAATACAAAGTCTTGTAATAAAAGGCGTGCCACGCAACGAGGCCATTGCTACGGTGCTTTCAGGTGATGTGGCTGGTCCGGAAAATGCTATCGATGATGCTTTAGAAATGCAATGTCTAAGTTTGCCGTCATTAATAGAGCGTATCATCAATCGCTTTTTTGATGAAGACGTACTTGCTCGCGACAATGTGTATATTACCGGATTTCAAGATATTGTCACCGATTTTTGTAACCGGCATGCTGCTGATGTAGTCTCTTTTTTGCAGTGGTGGGATCGTACGGGAAATACGATAAGCGTCACAAGTCCCCCCAATATAGATGCTATTACAGTGATGACTATTCACAAGTCTAAAGGACTTGAATTTCCATGTGTACATATACCGTTTGCTTCATGGGACATGGTTAAAAGCAAAACTCTTGTGTGGTATCGTACAAATGATAGCGCATTGTTTGATGGCTTTGACAAGGATTGTCTACCGCCTTTCATTCCACTAGAAACTTCACGTAAGGGGATTGAAGGAACTGATTTTGAAGAACAATATGATTTAGATGCAGCTAAAACGATTGTGGATAGTCTTAATAAGACTTATGTCGCATTCACTCGTGCCGTAAATGAGTTGATTATAGGGTATAGTGCAAAGAAAGCAGGTAGGAGCACTTTAAGTATAGCGCGGCTTATGCAAGAAGTGTTTAATGAACAATCTGCATTATATAATGCTGATGAACGCGGGATAATCCAATTTGGCTCTCCGGTTATAAACTACAATCATAAAGAATCACAGAATATGACTCCCCTAAGGCCATATCATTCTCTTGATAATGACCACATTTGGAGCATGAGTCGCATTGATGAGATCGACAGCATGGAGCAACCTCGCACCATGGGTGTCGACTTGCATGCTATGATGAGCATGGTGCATACTTATGAGGATATAGAGCGTGCAGTGTATCGGCGAGCGATTCATGGCTTTGTCGAACCGAACAAAATCAATGACTATATATGCACTATAAAGCGCATTGTCAGCGATCCAAGAGTAGCTAAATGGTTCTCGGGCTACTCACGTTTGCTCTGTGAACGCTCTGTAATTGCATCAAATATACGATACCGCCCCGACCGTGTTGTCTGGACTCAAGAGGGCACTATTGATGTAGTGGACTATAAATTTGGAGAACTGCATGATCCTAAATATGCCAAGCAGGTTAAGAATTATGTCAAATTGTTAAAGCAACAATTTCCTTCAACTAAAGTGTGCGGCTACATTTGGTATCCACTTTCAAGCCAAATTGAGAAAGTCTGAAAGATGTCAAAAGGTTATGTTTGGTCGGCTATGAGGTGATTGCATTTGCAAGTTGTCACCTAAAGGTTTCTCTCGGGTTATAGCTTATTTGAACCAAACAACCTTACTGTCATCAAGATTTTCGCTTGTCAAGATATTATTAGTTCCCATAAATATCTTGCTGGCAACTTCGAGTGTTTTATGCTTTTCATGAACATAAATAGTATTAAGTTTCTCGCAGAATACAAATATAAAATCACCAAAATTCTCTACTGACGAAGGAATCGTAACTTTTGTGAGGTTAACGCAATCTCTGAATACATGGTCTCCAATTGACTTCACTCCTAATGGAATATTAATAGAGGTAAGTCCTGACTCCATAAATACGCCACTTTCTATAGTCTCTACATTTTCGGGAATTGAGTATGATGTAAGACTTTTACAGCCTCTAAATGTTTCGATAGGAATGGTCTTGAGATTTCGCGGTAATACCACTTCCGTGAGTGCTGTACAATCATAAAACACATTTCTATCAATATTTGTAACAGACTCGGGGAGCATCACTCGAGCCAGTTTATAACAACCGGCAAAAGCACTACCTTCAATTTTCCTCACTCCATTTGACATACGCACGCTTTCAATAGGAGTTGAGGCAAAAGATGAAGCCCCGATGCGCCATGTTGATGCGGGAATTTCGACAGACTTTAGTTGAGTATGCATGAAGGATCTTTCTCGTATCTCTTGGAGTGTTGAAGGGAGTTCAACCGATGTAATCGGCTCTCGTAAGAAAGCGCCTGCGGCTATGTAGGTAACCGGATATACAACACCTTTATACCTAATACCTCCCCAAATTTTCACATGACTTAGTTTCTTTTTCATTGAACCTTCAGGTCCTTTAGCATAAGCATGATGTCTATCAGCTAAAATAAAGTAAACTATACCATCAATAATAGTTTGTGCTCCGGTGACACCATCATTATAAAATTGAGCATTGGTGTAGACTTCCGATATAGGGACATTAATGCTCCGAGGATTGGTTGGTGTATTAGTCGACTTATTCGGCGTGCTATTATCTTGTTTCTTGGATTGGAGATCTTGATTAGACTTATTATCCTTCTTGGCCTTTTGAAATTCCTTTTTAACCTCATTAACTACTTCTTTTTCAACAGCTTTACCTATCCTTTTGAGAAACCCTTGGGCTCCTATTTCTGCGGTGGCAGAGACTAACATTAAAGCTAATTACAAGTTAGTATTTTTTTCATCTCTAAATCGTGAGTTAGGTTTTATTAGTATGCCCTAAATTACAAAAAACTTTTTATATCCCCAATTTAAACTTAAAAAATACCACTGCCCACAAACATGGTTGTCCTTGGAGCGCATCCACTTTTCGTATTCCTTCAACCAATCAATATCGATTTCGCAAAATGCAATATCCAACTTGCCTTTCGTAAATTTCATAAGGGTGTTGTAGGAACTTTTATAGATGATGCGGTTTCCATATTTATTATCTGTTTAAAATGAGGCGCTCATAAGTAAATTTATAGTTTACATCTCGGTTTACATGCTTCCTAAAAACAGCCAAAATAAGAAACCCTGGTTAATGTCATGGTCAAATTCAATCATGATAGGTCGGCTTTAGTTCAAGCAGTAAAAATCACCGGATAGAACTATTGAACTTGACCATTAATCTTTTAAAACAAAAAATCAGATAGTTTCTTGCGATACTATCTGATTTTACTAAGAGCGGAAGACGAGGCTCAAACTCGCGACCCTCAGCTTGGAAGGCTGATGCTCTATCAACTGAGCTACTTCCGCATGTTGACTTGTGGGCGAAGATGGATTCGAACCACCGAAGGTATAAACCAGCAGATTTACAGTCTGCCCCATTTGGCCACTCTGGTATTCGCCCAAGCCTATTTAGCGGTGCAAAGTTAGCTAAATATCTTTTACCTTGCAAACAAAATGGTGCATTTTTATTGCTGCTTCGGCGGCTTCAGTGCCTTTGTTGCCGAGTTGTCCTCCGGCACGGTCAAGCGCATCTTGCTCATTGTCGACTGTAAGAACTCCGAATATTACAGGTATATCGCAATCGGCGTTGAGAGAAGTTATCCCTTGAGTGACGCTTTGGCATACGTAGTCAAAATGTGGAGTTCCACCTCTAATCACGCATCCAAATACGATGATGGCATCGTATATACTTGCTTCGATGAGTTGTGATGCCGCAAAAGTAAGTTCTACAGCTCCGGGCACATGATATACGTCATAGTCGATGCCTTCTTGTTTAAACAATTGTGTTGCGCCCCGGGTCAGAGCATCTGTGATGTGTCCATTCCATTCGGCTGCAACAATGGCAACTCTCATATTTTCAACTTTGGGCAATACTCCTTGTGGAGCTCCTGTAGACAATGCTGTAGACATATTGTTTTGAATTAAATGGGTAGCTGATATTTAGTGAATAGTATATCGATTTTGAAGTGTGTTGCATAAATATGCAGTAAATCACAGCCAATTTATTTATATTTTTGTCGGGATATTATCGGAGGGTCTCTTTTTGCTCCATTTTGAAGCTTCCGATAGCATTCCGGAAATGTCGTCGGAAGTTAGATTGAGGATGTCATTTCGTGACAGGCCGTTGGTCGCTATGTAATTGACCAAGCCGGCGACGATTCCGGCATTCCAAATAAGTGGATTGTCTGAAAGGGTGAAGGCGATTTCTTGTTTTTTATCGCGAGCATATAGGCGAAGTCGGCATGCGTTTTTGTCGGCATTTATCATGTTGTAACAATAAAAACGCATGTGGTTATTGTAGCAACTATCGTCGTTGTCATCGCCAAATATAGTTTGTAGGTCGCGACTACGACTTATAACCAAGTCTGCAACTTCAAAATTCTCTAAAATGGCAGGTTTGACGCGTGTAATGCGATTGGTCAATTCGGGCGAAAATCCCGGAAGGTAAATGATTATTGCTCCACGTTCTGCGGCATATTTTACAATCTCAAACAAGCGAGTCCTGACGCGTTCTTCAAGAGAATAGAATGTGCCAAAAATAACAATGTCATTGCTGTCGATTCGTGGCCACACGACATTAAAACTTTCGGCCGGATAACGCTCATGGCGTATAGATGTTTTGCTGTTATCTCCGACAAAAACTAATGATGTGGGTGTGACCCCATCGGTGTATCGGTCGATTGATTGTACGTTGACTCCTTTGCTTGATAGATATTCGACTATGATATCTCCAACATGGTCGCGTGCTGCTTCACCAACAAAATAGACTTGATGCCCTTCAGAGCCAAGCATTGCTGCGGCATTGAGCAATCTTCCGCCTGGAAATGATGCAACCGGATGATTGTCGCGAAATAACACGTCAAGGACACATTCGCCTATGGCAATGATTTTACGCATGGTGATTGATTGGCAATGGTTAGTTAGTTGGAGCTCCCGGTTGGTTGTCCTGACTGCGAGATTTATGCCCCAAATATCCTCCATGATGACGTAGTGCATAATCATGGACTGTGAATCCGGATTGGCGCATGACGTTGACCACAAGTACATCTCCAATCACGGTCATCATCGTTGTTGATGTGGTAGGGGTAAGTCCTAATGGGCATACTTCAGGAGCACCTCCGGTCGACAATACGGCATCGGCCATTTTGCCCAATTCGCTCTCCGGATTGCCAGTGATGACAATTAGAGGTACTTGTGGGTGGAGATTGTGGGCTAAATCTACCAACTCTACAATTTCTCTCGTTTTGCCGGAATTGGAGATTAACAATATGACGTCATTTGGTTGCAATACGCCAAGATCGCCATGTTGGGCTTCAGATGGGTGAAGATTTACAGCCGGAGTGCCGGTTGAACTGAACGTCGTTGCAATGTTCATGGCAATCTGTCCGGCTTTTCCCATTCCTGAAGTAACGACTTTGCCATGTTTATGGTGTACATGTTCAATAATGAGTTCAACGGCTTTGTCATAGTCATCAGTAACCGGTATCTGCATTATGGCGTTGCTTTCGCGCTCTAATATGTCGCGCATCGATTGTTTTATATCCATTTATAGAATGTTGGTTGATTCGACTGACAAAGTTAATAAAATCCACAAATATTCACAATTGTATAGGGAATCTGAATGGCAAGTGAAGTTTTTGTTGTTGTGAAAGGTGCTAATCTTCACACGTGTCGTCGACTTTTGTTACGCGTACCAACTCGATGCGTGTAGCTGATTTTTTTATGATTGAGAACGTTAAGTTGCCAAGTACAATGGTGTCGCCCTCATCCGGGATGGCTCCGGTTTCCGATAAAATATATCCTGCGAGAGTTAAATATTCGTCATCTTCAGGAATGTCGAGGCTGTAGTTATCGCGGAGATTGGAAATTTCGCATCTACCTGAAAATTCATATACTCCCGGTGATATTATGCGAGCTGTCAAGCGTCGATTGTTGTCGTGTTCATCTTGTATGTCTCCAAATATCTCTTCAACCAAATCTTCAAGTGTTACCAATCCGGCAGTCCCGCCAAATTCATCTATAACGACGGCCATAGACTTTTTTTCCGACAGCAATCGACGCATCATCTTGTTGGCCATCAAAGTCTCAGGGGCAAATAATACAGGCTTAATTGCTTCCTTCCAGTTATTGGTGCTATCAAATAGTTCACTTACATGAATATAGCCGAGAACGTTGTCAATGTCGTCACGATATACTACGATCTTACTGCGACCAGTTGTAGTAAACATTCTTGATAGTTCGTCGCGAGTAGTTGTATCAATATCCACCGCATACATTTCATTTCTTGGGGTCATGCAGTCTTTTAAGTGCGTAGATGAGAAATCGATTGCATTATGAAAGATTTTAACTTCATTTTCCACAAGCGCGTTGTTGTCGCTTTCATCTATAGTTGTCTCAATGTATCGGTTGAGGTCTCCGATAGATAGCATGCCCATTGATGATTTCCCTTCATTGTGTATGCCGCATAGGCGCATTAATGCAGTAGAAAGCCAAGAAGTGAATTTGGCAATAGGGTAAAGCGTAATCCAGAATATGTATATAGGCAATGCAAAATATCGCAATGAAGAATTGGGGTTAATGCGGAATATCGCTTTTGGGAAAAATTCACCTGTTAGTAGAATGATTAGAGTGGATATGAGTGTCTGCATCACAAGCACAAAGACTTCGTTGGGGTATAGCGCTTCGAGCCAAGGCTCTAACAAAGCGGCAGCTCCCATGCCATATATTACAAGCATGATGTTGTTCCCGACCAAAATGGTGGAGATGAACAAATCCTGGTTTTTATAAAATTGGTTTATGATGCGATTGATTAATCCGCCCTTCTTGATGTCTATCTCAAGTTGTACGCGATTTGACGAGATGAATGCTATTTCCGAGCCCGAGAACAATCCCGAGAATATTAATGAAACTAATGCTATAATCAGCCAAGATGCCATTTAGTATATATCGTAAGTATGATTATGATATAAAATTTATCGTCGTGGAGACAAATCTTTAGTATTTTTTAGGCCGGGTTACAGCCGGTCGGCGTGATTGTCGTGTGGTTGGAGTGGACGTGGAGTCTTTGAGCATAGTTGTATCGGATTGCAAGTCGTTTGCCGTACTATCAGCTTTGCTCTTGTGTAGACTGCTCATTGGGAAAATCCCCGATGGCTTGTTGATTGTGTAGTTGGTCATTGATTCGTTGGATATGAATCCATAGCCTTCAATGATGCGGTCGCTTTTTTCGATATGTATAAATGAGTCGGAATAGACTTTTTTACTGCGTTGATCCCAAAATATCTGTTGTGTTAGAAATTTTTCATTCTGCACATTGGATATGTTGACGTTGCCGTCAAGTCTCCAGAGCTTTTTGTTGCTGAGATATGTTGCCGAGTCGCAAATGATAGATGCGTCACTGCGAAATTGCATATCAAACTTTTCAAGATACATTCCTTCGGGAAAACTCCAACGGGGTTCTTTGGCGTCTTCAAATACAAGCCACATTGGAGTTGTGATGCGGTAACGGGTAATCCCTGAGTCACTAATCATTGTTTCTACATTGCGTGTCATCATTGTTGGAACTATCTCGCTGTTGATTTCGCGATGAACGACGTCTGTGCTTTTCTCGTCATTACATCCAACAACAGATATCCCCACAAAACTCAAGGCTGTTGCCAATGGCAACAACCTTAATCCCGAAATATGTCTAAAAAAATGGAATTGCACTATGCCTGATTAATTAATCCGTCTTTGCCAGAACCACAACTCATTGATGTTCATGCCAAGAGTGATGTTGAAATAGTCTTCTTTGATGAGGGCGGCCGGGCTGGCTTGTCGACGTCGCCATTCAAAGCCAAGATTGATAAGTGTTCTTGCTGCCGGTGTTGGCAATCCAAATCCCATTGTTATTCCATACTCCCTCACATTGTTCCCTCCTATATTGAGGTAGTCGTGAGTGTAAAACGCTCCTGCTCGATAGTTGATGCGTTGCACGTAGTTGCCTCTTGATTTAGGTTGAAATTGTAATCCTAATGCAACTTTCCAGCGGTCGTCAAACGTGGTCTCCTCAAAATATTCCAATGCGGCATATTTTGCTTTAGACCAAGGTTGGTAAGTGACATCTGCTTCTACTAATAATTTTTGGTCATATTGATAACTTATTCCAAAACCCCAAGTATCGGGCAATGAATATTTATCGTTCATCTTGGTGTATCCGATAGTGTCGGGTTGGGTGTCGGAATTTATGTCGTAGTATACTCCCCATGTGTTACCATGCAGTGACTTGCCTGGAGAGTATGTAAGTCCGACTCCTACTTGGTTATTGCGATTGATGGGATAATAGTATTGTAGCCCAAATTGCAATCTATAATCACGCACTTGAACGACTCTTTCAAATAATGATGTCGTTCCATCGTTTGTGATAGCATAAGTGTCGTTTAGTGTAGTGCCAAACAGATAACTGATATTCATGCCGACTGTAAATCCTTTGAATGGTCTTCCTGCTACGCCGGCGTATAGTTGGTTGATGCCTCCTGTTCCGGAGCGAGAGTCGTAACCTTGTTCTATCTCAGAACCGAATGAATAGCCTACCGATGAAAATGGCAATAATCCGACACTTGCTCCCATATATTTGCCTAATGGGAATTGCATGGTTAAATAGTCCAAACCTCCACCAAAGTTTTTGCCGGAATTCCCACCTTCATACGACCACATGGTTGTGGTGGCAATACCCATGTCAAATAAGAATGTCAAAGAATCAATAGAGGCATAACTGGCCGGATTCATGACGTTGATTTGTCGACCGGAACTCATCGCGTAACCTACACCCCCCATTGCACGTTGCGAGGCTGAAGCGTTGTCACTTAGCATGCCGTAGCCATATTTGGAATAGGGGCTCATTGTGTTTTGTGCTTGTAGTCCGAGAGCGACTATTGCAGTCAGCATCACGGCTATGGTGTTTTTAAAAATTCTCATTATATAATAATATGCTGTTTAATCCTTTATTTACTAATAATGGGTCGGTTTCAACCTCAAAGTCGACCAATGAGGCTAAACGCATGGCATCTCCTCCGGTGAGTATCACTTTTGCTCCGGCAGGGAGTAGTGAGTGATAATAGGTCAATTCGCCAACGGCACCTCTGACCACTCCGGATAATATGGCACATTGTGTGTCTGAGCCCCACAATGGTACATCTCCAGGCGATTCTACGTCGACCAATGGGAGTCGATCGGTCATGCGATGTAATGCCTCTGCACGCATCCAAAGGCCGGGAGCTATATTGCCTCCAATAAAATGACCATCGGCTGACACTAAGTCATAGGTAATAGCAGTGCCTGCATCAACCACTAAAATGTCTTTGTCTCGATGTTGTGTCCAAGCGCCTACAGCTGCTGCTATGCGGTCACGGCCGAGGGTCGATGGAGATGCATAATCTACCGATATTGGAAGAGGCAATAAAGATGTTAACTCATATACTCTTTTGGCTATTCCGCGTAGAGTTACTATAGATTCCTCACCGTGCCCGGCTACGGCACAATATATTGCCGCATCGATTTCTCTATTGGCGATTATGTCGCCAATAATATTGGCGTTAAGAGTGTTGTCGCAACGCCATGTTTCGATAAGTTCATGCCCATCGAATAACGCCACTTTGGCAGCTGAGTTGCCTTGATCTATAGAAAGGTTATATCCCATTGCGATGACAAAATTACTAAATCCACGTGAATTAGCGATTGAATCCAATGCCAAATTAGGATCAAAAACTGCAAAATCGCGTGAAAAGCAGAGATTTAACCTATTTTTGATTTTGTGTGGCTTTTCGTTCAGCTCGAGGAATGGCAATCGAAGTGTAAATCAACAAACAGCCACCGGCAAGTGTGAATGCTAGCCAATCGGTTGCTCCGGCACTCGGATAAAACATGAAAAATGCTGCGGTGCAGAAAAAAATTGCCGACCAAAACTCGATGCGGTATAATCGCTTGATTCTGAAAATATCGCCTTTATATGGTGTCATTATGCGCCCTATCAATGTCATGATGGCTCCTGTCGCATAAACATAACGAAAATAAGGGGTGCCTATGTCAAATATAGGCATGAGGGTTGCCACAACTATCATGAGCATGCCTACTGTGACAATGTGTTGCCAAGTGTTGCGAGATGAACTTGTGGTCGGATTGTGTTGTGTCATAATTAGCAAATTTTATGTGATTTACTCTACGATATATACGTCTTCATTTTCGCGTTGCATGTGGTAACGTTCCCTTACGATGCGTTCCATTGTCTCTGGATCGGTTTCCAGACTATGGTTGAGTGAACGGTATAGTTCAAAAGAGTCGCGATTGCTGTCAATTTGTCGTTTCAACTCATTTATCTGTTTGGTATATTCAATAGATTTCATTACGGAATTTTCGTTGAAAAACAATACAAACAATACAAAAGCGATGACGACAATAAGAGTCAGCGATAGATAACGCCGACTCCATGCAACGCTGTTTTTTATCTTATCTCCCATAACAATGGCAAATTGAAGTTTAGATTATTTTTACAATATGCAACTTCTCTGTATTGGTAGCCTTATTATTCAGGGTGTTTCCTGTAATATTCTTGAAGGATGTATAAAATATTAAAATAAAATCCTTTAGTGGCATCGGTTTCGTCTTTTGGCTTTACTGAGATGTAATCGTAATGAGGTGGCTCAAATTTCTGTGATTCGGCTACATAGCCTTGGAAATTGATTATGTCGTATTCGTGCTTGGGGTTGATGACAATCCAAGCATTGTCTGCATCAAGTCCGGTGCCGGTAGAAACAATGGCTTCAATTAGATGGTTTAGTTTATACTGCCATATCTTGGCCAGATTGATTTTTTGCTTCGTGCGGTAGGCATAAATAAGATAAGTCATTTGGCGCAAGTCGAAAGGGTCGTCTTTCAATGACATTTCGGCATATTTGATTATTGAGTCACATTCCGATTTGGTGTGGTCGGTTTTGTAGTATTGTTCTTCTACTCGTTTGCCAAACTCACTACGCCTGTATGGATCGTAATCTTCTTGAAATATATACCCGAGATATAGATATCTAAAGTCCTCAAGTCGCATTATTGTGTCGTTGGCCTCGTACATCTCCATTAACTTGGGATAATAATATTTTGACTTGGAATCATTAACCTCTTTTTTGATTTTTTCCATGTCGGGCTTCTCTGGTTTTAGTTTTTTGTCACGAGCAGAGGCCTGCATGTCGGTAGTGGCGAGTGATACCAAAGAGAATAATAAAAATAATATTAATTTCTGCATAGTAAAGTCGTAAATGGTTGTACTACAGTCGTTCAAGCGCAAATCCTGGATAATTTTCGAGAATTATGAGCATAATGGAAATCCCTATCATGCTCATTGTTACGACTGTTGGAAGTCCTTTTGCACAAAGATACTGAATAAATTGCGAAGACGGAAATCGCAATTTCTGTCCTGAGGGTGTGCGTGTGTAAGCTATGCATCCCAATAGAGAGCCTGCTGCTGCTCCTACTATCATCCAGCCATAGTTGAGTCCTACCATACCGACAATAGTTCCGGCCAATGCTCCAACGGCAATGAATCCCATCCCATTGGTCGCCTTTGCTACTGCTGTTGGTAACATCAGCTCTATTGCAACTACGATTCCGGTGGCAATACCCCAAGACGTAAGTAACATTGTGGATGGATGAATAATGCCACTCCATGAAAACAACCATAGGCCGGAATAGGCCAATAAGGCTCCCGGAGCAAATGGGCGAATAGTGATAAACAATGCCATGGCAAGTGCGCTTATCCCTAATATTATTAGCAGTATGTCAACCATTGTCGAGAGGGTTATTTGGAAACCGAATTGAGAGTGGGATAGCTTACACGTGCATGATACATAGTGCGCAAGCGCTCGATGAAGGCTTCTTTGATAATCTTTACATCATGAAAAGAAATTGTGGAGTCATTATGTAAGCCATCGGCAATTTGTCCATCGATAATGCGGTTGACCAGTGAAGATATAGCTTCAGGACTATGTTCGGGGAGTGAGCGAGATGCGGCTTCAACGGCATCGGCCATCATCAAGATGGACGTCTCTCGCGAGCGGGGATTTGGCCCTGGGTAGGTAAACAACTGTTCATCCACCTCTTCGTTTGGATGAGTGTTGCAATATGTGGTGTAGAAATATTTTGCTTTTCCAAGACCATGGTGTTCTGTGATGAAATTGCGTATCATCTGTGGCAATTTTGCTTTTTCAGCTCTTTTAAGTCCATCGGATACATGGCTGATTACCACGCGAGCGCTTTGTTGAGGGCTGAGTGAGTCATGAGGATTGACTCCATGTTGGTTCTCGGTAAAAAATGCCGGATTGTTGATTTTGCCGATGTCGTGATATAGAGCTCCTGTGCGTACCAATTGCACATTAGCACCGATGCGATGAGCTGCTTCTGATGCAAGATTGCTCAATTGCATGGAATGTTGGAATGTGCCCGGGCATTCTTCTGATAATTCTCTTAATACCGGATTGTTGATGTCGCTCAATTCGACAAGTGTGACAGATGAAACGAACCCGAATATTTTCTCAAGCACAAACACAAGCACATAGGTGAACGATATTAGCACGGCATTTAAGCCAAAACAACCAAACATGCGCCATGAAATCTTGTCGAGTGTACCCAATTGCACGATTTCCAATGTCGCATATGATATGCTGTAAGCCAAAAGCACCCATAAGGCTGTGGCTACCAATTGAGAACGGCGGGTAAGTTCTTTGAGTGAATTGATTGCCGCGGTCCCGGCAACTAATTGCAAGAAAATGAATTCG
Organism: uncultured Muribaculum sp.; assembly: GCA_964562595.1. Lineage (GTDB taxonomy): Bacteria > Bacteroidota > Bacteroidia > Bacteroidales > Muribaculaceae > Muribaculum. The sequence goes on along the minus strand of CAZLUB010000032.1, from coordinate 12,486 downwards.
AGAGGAAATGTTGCAACCATTGAGCACAGCAACACTTGCGCGACATGCATGAAAAATGCCGACCGACCGTCAAAAAATATGACCATTATTATTGGCACAACGGTGAATGGCATTAGATACAATCCGTTGCGGAATGTGTCATGCATAATAAAGGCCATGATTTGAAACGCACATAATAGCAACATTATAAACACCATGGATCTCATGCTCTGGAATATGCGCCTGCGGAAAAAGTGGAAGTAACAATATAATACTGTAAGGAGTATTATGACATAGAGTGATTGTCCTACAATAGGATAATGGTGTTTGTCAACTTTCATGACTGAACGATGGGAACTGATCTCATCGTAGGTCTGTAGCAATCGATATAGTTGGGGGCTTACGATATCACCTTTATCTATGATGCGTTCCCCTTTCTGGATTACTCCTATTGGAGCCATTGCTTTTTGTACGGCATCGTCATGCAGGCGTTTGCTAGCTATGGAATCTAATTTGATGTTTGGAACTATGTATTCTGATAGATGTGACAATTTTATAGCTTTTCGGAAGTTATCGTTTGCAAGGATACTGTCAAGACGTGCATATGCAGTTCGAGCAGAAAGAAACCGAGCAGTGGGTACTAATACGGCAGTGTTGTTTTGAATAAAACGTACATTAGGCAGTAATCCTGAGGAAACATCTTTGTAAGTGTCGGCATCGACTATGCCATCTTCATAAAGATTGTTGACGGTGGCAATCAAGTGTCTTTTTTCGGTTAAACTTAATGTGATGCCGGCGGTTGAGTTAATACTATTTGTCAAGTTTGTTATAGCCTTGTTGCGTACGTCTATGTCGTGCATGTAAACAGGTATAAACGAGGCTTCTATGCTGTCCTTTAGCTTGTGCTCGCTGATGGTGTCAAGATATATAGGCATATCGATAGGTGCAGTTAGAAGAGAGTATGCCCAAGGCTTCCCCATCTCATAAGTGTAACCATCTCGGCCTTCTCGAGGCAATAGCCACACGATTACTGCTCCTGCAATGATAAACAGCATTGTGCGTATTATATTGTTTCTTGAGAATATTTTTTTCATCGGTTGTTACAATATATGTTATTTAACGTTTGAAGTGCCGGATTAGTCGATGCGACTTGCCCGTTTTACTCCTTTTACGCGTTTTACTTTGTTGCATAATTCAGTGACGATATTGGTGTCATTGACCATGACTGATAGATCGCAGTGAAATACTTCATTCTTGGCTTCAATGTTGAGCTTGCGAATATCGATAGCCAAAATGGTTGAAATCATGTGAATGATCTCTTGAAGTATGCATTGTCGGTCGATGCCTTCGATGCGTATGTTTGCAAGGAAACGAGCTTTTGGAGCGTCCCATCGTGTTGATACTATGCGTGGACCATAACTTGTTTTTAATACTTGTGCTCTTGGACATGAAAGAGCATGTACCTCTACGTTTTCATCATCATTAATCCATCCCATGACATCATCTCCGGGTATTGGGTGACAACAGTCTGAAATGATAAAGTTGGACCCATTGTCATCATAATGCAGAACGTATGTTTCTTTTGGATTGATTTTTGGCTTGTGAGTATCGGATCCTGCCGATTTTGCAACCTTCTTACCGGTAAGAGTGCGCCATGTTTTGGTGAAAATAGAGTCGCTGTCTTGTTTTTTTGCTTTCACCATCGCCGGAGTAAGTTTAAGCTCGTTTCTGCCGAGAGCAAGATATAACTCTTCTCGATTTTGAAGTCGGCATTGACCGAGTATTTTGGTCAGAACTTCATTGGAGTCGGTTATGTTTTGTTCGGATAGGAATGTTTCAAACAACGCTTTTCCGTTATCGATGATTGGTTGTTGCTCTTTGCGTAAAGCACCTCTTAATCGGGTCTTTGCTTTGGCCGTGGCAAGGAAATTAATCCATTCGGCTTTGGGCGTTTGCGACTGAGATGTAAGTACTTCCACTTGGTCGCCTGATCGTAGACGGTGGCTCAATGGCACCAACTTGTGATTAACTTTGCCGGCAATGCAGTGCATGCCGATTTCGGAGTGTAGCTCAAAAGCTACGTCCAAAACGGTTGAGTTGTTGGGCAATGTAAGTAATTCTCCTTTGGGGGTAAAAACCACTATTTCAGAAGCAAATAGGTTGAGTTTTAATGTGCCCAGAAAGTCGATTGCATTGGGTTCGGGATGGTCAAGTATGTCTTTGATGGTCGAGAGCCAAGCATTTAATTCGCTTTCTTCTTCTCCTTCGCCAATTTTGTATTTCCAATGGGCGGCAAATCCAAGTTCTGCAATTTCGTCCATGCGACGTGAGCGTATCTGAATCTCTACCCAATTGCCATCGGTTCCCATTACGGTCAGATGTAAAGCTTGATATCCATTGGCTTTTGGGGTGCTTATCCAGTCACGTGTTCTTTCGGGATGTAGGCGATATAGGTCTGTGATAGCTGCGTATATCTGCCAGCATATTGATTTCTCTTTTTCTGGATCGTCGCAATCAAAGATTATGCGCATGGCATAAAGGTCGTATACTTCTTCAAATGGAATATGCTTGGTCTCCATTTTACGCCATATTGAATAGACCGATTTTAATCGGGCTTTTGCTTCAAACTTTAATCCCATCTTTTCCAATTTTTGGGAAATGGGGCTTGAAAAGTCATTGTAGACTGCAGACCGTCGTGCTTCAGTGGCTTCTATCTGTTTGCTGATGCGCTCATATGCAGCCGGATGTTCATATTTGAAACTTAAATCTTCCAATTCGGTCTTTATGGCAAAAAGACCAAGCCGATGAGCCAAAGGAGCATAAACATAAAGGGTCTCTCCGGCGATTTTATATTGCTTGTTAGGGGCCATTGACCCAAGGGTGCGCATGTTGTGGAGACGGTCGGCCATCTTAAGCAGCACGACACGGATGTCTTCGCTCATCGTAAGTAGCAACTTGCGAAAATTTTCGGCTTGCGCCGATGCTTTGTCACCAAATATGCCTCCTGATATTTTTGTGAGTCCGGCTACAAGTTGAGCTATTTTCTTCCCAAAATGGCTTTCGATGTCTTCAATGGTGTATTCGGTATCTTCGACCACATCATGAAGCAAAGACGCGCATATTGAAGTGGAGCCGAGGCCCATCTCTTGGCTGGCAATCTTTGCTACGGCTATCGGATGTAGGATGTATGGTTCTCCAGAGCGTCTACGGATTCCTTTGTGTGCTTCTTTAGCAAAGTGAAAAGCTTTTTCGATAATTTCGACTTTTTTACGATGATTACTTGCAAGGTAGCCATTAAGCACGTCTTGAAACGCTTGTTCAACCAGACGGTCTTCTTCTTCAGGGGTGAGCTTTATCTTGTTGTCGGTATTTATCGCCATTGTCAGTCAAGGGTGTATATGTTTTTACAATGAGAAATAAAGTGCTTGGTACACAATAAGCACAATTACAAACTTACTGAAAAAAATGGAAAAGTTGGCAATAAAAATCGTATATTTGCAAAAAAAATACAACAGGGTGCCACCTAATAAAAACTGACCAAAACTTACTTCATGAAAAAATACGATTTTGATAATGAGATATCACGTTCCGGAACAGGCGCAATGATGGTTGATGGACTGAAGGAAATGTTTGGACGCAAAGACTTGACTGCTTTATGGATTGCCGATATGGACTTTGCAGTGTGTCCAGAAATAACTAAGGCACTGAATGATCGTATAAAGCATCCGATTTATGGCTATCCAAATGTTCCTGATAGTTATTGGCAATCAATAATAGATTGGCTGAAACGTCGACATGGGTGGGTTGTGACCCGTGAAGAACTTACATATATTCCGGGTGTAGTGAAAGGCCTTGGGTTTGCTATAAACTTTTTTTCAAACCCCGGTGATGAAATCGTAATTCAGCCACCTGTGTATCACCCGTTTAAAATGGTTACGGAGGGTAATGGCAGAAAATTGTTGACCAATCCTTTGGTGCTTGGTGCCGATGGGAATTATCAAATGGACTTGGATGGGTTGGAGTCAATATTCTGCAACAGCAGACCTAAAATGATGATTTTGTGTAATCCCCACAATCCTGCCGGAATACAATGGGATAATGAGACATTGCAACGTGTGGCGCATTTGGCTAAGAAGTATGGAGTAGTTGTGGTGAGTGATGAAATTCATGCCGACTTGATGCTTTATGGAAAGCCACACTTCCCATATCTTAGCTGTTGCCCCGAAGCAGCGGAAACTGGGATTGCGTTCAGCGCTCCCAGCAAGACATTTAACATTGCCGGATTAGTAAGTTCTTGGTGTGTAATTAAGAATCCTGCGTTGAGAGAGCTGTTCTATAAATGGTTGTCGGTCAATGAGTTTAATGCTCCTACATTTATGGCTATGGTTGCAACCGAGGTTGCATATAATGATGGAGAAGAATGGCTTGACCAACTATTGAAGTATATCGAAGGCAATGTGGCCGAAGTGGAAAGATTAATCACAGAAAGAATACCTCAAATTAAAGTTATACGTCCTCAAGCTTCATTCCTTGTGTGGCTTGATTGCAGAGGGCTGGGACTATCTCAATCCGAGTTGGTGGACCTTTTTGTCAACAAAGCACATCTAGCGCTTAATGATGGCGCTATGTTTGGCGCAGAAGGAGTCGGATTTATGCGATTGAATGTGGGAGAACCACGGTGTGCAATACGTAGGGCGTTAATTCAATTGGCTGAGGCAATTAACTAAATTATGATAAAGTTACTATCATATATAAATAGATAAAAATGTATAAACGTCTTGCTCATAAGCCGGGAGCACATAATGCTCCGTTTCGTCCTGATGTGATTGAGACATATCCGGTTGTCTCAGGGAGTGTATTGATGCAGTTCCTCATCGATACAATGCCACATCGCAAACGCACTTCAATTAAAGAATTATTAAAGCACAATCAAGTAGCTGTAAATGGAGTGCCGACAACTCAGTTTGATACAGTGCTTAATGAGGGTGATGAAGTGAAAATAAATCTTACTCGTGAATTCAGGGTCTTCTATCATCGACGTGTGAAACTTGTATATGAGGATGATGATATTGTAGTTATCAATAAAGGGTATGGCCTGCTTTCCATGGGCACTGATAAAATTAAGGATGGAACAGCCTATTCGATAGTGCGTGATTACTTAAAGTGGCATAATCCGCGTAATAAGGTGTTTATAGTACATCGTCTCGACCGTGACACATCAGGGCTGATGATGATGGCCAAGAATGAAGAGGCTAAGGATGCCATGCAGCACAATTGGAACAATATGGTGTTGAATCGCAAATACCTTGCTGTAGTAGAAGGCTGTCCTGAACAAAAATGTGGAGAAATACGCAGTTATTTGGCTGAAACTTCTCAGTTTGAAGTGTATTCAACAGATGATCCGCAGAAAGGGCAATTGGCTATTACGCGCTACAAGGTGCTTTCATCGGGCAATGGCTATTCTTTGCTTGAAATAGAACTTGATACAGGTCGAAAGAACCAAATACGTGTGCATCTCAAAGATCTCGGACATCCTATTGCCGGCGATCGTAAATATGGTGCAAAGTCGAGTCCAATACACCGTCTGGCACTTCATGCTCAAACTTTGCGGTTTATCCATCCGTCGACTCGCAAAGAAATGTCGTTTTATACGCCTATACCGGTTGCATTTACAAAACTAGTAGGCAGTCGCGGTTGATATTATAATCATAGAGTGTCGTATGTGACGCAGTGCTTGTGTTGCCATATCTAACGTGGCATGTGGCTGGTCATATAAAATCCGGTTTTGATGTCGCTCTTATAAAGATATTTCCTTATCTTTGTATTGTGTTATAACATAATCAAACCTAAATATAATATTATGAAATTTATTAAGATTGCAAGACTATTGTGCATGGTGATTCTGGCTGTAGCTTGTCAGAGTGTGCAAAGTGCTACTCGATTGCCGAGAGTGGCACCTTCAGCGGTAGGGATTGATCCTCATCAAGTAACTCTTTTGTATGATTCATTACTGCAGAGCAAACTGACAGAGCCTCATCATCTTATAGTCACCGTTGGAGGAAAAGTGGTGTGTGAGATGCATCCAAAGCCCTATAAAGCAGAGTATAAGCATACACTTTACTCTGTATCTAAGACTTTCACGGCTACGGCTGTGGGGCTATTGGTCGATGACGGACTGTTGAGTGTGGATGATGAGTTGGCGAAATTTTTCCCTGAATATGCTACATACATTAAAGGGGTGAGAATTCAAGATCTCCTCACAATGCGTGCCGGGTTCAAGGTTGAGACTGACATTCGTGCGGCTAAAGAAGATTGGGTGAAAAATTATCTGTCGCGACCACTTGTTAATAAGCCGGGAGAAAAGTTTGCCTATGATTCAATGGCGACTTACATGTTGTCGGCTGTAATACAGAAAATCACAGGCAAAACTACGCTTGAACTTCTCAATGAGCGTGTATTTCATCCGATGGGAATATTTGATGCAGAGTGGGAGCATTGTCCCAAAGGTATTGTCGTAGGAGGTTGGGGATTATATCTTAGTGCCGAGTCGCAAGCCATATTCGGACAACTGTTGCTAAATCGAGGAGAGTGGCAGGGTAAGCAGCTGGTGTCGCGAAAGTGGATGAACGAGATGATGACCACCCATGTTATAGATCGTTATAGTGACTATGGTTATCAGATGTGGCTGAGTGATTATCCTGGTGCATGGCGTGCCGATGGCGCATATGGACAATATATAATTACCGTGCCACAAAAAGATATGGTCATTGTGCTTAACGAATGTGCCCGTAGCAATGGAATCACAGAACGCAATTACTTTTGGAACACAATTGTGAAACACTGCATGGGTTGGGAAATCGATACGACGCCTGATGCGATAAAAGCATGGACCGACTATGAGGCAACGGCATCTTTGCCGGTATTGGACGGAGAGCGTGATAATAACTTGTCAAAGAAAATATTTGGCAAGAAGTTTGTACTTGAGGAAAATCGTCTCGAATGGAAATCTATAAAACTAAATCGCAGAGATAATAATATTAGCCTTGAATATGTAGATAATGACAACAATAAGTCTACAATTGAAATGGGTTATAAAGAGTGGATTACATCTCAACTTGCCGGCACTCCTCATTATTCCATCATTGTGGAAAGTAGATTTTCAACATTGTCCCGACCGTTCTTTACTGGGTCGTGTTATGCTTGGCAGGATGAAATGCTGACGACTAAAATACATTATACCAATTGGATTACGTCGTTATTGTTAAAATTCAGACTTGATGATGATGGTCGACTGGCCATTGATGTGCAAGAAAGCTTTTCCAACAAGCCATTTACCATAAAAAGCAAATAGTATTATAGTATGAAACGATTGTCAATTTTTTTTGCAACCATCTTTGTGGTTGCTTCTCTTGGTGCACAAAGTCGCAACGGGGTGCCACAAATTCCGGTCTATCCTGAGCTTCAAGAACAGGGCTCGTTTTCCATGATTTTGGTTCCTGACCCACAGAGCTATACAAAATTTGCGGCCAACCAACCTCTATTTGACTTACAAACAGCGTGGATAGCTCAAAATATAGATTTACTAAATATTAAGGCGGCTTTATTTACCGGTGACATGGTGGAACACACCGGCAAACAGATATATGGGCCTATCCCAAATGACAAAAATGGAGATCAGACCGGTCGCCAACAATGGGAGGCTGTATCACGAGCATTAAGTCGTCTCGACAATCGGTTGCCTTATGTGGTTGCTCAAGGCAATCATGACATAGGTCACATCACGGCTACCGATCGCCACACTATTGCTCCCGAATTTATTCGTCCCGAGCGAAACATAATGTGGGAAAAAACGTTGGTGTCGACATGCCCTAATTTTCAAGGTGTACACACAATGGAAAATTCGGCCTATGAGTTTGATGGTGGGCCTTGGGAAAAAATGCTTGTAATTACATTTGAGTTTGCTCCTCGTGATGAGGCAATCGAATGGGCCAAGAAACTTACAGAGTCAGAGAAATACCGCAATCACAAAGTGATTGTGTTAACTCACTCGTGGTTAAACACCAAAGGCGAACGCATAGTAAAAGAGGGGTATACCTTGTCGCCTTGTAACTGGGCCGAGGCTGTGTGGCAAAAATTGGTATATCCGTCTAAAAACATATGTTTGGTGCTCTGTGGGCACACCGGCGATGCACCTAAGATAACTGGCGATGAAGATGATATTAACTATAAACCGACAAGTTCTTTTCGCATAGATAAGGCAGAAGATGGTCGTGAGATACCGCAGATGATGTTTAACTCTCAACATGGAGATGGCGATTGGAATGGAAATGGAGGTGATTGTTGGCTTCGTATTCTTGAATTTAAACCCGATGGAAAAACTATTGGTGTCAGGACATTCTCGCCTTTGTTTGCATTATCTCGCCGAACACAACACATCGCCTGGCGAACAGCCGAGTATGATCAATTTGATATAATTATCGAGTAATGTTTATATCATAAAAGAGCAATGCAAAAGAAGCCGCCCAGACATTGAGGCGGCTTCTTCATTTATGATTTAACTTGATTTGTTGTTACGGTTTACGACGGCGAAATTGTTCTTTTACTGAGTCAACAACATTTATGATGTAATCTCCCATCTTTTCCAAGTCTGAAATAATATCCATATAATAAATTCCTGCTTGGTATTCATAAGCCTTGTCGTTGATGTTTTGAATGTTGTTTGTGCGGAATTGATTACGTAGATTATTAATTTCACGTTCTTTATTGTATGATGCGATGATGTCGAGTTCGTTGACATTTTCAAGATCTGAAATGAGCAAACGCATATTAGCCATAGCACCCTTGATATAACCAAACATTGTGTCAATGTTGTTGTATATTAAATCATTAAACGCAACTCCGCTTTCTTGTTTTCGAATTAATATCTTAGCACAACCAAAGCAACAATCGGCAATCGACTCAATTTCGCTGACAATGTTTAGCATTGCCGATATATGTAGCTTGCCTTCGTTTGACAAGCGCCCTTCGGCACAGCGATTGAGGTAGTTGGCAATCTCAAGTTCCATGCGGTCGGATATCTCTTCATATTTTTCAAGGCGAGAAAACATCTTTGAAAACTCTTCGCTACGTTCTTTGGCATGCACGAGTTCTTCGGACATCACAATCATGCGTTCCACGCGTTCGGCATACACGTCAAGTTCTTTTTCTGCTTGTGTGATGTTGAGCTCCGAAGCGCTAAGCAACCCGCGAGAGATAAATTTGAGTTGAAACTCTTCGTCTTCTTTGCGCTTGGATGGGATGATGCGTGTGACTATTTTTACATATATGTCGGTCAGCCATATCATCACCGTAAGGTTGATTAGATTAAACACGGTGTGGAACATGGATAGTCCAAACGATACACTCAATTGCATGTCGGCAACAGTTTTTGATACTATGTGGCCGCTTGGCAATGTGCCGGCAGTAAGGTTGCTGTAGACGTCGGGTTGTGATGCGTGGATGCCTTCAACATATCCAAACAATGCATTTGGGTCGCCTTGACCAAGTGTTTCAGTAATCCATTCATTGAGATTGACAAATGGGTAGAATAAACACAAAGCCCACACTGTGCCAAGGACGTTGAATAGCAAATGGCTCATTGCGCATCGTTTTGCGGCTACATTACCGCCAAGCGAAGCTATGATGGGAGTGATAGTGGTGCCAATATTGCTACCAAGCACCAATGCACATGCAATGTCAAATGTTATCCAGCCCTTGCTACACATTACAAGGACGATTGCAAACATGGCCGATGATGATTGTATGATAAGAGTGACAACCAGACCGACAAGCAAAAATACGATGACAGAGAGAAATCCCATGTCGGCATAATGCTGGAGGAATTCAAAGATTTCGGGATTGCTACGCAAGTCGGGAACGGAACTGTTGATGAGCTCAAGACCCATGAATAAGAATGCAAAGCCGATTAATGTCTCTCCAATCGATTTATAGCTGTTTTTTCCTGAGAATAAAAATGGTACAGCAATGCCTATCAGCGGTATTGCAAAAAGGCTTATATTGACTTTAAATCCAAAGAGGGTCAATATCCATGCTGTAGCAGTAGTACCCACATTTGCACCAAAAATTACAGCCATGGACTGTGCCAATGACATCAATCCTGCATTGACAAAGCTTACCACCATGGTGGTTGATGCTGACGACGACTGTATGAGTGCAGTAATCGCAAAGCCGGTCATCAATCCGGCAAAGCGGTTGCGTGTCATGATTGAAAGAATATTACGCAAGCGGTCACCGGCGGCTTTTTGGAGACCTTCGCTCATAACCTTCATGCCATAAAGAAAAAGGCCTACGGCACCCAACAAGGTCAAAAAGTCTAAAAAACTGTAATCCATCTTAAATAAGTTGTGTAATGTAAGGGTAATTTATGCAGACAAAGATATATAAATATTCGGAATATGACAAAAATGTTAAAATTTTGTATTACATGCAAATATGCTTTCGGAGTTGCGGATGTTTTATGCACTTACCCTCCTTTGCAATTATTAACAATGTCGGCAATGGGATTTTAGGTAACTTTGTAAACCAAAAGGGTAGAGAAGATGAACCATAAACGTCCCTCGATATATCTGATCCCGGTGCCGATGGGCGATTCGCCTATTAATCAAGTCTTGCCTTCTTACAATATTGAAATTGTGAGGAGCGTTAAGCATTTTATTGTAGAAAATCTGCGTTCGGCACGGCGCTTCATTAAACAATGTGATCGATCGATTGTTATTGACGATCTGACTTTTAATGAGTTGAATGAGCATACTGATCCGGCTATAATCCCGGCAATGTTGAAGCCGGCAGAGGATGGACACGATATGGGAATTATTTCGGAGGCCGGTTGCCCTGCAATAGCTGATCCGGGGGCGGATGTGGTCGCAATTGCGCAACAACGAGGATATGACGTAGTGCCTCTTGTCGGACCGTCAAGCATATTGTTGTCGCTTATGGGATCGGGATTTAACGGACAAAACTTTGCTTTCAACGGCTACCTGCCTATCGAAAATAGCGCGCGAGTAGCAAAACTCAAAGAATTGGAACGTCGTATTTCTCGAGAACGACAGACTCAAATATTTATTGAAACGCCTTATCGCAACAATAAGTTGATAGCCGAATTGTGTCGCTCCCTTCCCGGGAATATGTTGCTTTGTGTAGCCAGTGATATCTCTTGTTCACGACAATCAATCGTTACTCGTAGATTGTCGCAATGGAGCAAAGCGCAATACAACTATGACAAAATCCCAACGATTTTCCTTCTTTACCTATAAAAATTATGGCACGCCGATCTAAATATATTCCACTTGATAGTCCCGGATTGTTTGATGACATCGAGCAGCCCACTTTAAATATGCCCATACATCCCGATATTGCCAAGTATGCCGAGCAGATGAAGAAGGAAGCCAAAAAGAAAACAGAAACGGAATTGGGACCCGTTAAAGGTGTGGCCGTATCGGGAAAATTGATGTTTATGAGTTTTGGTAGTGGCAGTAGTGGCAATTGCGCTTACTTGGGTGATGACAACGAGGGCTTTCTTATTGATGCCGGTGTTGAACCGGGAATCGTTGGAGATGGACTAAAACGTAATGGATTGAGTTGGGAACACGTCAAGGCGATATGCATTACTCATGACCACAGCGACCACATGCGGTTTGCTTACTCGATAGTGCGGCATCATCGCCACATCAAAATATATAGCACTCCGAGAGCATTAAATGGGATAATGCGTCGTCATAGCGTGTCTCGTAGACTTAAAGACTATCATATAAACATTTATAAAGAAATTCCGTTTACAATTGGCAATTTTACCATTACTGCATTTGAAGTTATGCATGATGGCATGGATAATTCAGGATATTTTATAGAACATGATTCGAGGACTTTTGTAATAGCCACCGACTTGGGGTGTATTTCAGAGCGAGCAGACTATTACATGCGTAAAGCCAATTTCTTGATGATTGAAAGTAACTATGATGCCGATATGCTCCGCAACGGAGCATATCCCGAATATTTGAAAGCTCGCATCGCCCATGATAATGGACATCTTGACAATAAGGTGACGGCGGCTTTTTTGGCTGACATCTATAATAGCGGACTGTCGCATGTCTTTCTGTGTCATCTGAGTAATGACAATAACACCCCCGAGAAGGCATTGCAGGAATCGCGCATGTCGCTTGAAGCTCAAGGTCTGAAAGTTGGATCCGGCCAAAATACTATATATGATAGGCAGTGTGATTTGCAACTATATGCTTTGCCTCGATTGGAATGTTCTCCGTTATTTATATTTAGAAACGACGGCAACCAATAGGCTCGTTAATCGCATTTTGAAATACTCCCTTGTAACTTTCTCATTTTTTATATACCTTTGTGAAAATAGGACTAAAGTATTCTTGCAGAGAATAATGTACTATTTTAACGTGAATTCGACGAAAATAATCAAAAGAGTGTCAGTTGGTTATCAACAAC
>CAZLUB010000031.1:0-28385 GCA_964562595.1 uncultured Muribaculum sp. | reverse complement strand
ATCAAACACTTTAGCCTTTTTTATTTACGTTATCTTTTACTTGCGAAACTTAAAATCTTTATTTCCAATTATCGTAGTCCGATTTTGTTAGATGCCATTTTTACACTCTTTAATGCCTTAATTCTCAAAAAAAAGTTGCAACTTTGTATGTTAAATGAAAAATCAGATAAAATACAATAATTGCATATAATGGAATTTTCAGCAAACCAAATTGCCGCACTTGTCAATGGAGTTGTAGAAGGAGACGGCAATGTTTTGGTAAACACTTTAGCAAAGATAGAAGAAGGTCATGCTGGAGCATTGTCTTTCTTGGCAAATCCCAAATATACCAACTATATCTACACAACAAGCAGTTCCGTAGTACTAGTTCGTCGTGATTTTGTACCCGAAAAGGATATCTCAGCAACATTAATACGCGTAGACGATCCCTATGCTACAATAGCCCAACTACTTGACATGGTCAATCAGTTGACCGCATCCCATCCATCCGGGATTGAGCATCCATCATATATAGCCGAAGATGTGACTTTAACTGAAGACGTTTATGTGGGTGCTTTTGCTTATATTGGGAAAGGCGCGAGAATAGGGAAAAACGTAAAGATTTATCCACAATCATATATCGGTAACAATGTTACTATCGGAGATAATACTATTATTTATCCCGGAGTGAAAATATATCACGGTTGTAAAGTAGGTGACAATTGCATTTTACACGCCGGAGTTGTCATTGGTAGCGACGGTTTTGGATTTGCGCCAGTTAATGGCAGTTATAATAAAATCCCTCAGATTGGCAATGTTGAAATCGCCGACAATGTAGAGATTGGAGCCAATACGACAATAGACCGCGCTACCATGGGAAGCACTCGCATTCACAAAGGAGTGAAACTAGACAATCTCATTCAAGTAGCGCACAACTGCGAAATCGGAGAAAATACTGTTATGGCTTCCCAAGTCGGCATGGCAGGCTCATCCAAAATTGGAGCACAATGTATGGTTGGTGGTCAAGTCGGTTTTTCAGGGCACATACATGTCGGCGACAATGTGCAAATTGGTGCTCAGTCCGGCATACCGAAAGATGTATCAAGCAATAGTCGTATAATGGGATATCCGGCAGTAGATTATGGCTCGTTTGCCCGCCAGACAATCAACATCAAGAATCTGACAAAACTATACAACAGAGTATCTGAAATTGAAAATTTAATAAAAACTGAAAACAAATAAAAAATACAATAATGGCAATTAAGCAGAAAACTTTAAAAGCACCATTTACTGTGCAAGGTAAAGGATTGCACACAGGGTTGCAAATTAGTGCCGAATTTTTACCGGCTCCAGAAAATCACGGTTATAAATTTCAGCGTATAGACTTGGAGGGAGAGCCTACAATCGATGCCCTTGCTGAATATGTTGTTGCAACGCAACGTGGCACAGTAATCAGCAAAGGTGAAGTTACAGTAAGCACAATCGAACATGCCCTCGCCGCATTATACGCTGCCGGCATAGACAACTGCCTCATTAAGTTGAATGCTCCAGAATTGCCAATCCTTGATGGCAGCGCAAAAGAATACTGCGAAAAAATAATTGCATCCGGCATCGAAGAACAGAATGCCGACAAAGATTTTTATGTTGTAAAGCAGAAAATTGAAGTACGCGACGACACAATCGATTCGTCTATTGTCGTATTACCCGATGATGATTTTAGTATTGATACAATGGTTGCATACGATTCACCCGTATTAACTAACCAGTTTGCATCACTTGACTCTCTTGACGATTTTGCCACAGAGATTGGCTCAAGTCGCACGTTTGTTTTTGTTAGAGAAGTTGAGCCGTTAGTAAAATTAAACCTCATTAAGGGAGGTGATCTTGATAACGCCATTGTCATATATGATTCACCCATAGAACAAGTAGAACTTGATCGTCTTGCAGATTTGATGGGTGTTCCCCGAAAAAATGTGTCAGAATATGGTTACATCAACGACTTCCCTTTATTTGCCGACAACGAACCAGCACGCCATAAACTCCTCGATGTGCTTGGAGATATTGCACTAATTGGCAAACCTCTTAAAGGGAAAATAATTGCAACCAGACCGGGGCATTCAATCAATACCACTTTTTCTAAAAAAATACGAAAGGAAATTAAGCGTCAAGATATACAGGCGCCAACATACAATCCATCAGTAAAACCACTGATGGATATAAATCGCATACGCGAACTTCTTCCTCATCGCTACCCATTTTTGCTTGTTGATAAAATTATTGAGAAAGGTGAAAGCTACATTGTAGGTGTTAAGAATGTAACCTCTAATGAGCCTTTTTTTCAAGGGCATTTCCCTCAAGAGCCTGTAATGCCAGGAGTACTTCATGTAGAAGCGATGGCGCAAACCGGAGGGTTGTTAGTGCTCGGCTCTGTTGACGAGCCAGAGAAATATTCAACTTATTTCATGAAAATTGACAATGTCAAATTCCGCGACAAAGTAGTTCCGGGAGATACACTGATATTCCACGTATCATTCATGACTCCATTACGCCGTGGTTGTGCAATGATGAAAGGATATGCTTTTGTCGGTGAAAAGATAGTAACAGAATGTGAATTTATGGCTCAAATAGTAAAAAACAAATAATCTACACAATATGAAGCAACCATTAGCATATGTACATCCTGCGGCAAAAATTGCCCGTAACGTAGTTATAGACCCTTTTGTTACCATAGAACAGAATGTTGAAATTGGGGAGGGTACTCGCATTGGAAGTAATGTTACTATCATGGAAGGCGCACGAATCGGGAAAAATTGTACAATTTTCCCCGGTGCTGTAATTTCGGCTGTTCCTCAAGACTTAAAGTTTCAAGGCGAAGATACGGTTGCCATTATTGGTGATAACACTGTAATACGAGAATGTGTAACTGTAAACCGTGGCACAGCAGCCAAAGGCAAAACACAAGTTGGAAACAACTGTCTTATTATGGCATATTGCCATGTCGCTCACGACTGCATAGTTGGTAACAATGTTATTATATCCAATGCTACTCAGTTGGCAGGTGAGGTTGTTGTCGACGATTATGCAGTCATTGGTGGAGGTACATTGTGCCATCAATTCTGTCACATTGGAGCTCATGTGATGATACAGGGTGGGGCACTCATAAACAAAGACATACCCCCATATGTTAAAGCAGCTCGTGAACCGATTGCATATACCGGAATCAACTCAATAGGTCTAAGACGTCGCAATTTTACCAATGAACAAATTCATGACATTCAAGAATTTTATCGTTATCTCTATTTGTCAGGCCTAAACGTAAGCGATGCTTGCGAACGAATAGAAGCAGAACTACCTGCAACTACTGAACGTGACGAAATACTCATGTTTATTAGAAACTCTAAACGCGGTATTATTCGCGGTTATGTATAATCAAAATTATATGAATAACAAGGGGGCCAAGTGCCCCTTTATTATTTATAAAATGTATCTGTCATGAAGTTGGAATTGCTTGTTATTGGCAAAACGAACGCCAAATATCTCCAAGAAGGAATTAACAATTTTACTAAACGTATAAACCACTATATACCCTTTGAAATTAAATATCTTCCTGACGTTAAATTGACTAAAAATCTCACTGAAGATAAGCAGAAAGAACTAGAAGGATTAACATTCCTATCAAATGTGCAAGCCAGTGACATTTTAGTATTGCTTGATGAAAAGGGAAGGGAATTTACCTCTCGTCAATTCTCGGCATATCTTGAAAAAAAGATGATAACCATAAGCAAAAAATTAATTTTTATTATTGGCGGACCTTATGGTTTTTCTCATGCGATATATGAGCGAGCCAATGAGAAGATTTCATTATCGAAAATGACATTTTCACATGAAATGGTAAGATTATTTTTTACCGAACAAATATATCGTGCAATGACAATACTCCGAGGAGAACCTTATCATCACGATTAATCTACGTAAATCAAATCTCTCAACACAGCATCGGATAGCAACCAAGAACTTTCCTCTATCCTATAAATATCGTCATCGCAAATCAATTTACCAGAATGTATATGTGGGCTGGCCGATTTTAAAAAAAAGTCGCTCCATTTTTCACCAAAAGTCAAATATAGTTTTTCAATATTTAAACCATCAACAGTACGTAATGCTGTGATTATGTAATCATTATATAATTCAGGCTCAGTTTCATATTCAATTTTATAATAAGTTTTCCCTTGTCTAATAGATTCAATATAATTATTTATCCCAATAGGATTTACTCGTCGCAACCGGCCATCGAAGCTATGTGCCGACACGCCTAGCCCGAGATATTGCGTATACTTCCAATATCCAGAATTATGAATAGCTCTATGTCCTGGTTTGGCAAAATTAGATATTTCATAATGCTCATATCCGGCATTACGTGTGGCAATCATAAGATATTGATACATTGCCTCTATGTCAGTTTCTTCACATTCTTTTATTTTACCGGATTGCAGTTGAGCATATAGCTTAGTTCCCGGTTCGTATGACAATGTATAAGCCGATAAGTGTGTAAGTTCAAATTGTATTATTTTATCTAAAGAATATTGCCACGAATCAATAGTTTGTCCAGGCAATCCATAAATCAAGTCTCCGCTGATTTCTGCTACGCCACACCTATTTAACGTCAATAACGCTTGTTCAGCACATTCTGCGTTATGTCTACGATTGACAATTTCCAACTCGGCATCTATAAATGACTGAATTCCAATACTAACGCGATTAATTCCTAAATTTAAAATAGAATCTACCCATTGGGGCGTAACGTCTTCAGGATTAGCCTCTATTGTAAACTCGAGTAGGTGTCCATGTGGAATAGCATTAACCAATCTATTCAAATCATTTATAGTTAGTATAGACGGTGTACCCCCTCCAATATAAATTGTGTCAATAACCTCTGACAACTCGGTCTTTCTCAACGAGAGTTCAGCAATTAATGCATCAACATAATCTGATACTTTTGTGTGGTGTGGTGTGGAGAAAAAATCACAATACGCACATTTGGAGTGACAAAAAGGAATGTGTATGTATAATCCGGCCATACTTCTATTTATTGCATAGCGATTTAAACTCACAATACTCACATTTAGTCAAGGCTTTTGGAGCAAAATCAACTGCTTGGTCAAATAGTTCATCTAGCATTGCCTTAAATTCAGCCATAAATTCTTGATTAAATTCGCGATAATCCAACAACTCTACTCCACCAATTTTAAGAGGTACAAATCCTTCGGTTGAAACCGTTCGTAATCGATATATCATTGGCATAATCGGCTCATCACAACTTTCCACTTGGCTATATAAGTTGCTGTACATAAATAGTTGGAATATGGCTGATATATTTTTTGCACTACCAACAAATAAATCATGTATCGATGCAACCGATACTTCATCACGCCCTGTCTTATAATCGATTATTCGCAAACGGCCATTTACTCTGTCTATTCTGTCAATAATTCCATTTGTGTTTATTGATAGAGAATCATTAATTTTCAAAATTTGATTTTTATATTCTTTTTCAGCGCCAAGATATAGAAATTGTCCGTTCTTTTTTTCTTCTTGAAGTATACGTTTTATCAAATAAACAATCAAGTCCCTCATGATAAGAGCTTCTCCGAATAGTTCCGTCAAATTTTCATAAACATCACCGCTATCGTTTAAATTTGGCAATTTATTATATTCCTTGTTTATTTGATTTGTGACTAAACGTCCGATTAACACTTCATTATGAATCATTGCATCGAGCATATCAGGTGAGATTGATACCTGCGATGCTCCTTTGAGCAAATACAGATATACCCCTTCAAGTACAGAATGCACAATTGTGCCATAAGTATTTTCTGCCATATGTTCTTCTACCTCATCTTCAGCTTTTAAGTTGCAAATGATACTATAATAGAATGACAATGGACAGTTGATATATTTTTTTAATGCACTGGCTGAGAGCGCTCGAGGATGCTCAGCTCCGGCTCTAAACCTCATTAGTTCAGCCATCACAGCATCAGTTTTATGTATTTTTAGTTCACCCTCTCTTCTAAACGATGGGATATCGTAATATGCAATTGTAGAAGTAATATTATCTTGTGGATATAAATAATGCAATTGATATAGGTAACGAGACATTTCACCCGAGACTACGCCTCCACTCCTAGAGTCATATATAAGATACACATTCTCTGATCTTGATATCAAACGATAAAAATAGTAAGCGTAAATGTATTCTTGAAATTCAATGGTTGCCATCCCATATGCACGTCTCAACATTTCCGGTATCATAGATCTTGTATAATGCTTTCTTGGAAAAACACGTTCATTCATTGACAGCATTATTACATTTTTGAAACTTAAAGCGCGAGTTTCAAGAACTCCCATAATCTGTAATCCACACAATGGTTCGCCCACAAAATTGATCGCCTCTGAGTATAAAATCTTTTCTATTAGATGAAAAAATGTATTCTGCGACATTGTTAATTTATAAGCTGTAGCAGATTGTCTTAACATCGCTATTACATGGTTGTATTTTGTCAGAAATCCAACCTCCAGCAGATACTTTTTTTCATCATTAATTTGTTTCAGATTGTTCAATACAGATTGTATCAATGTTGACGTATACACAAACACTTCATCTATAGAATGAAGGTTATCAATAGAATAAAATAGATCTTTAATTAGCGAAGATTTATTTTGCAAATAAAGTGACGGCACCATAAACAATCTGTTTCGTTCTATTTCACCTATAATAGAGGAACTCTCATTTGCAGCATATGCCTGAACCAACTGATGAGACAATACGTTTATAACATCTTCATAATAGAAATTCCAATCATCTTTGATACGTCTTGCCCGCAAATGCATAGATATAATTTTATTCAGCAGCGTTGCCACCGGCGTTAACTTCAATGGAAATCCCATAGTAATATTAACTTTACCAATTTCAGGAGGTAATGAGTGAAGCATATCTATAAACAATTCTTCGTCAGGCAAAACGACTGCTGTGTCTATTGCATTTTCAGCATCTGCAATAATTTTATTATTTACAAGGTCCGACAGCAAGTCTGTCGCATATTTTACTTGTCCTATATTTGACGGCACAGCAACAATATTTATGTTTGGCAATGCTTCAAGTGGGTGCTCATCTATAGCATAACAAGATGGGAATTTATTTACATACTTTTTTATAAAATAAGCTGCACGATTGCCATTTGCTATTTTCTCGGGCAAAACAAAGTCCCAATAAAAATCAGCAATGCCTAGTTGTTTTAATCGGTCAAATATGTTGACCTCAGAAATCGATAACACATTAAATCCGATAAACACATATCGTTTGTATGGTAAATCTTCGGGACGCTTGTCTTTTAGTTTTTCTGCCATCTCCCGATATTGCATACCACTATAACACAATCCACGTGACATAAGTGACTTGCGATAGTTAGTATAGAGACTATCCATTACTTGCCATAGTTCAAGAAATTTATCGCGGTTGTCAGTATTATTGTTGTTATCATTATCATTTATATGTTTCCAAAAACTTTCAGGCTCTCCCAAAGGCAAATTAGCATCCCAATACTGATTTATAACAGATTTTTGTTCGTCTGAAAGGAAATCTGCACTTATTTCTTTTTGGTCACGTACATTCTTTAGCAATTTTCTTGCGTCAGCCATGTACATGTCGATGTCATTAAAATCAGAAATCAGTATATCTCCCCAATAGGCAAAAGTGTCAAAATCTTTTACTCCTGAGGACAATTTGGCATACTCCGTGTAGAGAGTAAACAATAAATCAAATCTCGATGCTTCAATATAGTTAGATGACTGTGCCACCAATTCACTGATGGTAATTACCTCTGGCTCTATTATGATTTCATTGTTGGCCGCGACAATTTTTTGCAACTCTTGACGAAAGAATACCCCGCTCCTTTTGTTTGGAAAAATAAAACAATAATCGAGTAGGGCATCTTTTTCATTTTCATAGTACGCTTTAGCTATATGACTTAGAAATGAATTCATTATAATCGGAGATTTCACCCTTTAATTCTTCAACAACAGAATGATTTTGATACACATATCGAATAGTACGATCTTGGCATTGGCATTGCCAGCGATGTCAATTACAGCACGATTAAATTCTTCTGTTATTTTTATAACATTTCGTTCATTTACAAATCGGGCAAAATTAACACTGAAACTTTCTTCTTCACGGCTTAAGTAATTAAGTTCGGGTATATGCATATTATATATGAAATTTTCCCGAATAAGACGCTGACAATATTCTAAAAATCGCATTTCTTGCTCACGTCCCATTGCTGCAACATCGATACTCCATTGTTTGAGTTCTTTAACTTTGCGTTGGTAGGCCAAACGCATCAAGTCTTTAAACAAATCAAGGAATCGGTTATTCTCTTTTGTGAGTTTCACTGATTTATATGCCACATTCATGTTCCCTGATGCATTATGAGCAATTGACATTGCGTCAGCATATTCAAGCGACATATCAGCAACTAATCGGTCAGCGATAATGCCGTCGGACAAACGCTTCATCTCAACTCGCTGCGTGCGCGAGTAAATTGTTGGCAATATGCCTTTTGAATTATTACTGACAAGTATAAATAACGTATCACCATAGGGTTCTTCGATCAGTTTAAGCAATTTATTGGCAGTCTCGTCACGCATGCGTTCAGGTAGCCATATAAGCACAATTTTATATTTGGCGTTGTGAGAAGTGTAGTTAAGCTTGCGTATCAAATCTTCACTCTCTTCTACATAAACTGCCGGTTGAGAATTGCCGGCATTCATCATGTCAAGCCACTCTTCAAAGTCCATATATGCACTATTGGCAAGAAAATCTCTCCATTCCACGATATAATCATCGGAAAAAGACCTTTTTGGAGATGATTTTTTAACAACAGGAAAAACGAAATGAGTATCTATATGATTAAATGACTTATGTTGCATACATGACGGACAACAATCGCAACTATCACCATTGTTCCGATTTTCACAATGGATATATTGAGCTAATGCACGTGCTATTGCAAATTTACCTATTCCTGAAGGTCCTTCGAGCAATAGGGCATGAGGGATACGATCATTATCAACCATAGCGACAAGCCGTTGTTTGATAATGTCATGAGATGGTATGTCACAAAACTTCATAAACAGATTAATATATTGACTCGGCTACTCGTTTGACACTGTTTGTTGCATTAAGCGAATAGAAATGAATACTTGGCACTCCGTGCTTTATTAAATCGGCAGCCTGCATTCTACACCATTCAACACCAACTTCCTTAGCCTGCTCATCATTATTACAACTCATCAATTCTTTTGCCAACGCCATTGGCAGATCAACATGAAAAACCTTTGGCAACACCGTAAGTTGCCCCATAGAAGTAATAGGCTTTAATCCTGGTATTATAGGAACATTTATGCCGGCTTTACGACAACGTTCAACATAAGAGTAGTATTTTTCATTATCAAAAAACATTTGGGTAACTATATATTCTGCACCATTATCAACCTTTTGCTTCAGAAACTGAATGTCAATATCGATATTTGGAGCCTCTTCATGTTTCTCTGGATAACCGGCAACACCATAACTAAATAGCTCTCCAGTCATAATATCCATTTTTGTTCCATCTATAAAATAACCTTTGTTAAACTCATTAACTTGCATTTGTAATTGCGAAGCATGGGCATACCCATTTTCATTAGGCACAAAACGAGTATCATGTTTAGCCTTGTCACCCCGTAGTATGAGTAGATTTGTTATGCCAAGGAAATTTAGGTCAATTAAGGCATATTCTGTTTCTATTTTTGAAAAACCACTACATATAATGTGAGGGACAGCCGGGATAGCGTATTTTTGTTGTATTGCCGCAGCAACAGCCACTGTTCCGGGACGGCTACGCTCGGTCACTTTTTGATAAAGGCCATCAGATGTGTTTTTATACACCATCTCGCTGCGATGTGTAGTAATATTGATATATGACGGATTAAACTCTCGCAATGCATCTATGTTTTTAAATAATTGCGAAATTCCTTTACCTTTCAATGGAGGCAACACCTCAAATGAAAAAGCAGTACCACTGTGATTGGTTATAAGGTCAATTATTTTCATTTATTCATACAACTATAATGTCAGATACAAAATTAAGAATTATTTTCTCTTATCTCACGCAACAATTCAATTCTTTTTATACGATTTATATTGTAAAATCAAATTTAATTACAATGCATGGCAATCAGCGACCAACCTCAATGACACAATAGTGGCCGGCAAAAATTGCCGGCCACTATCATAAAGTTAATACTAAAGACTTTAGAACGCCAAACCTAAACGAAATCCAATATTATTAATTTTATCTACACTCCCATCGAGCACATGTCCTTTATTAGTTGAAAAAGAATAGTACAATGCTATATGTGCGCCAACTTCCTTATTGGGGCCAAACCAAACATTTGTACCAATTTCAGGTGACATATAAAAACCCCATGTATCGGTATAAATTTTATAAGTCGATACATATGATGACAATTTAGCATATTCTGCGCCCATTTTAAACCCTGCATATGGGTCAAATATACCACTCTCGGGCAAAAAACGGTATCTCGCGGATACGCCAAAGGGCAATTGAAACATTGATCGCGCCTGATTTGTTGTCAATGCACTTGTAGAAGACAATGGGATAGTATTTGTCGCGACTTGTTTGTGGTTGGTACTGTATGCCAAAAATGCACCTAAACCAATATTTGGAGTAACATAGTATCCTCCTTCAAAATTCATGCCCCAGCCACTCGCGCGCTTCGTAAAATCGCTTGTCAACGGAGCATTAAATTGCCAGTCGGCATTTATATAATAGGGCTGATACTCTTGCGCCGTTGCGTTTGTACAGGTTAATAATGTTATTGCCAATATTGCTCCAACACCAATTTTATTGATAGTTTTCATAATTCAATCTATACTTAAGAATTTATTATTTTACTTCTGAATATAAGGAGATTGCGCAAAAGCCTGTTTGACACTTTCAACCATCTTATTTACATTTATTTGCTCTGAACGTCCGAGCAAACCAACAGAATAGGATTGCCAAACGACCGGTAATTTGGGTTGTGCCCCAGTTGTTACAGATGTGTCATCTTGAAGATTAACCATATCAGTCAGCAAAGAGCCATTAGAATAACTAAATACATTTACATATGGATAATACCAATCCCAATAGCCTCCCCAGAATCCGGGCGACCAATAACCGGGATAACCCATCCACCAATAAGGATAATTAGTTGTTGTAAAATAATAAGTGTCTTTTACGTAGCTCATCTGTATACCAAGGTCAGCATCGTCAATATTTGAAACTTGGGTATAGCCTCTTGAATTCATCATCTTTACCACCTCTGTTATAATAGGGATGGCATCTGCATCATCAAGGTATTGTACATCTTTTGTTTTGCCAATAAGCAATATCTGGTCGGCGACAAAAAACGTTGAAGCATCAGTGAAGTTCGCATTTTTATCATACTGAGTGTAAGTGACCACCTGATCTTGTACATTGTCAAGAGATGGTTCTTTTTCACATGAGGCCAATGGCAATAAGCCAATGGCAAAAATAAGTGTCTTTTTCATAATCACATTTAGTTTAAAAGTTATACACTGTCTATAAAACATTTTACGTGCAATAAAGTTTATCAAAAAAATCACACTAAACATCTTAATGAAGCGTTATAAATAAAAACTGAGACATGAACAGATCCGTTATATCAATATTAATGTTGCTGTGTTTACTTTGTGTGTCAGCACAACAATGGTCCGATGATATTCTTGGGAATGGATTCGTTATGCGCCATGTAGAACATGGAAACGACTATAGAGGCAAGGTAATATCAACAATTATCAAAAAGCATCCATCTTGCAAAACAGAAAAAGGCATATTATATATTCATGGTTACAATGATTATTTTTTTCAACGTGAAATGGCCGAAAAATTTGTGGATTCAGGGTATAATTTCTATGCTGTAGATCTTAGAAAATATGGGCGCTCACTAATATCCGGACAAAAACCTTTTGAAACTCGAGAAATATGTGAATATTTTGCCGACATCGACTCTGCAATTGTGCAAATGAGACATGACGGCATTACTAAAATAATCCTCATGGGACATTCAACAGGCGGACTTATAAGTGCATTATATGTTAAAACTCACCTAAGAAATGAAATAAAAACTTTGATTCTCAACAGCCCATTCTTTGATTGGAATCTTAGCCGTTTTACCGAATCGATAATACCTGCTATTAGTTGGGTCGGATCGTTTTTACCAAATATATCGATTGCTCAAGAAAAGAACCAAACCTATGCAGAATCATTATTATTAAAATATAATGGCGAATGGGACTACGACACCAGTTGGAAGTTTGAACAATCACCTGCTGTCACTTTAGGATGGATAAGAGCTATCACATTGGCACAAAGGGAATTACAAGATACAGAAAATTTAATTAGAATACCTATTTTACTAATGCACTCCGACAAGTCCGACATGGCGCCAGATTCGTCAGACATCGTACTTGACATAAAAGACATCAGTCGCTTAGGTCGCAAAATAGGCCATCATGTAACTGAATTTAATGTACATAATGGCCTGCATGATTTATTTCTTTCACGGAAATGTGTAAGAGAATCTCTCTATAGCCACATATTCAATTGGCTTAAGCAAAATGACATTTAGCAGAGTTACTCTACCGGCGTAGGCTCTGCCATGGTTCGAGCTTGTTGGTCGCGAGTAAGCATCAATCGTCTTTCAAGATAATCGCGTCGGCTATGACATTTTTTTAAGTTAGAAATAGCATCAGCCATCTGATATGATAATGCGATTGACTTTCTATCTCCCGATGACAATTGCGTAGTAAAGCTACGCTTCCCTTTAAAAATCAAAGTCATCTTTGCCAATGGATTTGCAGAGACAAAATGTCCAAGCGTATCACACTCTGCTCCAAGAAATGTAATCATCTCTGTTCCTGACGACCTATAGTTGCGATCGCCGTCATATGCTATTGACGATGTATATACTTCTCCGACTTTACATTTTAGGCCTATACTTGTGTGCAAAACGTTTCCCGTCGTCAGTGATGAAATCATATAAAATTCCCCTTCGGGCGACACTCTGGCTTCCACTCCTGTTCGGTTAAATAATGTCGAATTTGCAAGTTCTTTTATCACATAATAACCTTCGACAAGATGTGGATTATTGACAAATTTAAAATAACCTGCCAACGAATCATGCCTATGCGTATAAAATGCCATAAGACTATCATTCTCTTCCATTTCTTTAATTGTCAGACCTTCCATCGCCTTAGGCCGGATATGCATTGCTTCGCGTTGCACATCGATAACTTTAGGGTAGTGAGATTTTAAAGTGTCGAGGAACTCTACGGCTAATTTATAATTTTTGACTGATATTGCAGAGTCAGCGCTTGCAAGCAATGCTTTTGCCGCCAATTCTTCACTATTTACCGAGCTACATGACGGCAATGTCATGCTAATTAAACACACAAACAGATAAACTTTACATACTACGTTGTACATCTTTTACACCTTTTACGTTTTTAAGTTTCTTAATCATATCATTTAACACATCAGTATTAGCAACACCGACAATCAGATAGCCTTGAAATATACCATCATTTGAATCTATTGAGATACTTCGCAATGAAACATCTTTAGTTTTGTTTATCAGAGATGTTATGTTGGTCACAATCCCGATATCATCATGTCCGACTATGCGTATTGTTGCACCAAACTGTTCTCCAAGTTTTCCCGACCAACGTGTCGTTATCAGTCTATAGGGATATTTCATGCGGATGTTATTAGCATTTGGGCAATCACAACGATGAATTTTGATCACACCTTCGCCTGAAATAAAGCCAAACACATCATCCCCATATATGGGATTACAACATTTGGCCAATCTATAGTTTATGCCTTTTATATCGTTGCCAATGATTAATACATCCGACGATTTTAAATCATCATCAACAGATTGTGCAAGTTGAAATTCCCCGGCGGAACGATTTTCAACATTAGTTTCAGTCAGTTTTCGCTCTAAAGTTTCATATTGAGCAATAATTTCATTTACTTCAATCTCATCATCAGCTACTGCATCATAAAAGTCAGTCACAGTCTTGTACCCCATACGTTTGATGACCTTCATGATTATGGACTCCTGCAACTCAATTTTACGATTTTTAAATCGTCGTTCAACCATCTCCTTTCCGAGTTTGGCTGCACGATTATTCATTTCATGAACAGTCTGGCGTATCTTATTTCGAGCTTTTGACGTGACTACAAAGTTAAGCCAATCAAGTTTTGGCACCTGATTGTTTGATGAAATGATCTCTACAATGTCACCGCTTTTTAATTTATAATTGAGTTTTTCATTTTTCCCATTAACCTTGCCACCTGTGCATTTTACACCAAGATTAGAATGAATATTAAAGGCAAAGTCAAGCATCGTTGCCCCTAGAGGCAGCTTATACAGATCGCCTTTAGGCGTAAACACAAAGACTTCTTTATCGTAAATATCCATCTTCATGTTTTTCATCAACTCCATTGGCCCGGTTTCTGCAGCTTCAAGAATGTCACGCACATTGTTCATCCAAGCGTCAAGATTTCCCTCGCTTTTGATACCTTTATACCTCCAATGCGCAGCAAGTCCCTTTTCTGCAACAAGATCCATTCGCTTTGTACGTATCTGAACTTCAACCCACTTGTTTTCAGGTCCATATACAGTGATATGCAACGATTCATATCCATTGCTTTTAGGTATGCTTAGCCAATCCTTCAACCGCGCCGGATTAGGCTTATACATATCCGTAACTACTGAATATGCAAGCCAACAGTCGCTTTTCTCTTTCTCTGCCGGAGTATCAATTATTATGCGAATTGCAAACAAGTCATATATATCTTCTAACTCATTTTTTTGTTTACGTAGTTTATTCCAAATTGAATATATTGACTTTGTTCGACCTTTAATTTCAAACTTTATTCCTGTTGATTCGAGTTTAGCTTTTATTGGAGCAATAAACGAAGCGATATATGCATCCCGCTTCACTTTCGTTTCGTTGAGTCTGCGAGCTATGTCGGTATAAACCTCTCTATTAGTATACTTTAAAGACATATCTTCAAGCTCAGATTTAATTCCATACAGACCTAAACGATGAGCGAGTGGAGCATATAGATAGTTAGCTTCGTAAGCGACATCATGCACATATTTCTCATTTGGATGATGATTGATAGCCTTCATCAACACTAATCTATCAACAATCATAATGATAATAACACGTATGTCATCAGCAAACGTCAATAGCAATTTTCTAAAATTATCACTTTCAACAGCTGCTTGTTTGCTATAAAGTGACGATACCTTCATCAATCCGCCAATCAACTTAGCAATATCATCATTCCACTGAGTTTTCACCTCTTCAGCAGGAATAAACTCACTTTTGCAAAGATTAAACAACAAAATTGCTATAATCATATTTCTATCCGGACTGATTTTTTCGCATAAATGCAATGCCGTCTTAAGGTTGTGTATAATAGGGTTTATACCATATCGATCACGCTTATAGTGGTTATGACTGATTCCGTCGGCAATAATAGATCGCACACGCTTTACATCACCTCGATGTTCAATATCACGAGTATGGCGAAGTAAGCGAGAGCTCAACATCAACAACTCTTTTTTCTCTTCAAGAGTAAAATATTGTTTTTCCATAACCGGGTCTCATTTATTTGCTCAAATTGTATTATCAAAACAATAGTAGCATTTTAGAAAACACATTTGAATATGATAAAGTAGCATCTATACTAACGGCAACTTATTTAGTTGCTCTATATAGTCAAGAATCTCGGCTCTACCTCGTCCATCTTGGCTTGATGTAGCAAAGATAGGAGGCAACTCTTCCCAAAATTCATTTAACGTCAGTGAATAGTTTTCTATGCTTTTTTTTGCAGCAGTAGCACTTAATTTGTCAAGTTTCGTAAATACTATGCTAAACGGAACTCCATTTTCACCCAACCATTCCATAAATTCCAAATCAATCGCCTGTGGCTTGTGACGACAATCAATAAGTAGAAATAAATTGGTCATCTGTTCACGTCGCAATATATAGCTTTCAATAATTTTCTTTATTTTAGCACGACCTTCTTTCCCTCTCTGAGCAAATCCATAGCCCGGCAAGTCTACAATATACCACTCTTCATTTATTAAAAAGTGATTAATTAACATCGTCTTACCTGGTGTTGACGATGTTAACGCCAGTGACTTTCGCCCGGTAAGCATATTTATCAACGAGGATTTTCCTACATTCGAACGGCCGATAAAAGCATATTCATGTATTTTGTTTTTGGGACACTTTGATACATCTACATTACTTATTTCAAACTTTGCTGATTTAATATTCATACAAGTGCTATATTTTCAGTAAAGTTAAGAAATAATCAGCAAATTATGCAACCCATAGCCATATTTGTGTCATAAAGATTATAACTCATCTACAGGCCTATAATTTTGTGAACTGAATGGTATTACATAACTTTGTCGGTAAATGGGAGAGAATAAAAAGAGAGAAAAAGTATTTCAGTTCAAGCAATTTGCCGTACGCAATGAACTAAGTGCCATGAAAGTAGGCACCGATGGTGTATTGCTTGGTGCATGGACTCACGCAAAAGGCGCAAAATCAGTACTAGATATTGGTACCGGATGTGGATTAATAGCTTTAATGATTGCACAACGTAACTCCGTGGCTCAAATAACCGGCATTGACATTTCTCATGATGCAATTAAGGAGGCTAAAGAAAATGCATTGGCTTCACCATGGATAGATAGAATAACAATGTTGGAATGTGATTTCAATCATGCAATAGCACACAAGTTATTGGGAGATTACGACCTTGTTGTAAGCAATCCGCCTTATTTTACCTCTACCATAACAGCCCCAAACAAAAGCCGAGCATTGGCACGTCATTGCTCAACACTTGATTATAGTGATATAATCAAGGCATGCTCCGATGGTTTGTTAACAGAAGGAGGGATGCTATCATTAATTTCTCCTACCGACCGTATTGATGACATTATATTTTCTACCGAAATGTCTCACATGAAAATAATTAGTCAGGTCAATGTTTCAACCAAATACAACTCTGCACCATCACGTGTATTATGGGAAATATCACATTCCGGCAACAACCAAAAGGCTACTACAATTGAAACTCTACACATCTACAAGGATGCTGGAATTTACTCAGATGAATACAGATCTCTAATTCAAGATTTTTATTTGCATTTTTAAAATAATCCGCAACTTGCTTCAAACCAATTAAAATTTGGAGCGAAATTTGCTCGTAATGATTTTTGATGTCCATACTTTTGCAAAAAAGTAAATAATTATGAGTACTTTTCGGCAATTACTTTCCGCTCTTACTATTTTAACAGCACTATCAGTGACTGCAACATCTTATAACATTGCGCCATTGGCTCGTGTCGAAGCATCATCTCAACTTTCCGGCTTTCCGGCTACAGCAGTCAATGACGGGAAGGCACGACTTGTAGATAGGTGTGAATGGCGTTCGACATCATCTCAGACACCGTGGGGACAAATTGACTATCCATCGATTAAATTATACTGGGATCAATCACACACTATCAACAGGGTAATCTTATATGACACCCCGTCTCTTGACAATCACACAGCCGGCGTAGAACTACACTTTAGCGATTCATCCCGCATTTTTGTAAACTCCATACCTAACAATGGGGCTCCTAAGGTGGTAGATTTTGCTCCTAAAAACATCAAATGGCTCGAAATCAAGACATCTGACGTAGATGGTTATAATGCAGGACTATCTGAAGTCGAAGTTTTTACATCAGTAGGCGGCACTACCGACTATGTCGGCAAGGTTAATCCGTATATTGAAACTGCACGCGGACGATATTTTTTCTTTGCAACCGGATCTTTACCCTTCGGCATGATTAGTTCAGCGCCAATGACTCGTAACAAAAACCAATACGGTGGCGGCTATAACTACAATTCTCTTGAAATATTAGGATTTCCACAACTGCACGATTGGATGAATGCAGGTATTAACATTATGCCTACTTCCGGGAATATATCTCCTATAGGAGGGGAAACATCATGGAAGTCTAGGTTTTCACATGATGGAGAAATTGTCCGCCCCGGTTATCATAAAGTATATCTGGATCGATATCACATGTGGGTTGAGCAAACTGCCACTGACCGTGTATCAATGTATCGATGCACCTATGCCGACAGCACCAAGCAATCAGGTATAATTATTAATTTGGGCGGATACCTTGGAACGATTACCATGGTCAGTCCGAAAGTCAACAAAATCAACGCTACCAATATCGTTGGTGAGTTTAATACTGTAGGCCGATTGTGGGGAGGCCCAGACAGTGTTAAAGTATTTTTTGCGATACAGTTTGATCGACCTATGAAACAAATGGATTCATGGATTGCAGAGAAAGAGTATCACAATGTGCAACACCTCGATTGCCACACCGACTACACCAAACGTCATCCGGCAGAATATTTTAGCTACTATGACGCTCCGTCGGCCGGTGTCGTAGCCCGTTTTGACACAAACATCGGCGATAAATTACAATACAAAATTGCAGTGTCATACGTAAGCATTAATAATGCTATTGACAACCTCAATAAAGAGTGCAATCATTGGGATTTTGATGCCGTACACCAAGATGCGACTAATATTTGGAATGAGTATCTGGGCAGAATAGATGTAAAAGGGGGAAGTGATAACCTACAAGAAAAATTTTATACAGATTTGTGGCATGTATTGCTGGGACGCCATAAAATAAATGATAACAATGGAGATTATCCCGACTATACTCATGGGCGACGAGATGGTGCTTTTACACGCAACATCAGTTTTAGACGACGGAGCCTGCCACGAGACAAAGATGGGAATATAAAATTCAACATGTACAACTCCGACTCTTTTTGGCTGTCACAATGGAATTTAAATGTACTTTGGGGGCTTGCATGGCCTGAGATACTCGACGACTTTGCCGCATGCTTAATAGAATATGCCGAAAATGGAGGTTTAATTCCCAGAGGCCCTAATATTGGCGGTTATTCATATATTATGACTGCTTGTCCTGCTACGAATCTCATAACCTCGGTCTATCAAAAGGATATGTTGACCAAGGTAAGTCCCGAAAAAGCATATAAATGGCTTAAAATAAACCATGAAGGAGGAGGAATGTTAGGCTCCAAAGAAGAAATAAACTTTTATAAGAAATACGGTTACATACCGGACAACGCCGGCATTACACTCGAGGTCGCATTTCAAGACTGGGCATTAGGTGAAATGGCCGCCAGAATGGGGAAGACAAATGATGCCAAATATTTTCATAAACGCGCATCTCAATGGGATGTCCTTTTTCATCCTGAGATTAAACTTATCATGCCTAAAAAGCAAAACGGACAATGGTTGCACGATGACCCATTGAACGGTTGGGGGTGGGTTGAAGCCAATGCATGGCAGGCTACTTGGTCGGTGTCACATGGACTCGAACATCTTAGTGCCCTAATCGGTGGACGTGATTCAATGGCTCAGAAACTCAATCATGCGTTCATACAAGCTCAAAGTGAAGACTTTTTATCAGGATATTCCAATGGCTACATTAGTTATGCAAATCAGCCCGGATTGTCAAATGCCCATGTCTTTAATCGCATAGGGCATCCTGAGTTAGCACAGAAATGGGTGCGCAAGGTCAATTGCCAAGCCTATGGATACAACATCCCCGATCGCGGCTATGGGGGGGCATGATGAAGACCAAGGACAAATGGGTGGAGTAAACGCACTTATGTCAATCGGATTGTTTAGTGTGACTGGCACGTGTTCAAAATCTCCGGTCTACGATATCACATCTCCAATTTTCGATGAAATTACGATAGAACTTTCTCCAAAATATTATGAAGGCGAAAAATTTATAATAAAAAGCTATCGTAAAAATCTTGAAGATTACCTTATACGACGTATTGAACTTAACGGCAAGCCATTTGCCGGCTTTATTTTGAAGCATAGCGACTTTAGCAAAGGTGGCACATTGACTATCTACCATTAACCTTGTAAAGTCATTATGTTTTTGTAATTTTGCAAAAACATAATGACTTTTTTACTATGAATAATTTAAGAATATCTATCGGGAAGAGTCTTTTCTTATTTTTATGTTGGTGGATATTATGCGCCGTTTTGGGCTCAATTTTAATTGGTTTTGTCGGTGGCAACACCGTTTCATCTCTTCGTTGGGCAACAATAGTGCAAGATTTTACAATGTTTTTATTGCCTGTTGCAATGACGGTTATTTTGATTTCCGGCAGGCCTTTAGAGTTTATTGAAGCAAAACACATTCCATCTTCAAGACAAATACTCCTTGCATTTGGGATAATGGCATTCTCTTTGCCTGCAATGAATTGGCTCGTCGACCTAAACGAATCAATTGCTTTTCCTGAGTCTATGCATGAGCTGGAAAATGCATTGCGAAAGAGTGAAGAAATGGCGACCTCCACGGTTGAGCGCATGATGAGCGGTACAAACATCTCCGACCTTTTCATTTCCATACTGATTATAGGTGTTCTCACAGGTATCGCCGAGGAAACATTTTTTCGCGGACTACTACAAAATATGTTACGTCTGGTAATTAAAAATCATCACATAGCCATATGGGCAACTGCCATAATTTTCAGCGTAATGCACTTACAATTTTACGGATTGTTCCCGAGAATTTTAATGGGTGCTTTTTTCGGTTATTTAGCTTGGTGGTCACGTTCATTGTGGTTGCCAATCATCATGCACGCCGCCAACAACTCCATTGTTGTTATCAATACATGGTTGAACAACACCGGATATACCGATGGCGACCTTGATCAAATCGGGGTAGGGCAATCTTTTTATGACCTGTCGTTTGTCGTAATTAGCATAATAGCCACAGGCATTGGCCTATGGCTATTCAGTAAAAAGTATAAAACGGTTGTTAAAAACTAATCAAACTTTTTACGATTAAACTGAAATCCACGCCCAAGATATTTTTCCCTTACAATTGGATTCTCTGCTAATTCCTCCGATGTACCTTGAAACAATATTTTTCCTTCAAATAGCAGATATGCTCTGTCTGTAATTGAAAGAGTCTCGGGAGCATTATGGTCAGTAATAAGTATTCCGATATTCTTTTCTTTAAGTTTATATACGATATACTGAATATCTTCTACTGCGATAGGGTCAACTCCGGCAAATGGCTCATCAAGCATAATGAATTTCGGACTGATGGCAAGGCAACGCGCTATCTCTGTACGTCGACGCTCTCCTCCCGACAATTGGTCGCCAAGATTTTTACGCACCTTCTGCAATCTAAATTCGGCAATAAGACTCTCCAATTTTTCTCGTTGATACTCTTTTGACGTATTTGTCATTTCGAGCACAGACTTTATATTATCTTCAACACTCATTTTGCGGAACACCGAGGGCTCCTGCGCCAAATATCCGATGCCATTTTGAGCCCGTTTATACACCGGATATTTAGTAATATTCAAATCGTTAAGAAAAATTTCACCTTCGTTAGGCATGATAAGCCCTACTGTCATATAGAAAGTTGTAGTCTTTCCGGCACCATTTGGCCCAAGCAGTCCAACTATTTCTCCCTGGGTAACGTCAATTGACACATGGTTGACAACTGTGCGTTGACGATACTTTTTTACTAAGTTTTCAGTACGCAACACCATTTTACCGTCATATAAAGGCCTGCCGGAGTCAGAGTCTACCGACGTTTCCATATTTATATTGTTTAATTCTTCTGACATACTCATTTATTTTGCATTATTCAATCGACCGGCAATGTAATCGGTCAGCAATTTTATTGCCACAAGGTTATTCCCACCTTGAGGAACAATTAAGTCTGCAAACGTCTTAGTTGGCTCAATATAGCGATTGTGCATCGGCTTTAACACATCTTGATAACGATCAATCACCATCATCGGCGTGCGTCCACGTTCTACGCAATCTCGCGATATGACACGTATCAACCTATCATCAGGGTCTGCGTCGACAAACACCTTAACATCCATCATTTCACGCAACTTAGGGTCGTTTAGAACCAATATTCCCTCCACAATAACCACTTCGCGTGGTTCAACATGCACAGTCTCTTTCTGTCGCGTACATGTCAGATAGCTATATGTGGGCATTTCAATAGCGTTTCCTCGCTTCAACTCCTTTAAGTGCTCAACAAGCAATGTCCACTCAATCGATGCCGGCTCATCAAAATTGATTTTACACCGGTCTTCAACAGGTACATGACTCGAATCCTTGTAGTAAGAATCCTGAGGAATTACAGCTACTCCACCTTCCGGCAAACTATTAATTATTTTATTTACTACGGTGGTTTTGCCTGAGCCAGTGCCACCGGCTATTCCTATTACAAGCATTTTTTGCAACTGTTAGAGACGTTTTTGACAACACAAAGTAAACAAAAAAAGGCGGTATTGCCAAAAAATCAGTAACTTTGCACACAACTTTAACCAAGAACGAAAATATATATGATTATAGACTCGTCATTAGCAACGTTTGGCCGTTATTGCCTATTCATGTGCCGAGTGTTCACCTTGCCACAAAAATGGAAAGTTTTCGGAAGAAAATACATGCAAGAGATAGCCAAACTCGGCCTTGACTCGATTCCTTTGACAATCGTCATCTCCATATTTATAGGCGCTGTGATATGCATACAGATGCAACTCAACATGACGTCGCCTATGATGCCCGCTTATTCTACCGGTCTTGCAACTCGTGACATTCTTTTGCTTGAGTTTTCATCGGCCGTATTATGTTTGATATTATCGGGTAAAGTTGGCTCCAACATTGCATCTGAAATTGGCACTATGCGAGTAACCGAACAAATAGATGCCCTGGAAATCATGGGTATCAACTCCGCTCAGTTTCTTGTTTTACCAAAGATACTTGCGTTCCTAACATTCATTCCTGTGTTAGTAGTATTTTCTATAGCTACCGGATTGTTTGGCGGTTGGTTCATTGCAGCTTTTACCGATATGATTCCAGTGTCTCGTTATATATATGGCATACAGACAATGTTCATTGAGTGGTATGTATGGTATACTATCATAAAAGCATTAGTTTTTTCTGTAATTATAACTTCCGTAGCGTCCTTTTATGGTTATTATGTAAAAGGAGGTGCATTAGACGTAGGTAAAGCGTCGACCAATGCAGTCGTTGCTAGTTCTATTTTAATACTATTGTTTGATGTCGTACTCACAAAACTCTTGATGCAATGATTGAAGTTAAAAACGTTGTCAAATCATTTGATGGAACTACGGTATTGCACGGTGTGAGTGCAACATTTGAATGTGGTAAAACCAATTTGATTATAGGCCAATCTGGGTCTGGTAAAACAGTCCTAATGAAGTCGCTCGTTGGCTTGGTAAAACCCGATGATGGCGAAATCCTATATGACGGGCGCGACCTGCTCAAAATGAATCAAGAACAGACTCGCGATTTACGCACAGAGATTGGCATGCTTTTTCAAGGTTCTGCTCTATTTGACTCCGAAACTGTACTTGGTAATGTACAGTTTCCTCTAATGATGTATACAAAGATGACTCCTGCCGAGATGCGTGACCGTGCTCAATTCTGTTTAGAACGTGTCGGACTTAAAGGTGCTGATGATAAGTATCCAAGCGAAATATCCGGTGGTATGCAAAAACGCGTCGCAATTGCACGGGCCATCGCTCTCAATCCTAAATATCTGTTTTGTGACGAGCCAAACTCTGGTCTAGACCCAAAAACCTCAATTCTTATTGACGAACTACTGAGTGATATTACTCATGAGTATCAAATCACGACTGTGATAAACACTCACGACATGAACTCTGTGTTAGGTATTGGTGAAAACATTGTGTTCATCAACAAAGGACATCGCGAATGGGTCGGCAATAAATATTTGATTTACGAAACCACAAATGAAACTTTAAGCCACTTCGTATTTGCCACCGATCTATTCCAAAAGGTGAAAAATTACGTTATAGAGACCAAGCACAAATAACAGCAGAGTAGGGCAAACAGGCTCATTAGAGCCAGACAAATTCCAATAATTACAATATATTGGTATCACTGATTATGTAGATAATAATACAAGTATATTGTAATATAATGGATATATATAATTACAACTCACTTTTTGACAACTTACGAAATTGAGCCGGTGTAACACCATGTTTATTGAGAAAGACGCGACGAAAAGTTGTGCGTGAATTAAATCCTGATTCCTCCGATATTATATCAAGATGCATAGATGGATTATCTGCCATTAATTTTTCGGCATGAGCCAAGCGTAATGTATTGACATATTCAGTAAATGTCATACACATTTCTCGATTGATAAATTCCGATAGATATGTACGATTTGTCCCTATAGCCTTAGCCACATCATTTATAACTAGATGAGGATTTAAATACATGCGCTGTTCTTCAAGCAACCCACGCAATTTTTCATGATATGGACGCGTTTCGTTAAATTCCATTATTGCGACATCTTTTATCAATTCCTTATGTTAAGCGTTAAATATAGGGCAATTTTAACTTTTATATGTGCAAATATATACGTAAACCGTTGAGTATGACGTCCAAATCATCAAAATCTCGCTTTATATCAACAATTTACACTCTTTTGTTACTCTCGCTATCTTTTCCTTCAATTAACACTACTCATCTCGAATACAATAAAAGCTGTTGATGCTTACTTTCAATCTGACGATTAAAACAATAGAGACGTGGCTCCAAATTAAACCACGTCTCTATTGACATTATAAAGGTATGAGAAACTATTCTTCTATATTTTGTTCTGCGTATGCCTTAAGCAACTTTTCTTGAACATCACTCGGAACAAGCTCATAAGATGAGAACTTCATAGTAAATGAAGAACGTCCACCGGTAATTGAGCTGAGAGCAGTAGAGTATGATGACATTTCCTTCAATGGCACACGTGCTTGAAGTTTTTCAAATCCACTCTCACTTGACATACCCATGATAATCGCACGACGACCTTGTAAGTCACTCATTACATCACCCATAACATCGGCAGGAACCATCACTTCAACATCATACACAGGTTCGAGAATCTTTGGATTGGCATTACGGAATGCTTCGCTGAAAGCATTACGTCCGGCAAGACGGAAGGAAATTTCATTTGAATCAACCGGGTGCATCTTACCATCATAGATACATACTCGCACGTCTCGAGCATATGATCCGGTCAAAGGTCCTTGTTCCATACGGTCCATCAAACCTTTTACAATAGCCGGAATGAAACGAGCATCGATTGCTCCACCAACAATACAATTGCATACTACCAACTTGCCACCCCATTCGAGAGGTATTTCTTGAGTATCACGCACATTCATTTTAAACTCCTGACTGCCAAAACGATATGTATCAGGAGCTGGCATTCCTTCGGTATATGGCTCTATAATCAAGTGAACTTCACCAAACTGACCGGCTCCACCCGATTGTTTTTTGTGACGATAATCGGCACGAGCTGCTTTAGTGATTGTTTCGCGATATGGGATCTTTGGCTCATCAAACACAATCGGCAATTTGTCGTTATTTTCAACACGCCATTTAAGGGTGCGTAAATGGAACTCGCCCTGGCCTGAAAGAATTGTCTGCTTTAGTTCTTTTGATTGTTCAACAATCCAAGTTGGATCTTCAGCATGCATACGGCTGAGAATTTCGCTCAATTTTTCAGCATCACTCTCAGTTACAGGACGTATTGCTCTTTGATATTTAGGTGCCGGATATTTAATAAAATCAAAACGGTTTTCACAACCCTTTTCATTTAGTGTGTTACCAGTGCGCACGTCTTTAAGCTTAACTGTTGCACCGATATCTCCAGCACAAAGTTTATCAACCGGAGTTTTAATCTGTCCACATACGCAATATAATTGTGCAATGCGTTCCTTGCTACCGCGATCTTCATTGTTCAGGTCCACACCAGGTGTCAATGTTCCGCTCATAACCTTGAAGTAGCTCACTTCGCCAATGTGTGGCTCCACAGTTGTTTTAAATATAAACACTGACAATGGGCCATTGCTATCAGGCTTAACTTCTTGACCATTGGCATTTTCGGGAACTGGCATATCTTCAACAAAAGGAACAACATTGCCCAAGAATTCCATCATGCGACGTACGCCCATATCTTTGAGTGCGCTAACGCAGAAAACCGGATAGATTGAACGGTCAACAAGACCTTTGCGAATACCTTCGCGCATTTCATCTTCTGTAAGATGCCCTTGATCGAAGAACTTCTCCATCAACGTTTCATCATTTTCAGCAGCCGCTTCAACTAGTGCCTGATGCAGTTCTTTAGCCTTGTCCATCTCTTCAGCAGGGATCTCTTCAATAGTAGGAACTCCGCCATCAGGGCCCCAAGAGTATTTTTTCATCAACAATACGTCAATCATAGCATTGAAGCCGGGACCACAGGTTAATGGATATTGAATGGGGACTACCTTTGAACCGAATATTTCCTTCATTTGCTCTATAACATTCTCATAATCGGCTTTTTCTCCATCAAGCTGGTTCATTGCAAAAATTACCGGTTTTTTAAGTTGAGCAGTTGTGCGGAAAATATTTTGCGTACCCACTTCAACACCATATTGTGCATCAATCAATATCACACCGGTATCGGTTACGTTTAATGCTGTAATTGCATTGCCCACAAAGTCATCACTTCCCGGGCAATCTATTACATTAAGTTTCTTATTTAAGAATTCAGCATAAAAAATGGTAGAGAACACTGAGTAACCATACTCTTTCTCCACCGGGAAATAGTCACTGACGGTATTTTTTCCTTCAATAGTGCCACGACGTTTTATAACTCCACACTCGTAAAGCATAGCTTCTGCGAGTGTGGTTTTCCCAGAGCCTTTGCTACCAAGCAAGGCTATGTTTTTAATTTCCTTAGTTTCGTAAACCTTCATGTTATTAGAGTTTTTATATTAAAAATTGCGTTTAATTATCACGACCGCAAATTATAAAATATTTATGAGAAATCCTATCATCAAATATATGTTACAAAACACAATTCTCGTTTTTAACCGTCATATTATCGTAAATCATCATTATTTACTAATTTTGTCTTACAAAAAGATGCAAACAAAAGTTACTCTGCATACATTATAATTTATGAAGCATTTAATATCTACTGTTTTATTGGCAATCGTGATACAATTTTTCTCATTTACAGTCATGGCAAAAAACGACGTTGAGTTAAAGATTATATACACCTCTGATGTTCACGGCAATTATTTTCCTTACAATTTTATTACTCGCAAGGACTGGTCGGGTAGCTTGTCACGCGTGCATGCCTACGTGTCGCTGATTCGCCAACAACATGGCAGAGACAACGTAATTTTGCTTGACAATGGCGACATATTACAAGGACAGCCAACGGTCTACTATTACAATTTTATCGATACAGTATCACCTCACATATGCTCCCAAATAATGAATTATATGGCGTATGACGCAGCCACTATTGGCAACCACGATATCGAGACAGGGCATGCTGTCTATGATCGCTGGATAAAAGAGTGCAACTTCCCAATTTTAGGAGCTAATGTCATAGATTCCTTGACAAAACAGCCATATTTACCCCCATATTCAATCATTACACGCAATGGGGTGAAAATAGCAATACTCGGGCTTATCACTCCGGCCATACCGGCATGGTTACCCGAAACATTATGGTCGGGACTGCATTTTAGAGACATGAAAGAATGTGCCCGACAATGGATTGACATACTTAAGGTGAAAGAATCACCCGACATCGTAATCGGGTTGTTTCACTCAGGTAGACATGCCGACAAAGGTGTTGCCGGTTATAACGAGAATGCATCATTTACTATTGCGCAGGAAATACCCGGATTTGACATTGTGCTGATGGGACATGACCACCAACGATTCTGCCAAACGACAACCAACGTCATAGGCGACACCGTAATAGTACTTAATCCAGCAAATAACGCCAATTATATAGGAGAAATTACAATTAAAGCAACTATTGACAACGGCAAAATTACACAAAAGAAATTAAATGGGACTTTGACTCCGATGAACGACATTGAGCCATCGCCTGAATTTCTCTCAAAGTTTGCCCAACAGCATAACAATATAAATGCCTTTGTGACAAGACGCATCGGATCAATCGACACAACAATATCTACGCACCATGCCTATTTTGGATCATCTGCATTTGTCGATTTCATTCACACT
>CAZLUB010000030.1:0-28779 GCA_964562595.1 uncultured Muribaculum sp. | reverse complement strand
CACATGAATAGGCTCTGTAACTTGCTCAACGACTTATCCACCATGACTCGACTCGACAATGGGCAAGAAGCAATCGTTATCGAATCGATTAATTTATATAATCTTGTTGCCAATATCCAAAATGAGCTTGCACTGATGGGACTTGACAAGAAATTACGATTTGTCAACGCACTGCCCACTGATTGTCAAGTCATGGGTAATAACAACCTTCTATATGGAATGTTGACGAATCTCATCCGGAATGCCGACACTTATTCATGTGGAGACGAATGTGGTATTAAGCAAATTGATTCAGATGAAAAGTTTTTCACTTTCATGTTTTATGACAATGGTATTGGTGTCGCTACCGAACATTTAGATCGGTTATTTGAACGATTTTACCGCATCGATAAGGGTCGCTCACGACGCACAGGCGGCACCGGACTTGGGCTCCCGATTGTACAAAGCACTGTACATTCTCTTGGTGGCACCATAAAAGTTCAAAATCATGAGCCTCACGGCCTTGAGTACATTTTCACTCTTGTTCGTGGCAATAGGTAATAATCAGGACGAAACAATCCGACGATAGACATCTACCGTTTGAGATGCTATCTTATCCCAATCATATTTGCTCAAATCATATGTCCGCCCGACTTGTGCTGATGATAGTTTCTCTTCAATTTTTTGTTGCAGACTGACAACATTTCCTGTTTTGAAAAAATCATCAGACGACAAACACGACAATCTGTTGGCAGGAATATCACTTACCACCACGTCAAGACCATAGCTCATTGCTTCTAACAGAGAGATCGGCAATCCCTCATGATATGACGGCATCACATAGAGTGCGGCATTGCTCATAACTTGGTTTAACCGCTCCCCCTTAATATATCCGGTAAGCACAACTCCTGCATCACGCGCCATGTTTTTTAACGTCAACGAATAACCGTCCTCATGGTCGGAGTCTCCGGCAATGACCAACTTATAGTCATTGTTATCTATTTTTTCAAATGCTTCAATCAAGTCGTGAAAACCTTTTTCCTTAACAAATCGTCCCAATGCAACTATATATTTTCTCGAAGACAGTCCTAAGGATTCTATATAATCGATTGACTTTGACTTCCGAGGCTTATTAACTCCATTATAGATCAAATTGGCATTTGATCTGTCATACTTCGATTGTAGACTTTGAACAATGTCCGATGATATGGCGATAATCTCGTTGGCCCACTTTGTTCCAACTCTTTCGCCCAACTTTAGCATTGTTTTAGCAATTCTTCCCCACTTCTGACGATTATAATCAGGCCCATGATTGGTCATCACTACTTTCATTCCAAGCAACCGAGCCATCGGGACCAACAAACTCGGCCCGATAGCATGGACATGCAACACATCGGGATGCAATCGCCAAGCCGACAAAGTTGCTAGAAATGTATGCACCAATGCTTCCAATTGTTTTTTGCGAGGAGCATATACATCCCTCAGTCTCACGCCCCGATACTCATCAAGATGGTTGTGCTCATCCACATAACACGACCTTCTAATCACGGTAACATTATGCCCCATGGCTGCAATGCGAGGATACAATTCCTCACAATGCGTCTCAACTCCTCCTGAGATATCAGGAATGCCACGCGTGCCAATTACCACAATTTTCATAGCCGCTTTTACTAAAATTTATCACGCAAATCGCCTTGACAAGGATCCTGCCCTACATCATACCAACATTTATCCAATATTGCCGGTTTCCCTTGAATAGAGCGCAACTTATTTTTCAATGCCCACTTCATCGGATGCTTTATATATTTATGCATCACAGGAGATGCAGTGCCCACCATCCAACAATTTTTAGGACACTTTCTCACCATGGCACGCACCTTAGATGCCTGCTCGCTATTCCAGAGTTGCATAAAGTCTTGAGTTGCACGTATATTTCCCATCGACTCCTTCCAATATCTGGTCTCCATGCCATTGCAAGGAAACACCTCGCCATAAGGATCAATAAAGAAGTTCATTGTCCCTGCTTCACACGGCAGCATGCGCCGTTCTCCCTCGATATAGTTGATTAAGCCCATGTTGAAAAATGCACGGAACCATGCTTTAGGATGACTTTCTTGCAACTGCCAATTGATTAACGTCTCAAAATCGCCACATACTTGCTCTCGATTAGTTATCACATTGTCTTCTTTGTGAAAATAGTAGGAATTGTGAAATGATGCTGTTGCAAACTCAAGCCCAAGGGATTTTGATAATTGATATAGCGACAACATGTCGCGAGAATTGTTATTGGAGACCGTACAACCAAAGCCGATATCCTTTACTCCCATATCTTTCAAAGCAAGCAATGTGCGTAATCCTTTATCAAATCCTCCTTCACGACCACGCAAAACATCATTGACTTGTGACAATCCCTCAATCGATATTCGTATGCCAATGTTGGGGTATTTCTTAGTTAAAGAAATTACTCGCTCTTCAAACCATCCTGAAGTCGATATGACA
This sequence comes from uncultured Muribaculum sp., assembly GCA_964562595.1. Lineage (GTDB taxonomy): Bacteria > Bacteroidota > Bacteroidia > Bacteroidales > Muribaculaceae > Muribaculum. The sequence continues at coordinate 26,301 of CAZLUB010000030.1, read as the reverse complement.
ATACGTGGAGACTTACGATAGCACACCTCAACGATGTCCTCCAAGTCTTCACGAACAAAAGGTTCTCCACCAGTCAAATTGATAAACTTCAATCGAGGCAGGCATTCCAACTCCTCAGCACGTATCTCCTGTGCCTTGTCGGTAGGATACTGCCATATATTACACATTTTACAACGCATAGGACATCTATACGTCAATATGATTGAAGCATCAGTAGGCCTTAACGTATTCATTTTCACTAATCATGTAATTAGAACGTTCTAAACTAATAACGTCCATCACACTGAATATATTTTACTTAATTGAATATAATGTTGCTCCGGGGCAAATTTTCTTTGCGAAGCTGTTGCAATCGCTTCATAATCCCAATCTCGCTCCCACGCTTGCTGAATAGCGACAGAAAGGTCTTCTCTATTTCCGCTACTAATCAATATCCCTGTGGTTTCATCTATCAACTCTGTAATACCTCCTATTTTAGAGCCGACGACCGGAGTTCCGCCACACAATGACTCGATTATACCCAACGGATTATTTTCATACCACTCCGACGGCAACACTGAGAATCGAGCATGGCTCAATAATTCTCCCACTCGACTTGCATCACAATGCCCGAGAAATTCAATATTAGCATATTGCGAATATTGCAATCTTAATGCTTCCCCAATCGGTCCATCTCCGGCAACCTTTAATTTAAATGTTTTTTGAGAAGCCACATCAAGCAACGTTGCAATCCCCTTTTCTGACGACAGTCTTCCCACATAGCAATAATAATCCTCTCGATTGCAATTGCGATTTTTTTGAAATTCAGACAATTTGTCAGTATCAACAAAATTACATATTACCTTTATTCGATTATTACCAAATCCGCCGTCTATCATCTTATCTGCCATAAACCGACTCGGACAGATAAATGCATCTACAACCCGCTCTAAGCGTTTCCTATTCCACACCAACGCCTCTATATATGCAATGACACTGGCAGCCATTGAATTTCTCATGCAACGTCGCTTCACTACCTGCGACTTATCATGAAAACAAGCCTCACACACTTGCCCTCGGCACAGGCACGAATAAGACGGACATAATAGTTTGTAATCATGCAACGTCCACACCACACGGCACCCTCGAGCATGTGCCAATTCGGCCAAAACCGGCGACAGATAGCTATGGATATTATTGAGATGCACTACATCGGGCTTGAAATCATCAAGCATACGGGAAAAAGATTTTCTCACATCGCCATATCCCAACATCCGCCTTAATGCTCTCAATTTATTGCCGACTCCCCCCGCAAAATCCACATTCGTTGCAAAATAGCGGTCATATCGCGATGGCAGATTCTCGGGATAATGCATCGCGTATACCGCGACTTCATGGCCATTGAGTTTCAACAGTCGCTCAAGGTTGAGTGTACACACACAATCTCCTCCTCGTGGATAATAGAACTTGTTTACTATCAATACTCGGGGTTTCATCGTCTATTACTCTAAATTAATTAACAAATTTAACCCTTTTATTTGATATAAACAACTTGGTCTCTAATCTTAAGAATCTCTGTTGTCTTTGGATTTGATATAGGGTTTTTGTATAAATCTATCATCGGGCAAACTTAATAAGAATTTTTTCTTTTCCTCCGCCGACATGTTACCTGATTCCAAGTCAACTGCTTTAATCGATTGGTACCATTGATCGGTATATCCTATATGCCTGATGGGATTCCCGGCTACGACATACCCATCGGGTATGCTCTTAGAGACTACAGAGCCGGCTCCAATTATAACATTATTCCCTATTGTGACACCTGCAAGAATCTTACACCCTTCACCAATCGAAACAAAATTTCCAATTTTTATTTTCCCAAAATAGTCAAGTTTCGGGTCTTGCTTTAGGACTCTTATCCCATACAACATTCCATGAGTAAAAAACTCCGTATCTTTTGCGATTCTGCAATAATCTCCAATTTCAATCAGATAACCCTCTGATGTCGACAGATGGCATGGTGAAATAAAACAATTTTCTCCCACTTTTACCCCATGCTTTTTTAGATAATTTTCGGGAGTATCATAACATCCCGAAATCAAAAATTGTTTTACTTTCTGTCTGCTTATAATGCTCATAACAACTGTGCTTTATAAAAAAACGTCTTTAACACTAATATTATTGTGAATCTAATACTGCTTTCAAAGTTTTTAGATAGGCATCTCCATAACGGTCATCCGGCTCCATATAATTACCCTCACCCCATTCGTTCCATGACTTTAAAATCACAATTTTACGGTCATCGGGTTTCCCATCTACCCTTTCAACGACATCCCTCACATGACGTTCAAAGATCTCCGGAGTAGAGCCATAATACACCTGCGCCTTTTTACCCGAACGAGGCGTGCGGTCATATCCGGGAAGTATTGTCGGATAAACATCTTCAGCATAATCGTAATCATCACAAAGCCACTTCACAATATCGGCATATCGATAACATTGCGTAGGCAAATTAAGTTTATCGGAAAGAAACGATAATGCCCGCTTTATCAATTGAGATTTACGGCATCGGCACTCACCATACCACATGTTGTAGTTGCCATTGTTGATTGCATCAAAGCCCAACTCGCGCAATTTTTCTACCGTGTACGCCGTTCTCACCATACGAAATGCAACAAAATGTATCCCTTTTAAACCGGCATCTTTGGCCAAGCGTCGCCACAACGACAAAAACTTATCGACCTGAGGAATACGTTCCGGCAACAGCACTCCAAAAACCGGGCATCCATCAACTGTGATATATCGCTTATCCTTAAAAGCCGGCAAACAATAATTAAAATGAGCAATATAATCGTCATCTCCCGGATATGTCTGCTCAAAAATCATTGTATCAGATGCAAAAGCTTTGTTTTTAGTCCATGTCTTATTGCTCCATGAATGGTTGGCCCATCCAAGACAAAACGGAAAATCTGGCTTACCCGACAAGAGCACTTCTTCAAATGGACGTTCCAACACCATTTTACCTCCGCCAAACCAATAATGCCAATACATAAAACCTTCTATACCGGCTTCTTGAGCCATACGGGCTTGTGCTTCTCTGACTTCGGGCAATCTCAAGTCATAGAAGCCCAAATCGGCCGGCAACTTTGGCTGATAATGACCGGGAAACAAAGGCTTGGCCTTTGTCACATTGGTCCATTCCGTAAATCCTTTTCCCCAATACTTATCATTCTCAGGTATCGGATGAAATTGAGGAAGATATAATGCTATTACTCGTGCTTTCATTAATTCGCAAAATCAATCAAACAAATAATCCGTCTTATCGGGATTTTTGTCAAAGATAGTATAAAAATACCGATATTTATACGTCATAAATGTCACTTTTGTTCCGGACATTGCATTATAATATGACTTTACCGGTAAAGCCAATGATAAGAGCAACATGCCGTAATATAACCATTTTCTGATTAAAACCCGGCTATCATTACGCAAATAGCTTAATACGATTGGAACTGAAAACAATGCAAAAATATCAAAGAAATAATTAGCTCGCGCAATATTGCCTTTCAATATGTTACCGAGAAACAATCCGATTATTGCAAAAAATGCCACATTAAATTGATGTTGCGTAAATCGCTTGTTATATAATAGCAACAACACCATTAATGATATGTCAAATATAGAATTAAACATTGCCTTTGCAATCTCCATATCTTCATATTCGCCCTGTTCTTGAATATAACGGCTATATCTATCTGAATCATCAGACAACAACAAATCCAATGCTCCAAACATCATCTCTGATAGTTCTGACAATCGGAATGTAAATGCAGCCATATATAACGCCAAAATTGATGCTATTGCCAACCATCCAAAACGGAATCGCAACAGCGGCACAAAAAAATACAATACCGATATATAGGCTACGGTGTGGACATTTATTGCAATCAAAAACATGGCTATCGCATACACATACCTCAATCGGCTTGACGAATAGGCCATGAAATAGAAAATCCACATTGATATCATCATAGCAAAAAATTGTCGCTTAACATTCATGAATATGAACAATTCGCTTGTGTCCAATATCAATATAAGCACCCCAACCCACATAAACTTTGGAGGTATCACTTTTTTGAATATTACGCACAGTGTAAACATTTCAAAAGCCGCGACCATCGAATTAAATGGGATAAAACCTATCGGTTGCGCAATTTTTAACAAAAACCGATAAATCGGCTCCCATATAATATGCTCTCCAATTCTATGAAAATTCTCATAATACACAACATAATCTTTTGTTGTATAATACTCTATGGAGAATATTACCCATGCAGCAAAGAATATCGAATTGATACATTTTTCATTCTTATACCCTCCCTTATAATAGATAAGCAAAGCTACTATACAAAATAATACAAACAGATTATACGCCATGATTAATTATTTACGATATTTGATTTGACACGCAGCCCGTAGTCATTAATTACGTCTGCATATACATGCAATAATTGTTCCTTAATTTTAGTCATTGAATGGCGGTCACGCGCTGTCATTACTGCATTTGCAGAAATTTGTTCTATCAAAGATTTATCTGACAGCAATTGAATTAATTTAGATGCCAAATAATAAGGCTCATTAACAGGCACCAAAATGCCATTATCAGCATCAGACAATATTGACGAAACTCCTCCGACCATGCTTGCTACGCATGGGAGTCCAAGGAGCATGGCCTCACACAAAGCATTTGGACTATTATCTATATACGATGGATGCACATACACGTCACTATCAAGCAATTCCAACGCCAGTTGTTTCTGGTCAAGAACGCCCATAAACTCCACACCCGAATCTTCATACGATAGATTTTCCATCCATTCAACGTATCTACGATTGTCAACTCGGCCAATAATTTTCCATTTAAAATCAAGAGAACTATTTTGTTTTAGAATAGATGCCGTCTTTAAGATAACATCCAATCCTTTCCACAAGCTGCCACTTCCTGTAGTACAAAACACCATTGTATTACGTTGATCATGGCGTTTCCATTTGCCTGCATTTTCCCAAAAACTCTCCCGCAAAGCCTCCTCACAATGATAATACTTAGCTTGCGGAGAAAAGAGTTTCACTAACGATCTGTCCCAATCAGTGCGACCCAAGAAATATTTATTTGCTCGAAATATTTCAAACTCGCGTACCATTCGTTGCCTACTTTTGTTCTCATCTATCCATGCTCGGCACAATGCTTTAGGACGCAGATGCAACAAATTAAACAATATCGATGTCCACTTATTATATTTTGGCGGATACAATACATTATAATAACTTGGCATTGAACCTTGCATGTGTATGACCACCGGCACATCTACCAAGCCGGCAATTAATCCAAAAGGCCATTCTGTTCCAAAACACTGAATGATATCGGGCTTGAAATCTTCAACAATCTTCAGACAATGTGGCATAAGCAGACGCGCATCATCAGCGATGCCAAGTTTTCGTTGCATCGCGACTTTACGATTGACCACATTTATCGGATAATATGTTATTCCGTCAATTACTTCTTTAAACTTTTCAGATGCAAATTCAAATGCGACACCAAGTTCAATGTCACCACATCCTTTTATTGCATTTTCCAACGACATAACCCAACCGCCGCCATTATATCCTAATGCCTGCCTAGAACTATAACACGATGATGTAATCGAAAACCAGAGTACACGCATTGCCTGATCAAAGTTGAGTTTTGAAATATGTTCGGTAAAAGTAGTTACTATTTTCCTTATGATAGCTTTCTGTCAACAGTTTTTCGGCCAAAGAGTATGCTTCATCTAACGACTTGGCATAATTTACATTTCGGCCAAATTCCTCTTGCGGAAACCAGCGAACGCCACTACTTAATTTGTGGTCGGCTGAGTCTATCACAATCACCGGAGTAGATGCCACCTGTGAAAATATAACGCCATGATATCGGTCGGTAATAACCAATCGGACCTGTGCTAATCGATCTATAATCTTTGCTATTTTTTGTTCTCGCCAATATTTCCAATCATATGCATTCCCACAAACAGTAGTGTCCATTATCGTCGTACCATATTGTTCAAGACGGCTTTGCAAACCTGACAAAGCATCATTATCATATAGCTTTTCTCCATCGTTTCGCAATAGGAATATGACCCCTTCACGATGGTGAGTCTTTTTTATTTGAAAACGTCCAATCAAAGAGGTTACAAAATCAGGCATCATCACGACTTCGCATTCGGGGAAATCTTTTAATGCCATATTATATGACACTTCATCTCGGCAACACAATTTAAGATTACCATGAGCATTAAACGTACTTAAAACCCGATTCCGAACCTTTTCATTTGTTAGATTTATAGTTTGTGGCAATATAACAACTCGATGACCCTTCATCTGCTCGACCACATCACATATAAAAGGCAGTTCGGGATGAATATCATACATCAAATATCCACTATGCACAAACAGTTTATCGTCAGGCGACAAAGTTACTCTTATACGATCCAACAAAACTGGCGTAGAAAGTATTTTTGGTACTTCGACAATTTTATAATCGGGATATAGTTCGCGCAACCAACGCATGATACTCATGGTCTGTGCCTGATCTCCGAGGTTGGGATGCGTCGGCACAGAAAACAAGTACACTTTACGTTCCTTTGCAACGCTAGCTACTCGACATTTCAACCGTCTGGATTCAATACAACGATATATTCTATTGAGCAGATTATTATATTTTCGTTTAAAAAACGTAATCATCGACACAACTTTTTAAGTTTATATTTTATGCGTTCGAGGAGCTTTATGAAATAGGAATTTGGCATCTTATAGCGAAGATATGCAATACCGTTTAATCGTTCGGCCAACATATATCGCGACACCATTTCGTCAAATGGCAATAGATTGTAATCATTCCAAAATTGCTCTCTCAAAGGTGACGGAGCAAAACTACGAGAGAAGCACACATTGGTCGCCCAAGCCTCTTGCTTGGTTCGTCGGGTTAAATGCATATTCAACGCATCAACTATTTTTTGACCGGCCGGCGTGTTTACCATCAACAAACTCACCCCTTTACGTTCATAACCCTTATCCTCTTTCAACTTGCCATTATAACCCCACCAATCGGCAAGAGTGATGTCTCCACCACGCATCTTAGATGCATAATCACACACATGACAACATGGCCGCAAAAAGTAATCTCGCAAAAAGCCTCTTATATATGGATCTTCAAAATAACCTCCTACATATTGTTGCCTATTACCATTCTCATCGGTTCCCGATATTAACATATTAAAATACAACCAAGATTTGGCCTTATCCCTAAATTTGGCGACTTCGATGCTTGACAGTTTTAAACGTCGTTTTTGATATGTCAAATAATCGGTAAAAATCATTGGAGAAGGCACTCCGTGGCACATGATATCTATTGTCAGCAACTTTTCATAATTTTTCTTCAGAAAATTACGAAGTCCTGCAATCTGACATGGAGTCCCGGAGAACAGCGCTTGACGATCGGTTTCCAAAAAAGATTTTGCGACTTGATAAGCATTTCCAATATAACTTTGCACATACTTACTACCAGTGAGACGTGACAATTCGCATTCATTTTCTATGTAACAATGCCTCGGAGTCAATTTTTCATCCAATTCACACCCGAATACCACTCCACCACGAGCAATTATAAGTTTTGCAATTTCTATAAAAGCGCCTCCAGAGGAACTATTTAACCGAGTGGTTTCATCTTTGCTCCAACCGCTATATGCACACAACGAATCATGCAACTCGGGCTTGTTGTTTGCCGGACATACACGAACGCAAGAGCCACAATCGACACATAAATCATTATCGATAACAGGGCGTAGGAAACCCTCCCCATCAGGATTGAATGAGATTGCCGATTTATGACATACTTGAGAGCATGCCATACAACCCGTACACGACCGTATGTCACAAATCTGTTCCATCGCCTCCTGATTTTAATGACAATTTCAATCTTGATAAGAATCGGTGAGCGACATAATCCGACCGTCGACAATTCATTTCTTTCAACCAATAAAGATTGGTTGTCTTCCATGAATAATCAACATACATTGCATCTCCTTTATTCAATTTACCTTCTAAGATATCACAAGCTTTGCTATAATAATGATTTACTTGTATAGTAGCCGTTTTAAACAGCGATATCCATTGGTAACTATCTTCAACACATATGTTTCCAAACTCATTGAACGGAGGTATTTTTAAGCCATGCCATTTTACAATGGTACGATGATGCACTTCTGCTCCAAAATTGGCTATATCATAATGACAATTATATAACACCTTGCCAATATTGCTGCGTTTACTCCAACACTGAGTATATTGTTCAAGTACCGTAAGGGTGTAATCGTGCTTCAACTTTCCACTTGTTCCAAACATAAGCCAATCCAACTTGATTACAGGATAATGGCCATATTTACCCAGCCATGATTTTATATCAAAACTATAATGCGGACATATAAATTCATCTATATCCAGGAATGTTGCCCACAAACAATCTTTACGATAAGATTCATACCAATTGCGATAGGCCGTCAGCTGTCCGGGAGTCTCCGGCCAATCAATCAATGTCACAACTCCATTGGCAATATACGGAAGCAATATTTCTTTATAGGCATCAGATGAGTTATTATTGTACATATAAAAATGTTCTACGCCCAACATTTTATGATACTCAATCCATTCTTTCAAAAATGGTGCTTCATCTTTAAAAATTGAGCATATCGCCAAACCATATTTTCTTGGAGCAAACGTTTTAGGCATAAACAATGAAAGTATTTTGAAAAACGTATTTCTCAATGGATATGTAACAATTGTCTTTATACGTCGCAAAATACTGATACGAGTCGAGTTGTTTATTAAAAAATGCCTCGTCTCATAATATTGTCCATTATCTGTCCTAATATTTTTCACGCTATCATCTTTTGATTAACACTCCTTTTATCTTCAATATAACCATCCGGCGTTCTTCCTGGTTTACTCCACAAAGCCATATTGTAGAACACAATAATATCTCAATTACAAGAACCCACACTATCAATTGCCAAAAATATATTACTGTAATTATTGGCTTTAACAGCATAATTGCCAAAATTGCACTTCCCATTGCAATAAACACAGGAAGCAGTATACTCTTTACATAGAACCGATAGGTAACGTCAGTATTATCGACCACAAACTTCAACCGATAATACAACGAGATATAACTAATCACCATGTATGAAAGATATATACTATAAGGAGGCAATCCGGCATACAGCAAAACACATGACAATGGGATATTCAACAATTGCAAGAATGACAATGTCACTTGACTACGCTTTATGTTTCCGGTGGCCAACTGCAACGTATCAAGAATTGAGCTAAACGGGATTACCATCAAATAGATCACAGTTATCTGTACAAATTCGACGGTAAACGGAGGGACTTCACCAAGCCATAATGCTAATAAATGACGCGCATTAACGACCAATGGGACACACAACAGACTCATTAAAAAGAAAGAAAATCGAGTCCCACGACTAAGCAGCATTTCCAAATAGTTGTTATCTTTCAATGCGTAAGCATGCGTCAATTGTGGACGCATGGCCATCATTATATTATCGACCAGTTGTTTTATCACATGTTCCACCTGCTGAGCAATACCTTTACTGGTGTTGGCTACAACTCCAACAAACAAATTTAATATTACGCTTGCCCCTTGTACGGTAATTATTGATGCACTCGAGCCGAGGAAATTCCACCCCGAGATACCCAACAATGATTTATAGCACGACCGATCAACCACTTTAACTCGATGACACGTAACAAACCTTTTATAACAATAAATCCAATAAAACAGTCCTACCCCAATCGATATTGCCATCAATACAACAGCATATATTTCAAGCGCATCGGCATTCGTAGCATTTTTAATATAAAAAGCCAACAACAACTTGGCCACAGCTTCACAAATACTCACCATTGCCAATACTCCCATTTTTTCATGGGCTATGACTGTGGCATTAAAAGGTATGCATACTAAGCCAACCAGAAAAGACATCACTGTACAGTGGTATACTACATTAGTTGCCGTCATTCTCCCTTCTGGGATTGACAATTGGGTATTTACGCCCCACAATCCAATAGTTTCAAAGAGCAACAACATCGCCATTGCCATAACTAAGTGGATGTTTTGAGACACAGTGAACACTTCTCGCGTTGAAACCTCTGTCCCTCGGGCCATTTCTACATTTAAGAAGCGTTGTGTTGCAGAGGAAAATGTTGCACTAAACATTGAAAACATCACAACGATGCTCCCAATCAACGAATATATGCCATAGTCCACAACACCAAGAGCCTCTAGCACCAACCGTGAAGTATACAATGAAATTACCATCGTCACAAATGAACGACAGTACAGGAACAACGAATTCTTAGCTATTCGTTTACCTTTTTCTCCATACTCCGACATAGGCATCAGTCAAGGCATTCCTCATTATTATTGTTTACGATACCCTAATATCGATACCATTAAGAACAATCATCATTTTATTAAATCGGTTGTGTGATTTAAGTTGTTCCAATCGGGTTATATCCTTTGCTGTAGTAAAATCAGCACGGCCCACACACACAGTTGCATCACTAAAGCGGTTCAACGACAAAGTATCACTCACGACGCCTCCTACACATACCGAATCAATTATTATGTAATCATACTCATCTTGTAGATTTGCCATCAAATCATCTAGCAATTTTGACTGCAACAATTCAGCCGAGTTGGCCGATGGTTGTGAACTTATCACATCCAATCCCGAGTACTTCACGCCTTTGGCAATCAAGTCTGTCAATTGCCCATTGCCCGACACGAGATACTCTGACAAACCCATACGCTTATTCACGCCAAGCTGGTTACCTATCTGCGGATTGCGTAAATTCATGTCAACCAATAAGACTTTCTTTCCTAATGCTGCAAAATATGTAGCAATATTCACTGCAATATAAGTCTTACCTTCTCCGGTCAACATAGATGTCACCAACACAGTTTTTTTGCCATCGCCAAGCTCATGTTGCAGATTGCTCCTTACTTGTCGGAAATATTCGGCTGACACTGATTGAGTGTCGGAAACAATCGTCCAATCATCAATATCCGGTATTTCACCAATTATCGGCATTGTCGTCATTTTGGTCAATTCTCCCTTTGTTGAGAATCGGTCACGTAAAAGGTCGCGTAAATACAAATAAGCAATAGGCAATATCAATCCCAACAAGAAAAAGGCAATTAATTTATCTCGTTTGCTCATGCTCACCGGCTCTGTCAACGTGTAAGCATCATCCAACACACGCCCCTTAGATGTTGTATTGGCTATATTAACCGCCATCTCCTCACGCTGTTGCAACATAAACAGATATAGTTCCTGCTGCAATGCTTGATTTCTTTTCAAAATCACAAATTCACGTTCCTGTGTTGGAACTTTTGCCAACAATTTATTCTGTTGATCATTTTGCGACTTGAGCTCTTTATATTTAACCAATGCTGTCTCATAAGCCTTGTCTACCGAAGTCACAATATTATTACGCATTGCTTCAATCTGTTCAGAAAGCAAGCGCAATGACATGTTATTAGACTTGGCACTACTTTCTAATTTCATCCTTTCGAGGACAAGTGCATTATATGCATTTATTGCTTCTGCTGCACTTTCTGCCCCAATAGAAATAGGCACAAGAGAATATTTGTTTTCAGGATTTGAAATAAAATCCTTGGTCATTTTCAATATCTCTACCTCAGTCTCAGCTTCAATCAACAAGGCCTCAACCTTTCCACGCTTTTCCATCATGTATGTGACATCAGCGACAACATCGGTCATATTATTTGCTTTTTTATAAGCTTCTATTTCTACTTCGTAATAATTAAGTTTTTTATAAACCGAATCGATACGATCGTCCACAAATTTTAACAAATCGGCAATTTCAGCCTTTTCATCTTCAATACAACGTTTATTATATGCGCTTATCAACTTATCAATAACCCTTTTACTAAACTTAAAATCTCCATTGATCATTTCAAGCGAAATCATATCGGATTTCTTATTGGGGATAAACACCCCTATTTCACCTTGATAGCGTTCGGTAGCGGCATCGTATCCGGTAAAATATATTCGAGCCGACAGCTCTTTGCTGTCGACAAAATCTTCAGTCTTTGACAATGTAAACAATCCATAATTAGTGTTGATATTCACCGGGAATCGAGCATCTTCGATATTCATCAATTTATCTCCATCTACTCTAACATCCACTGATACATTTTCAGAGTCATCGACTTCGACACGAAACTCAAAAGAAGACCTTAATGTATCTAAAATAGCCTTATTACAGCTAATATCCACCGGCATCTTGTCATAACAGGTTTTTTTCTTCAAAAAACCCTCTTTGACCACGCATTCTTCATTAAGGTTCATGTCTTTAACAACTCCTCGCATAAGGTTGTAAGATGTCATTCTGACGATTTCATCATTGACTGACGGTCCGCCACCCAACATTCCCCCAAAAGAGAATTGCTTCATAAGCGAAGCTCCTAAGCCTCCGGCGCTATTATCTACAATCATTACTCGAGCCTCGGTTTTATATAGAGTTTTGCTCATTCTAATCACCACCAATGCCACCATCATACAACAAACCATCGAGATGGCAAAATATTTCCAATTTGACAAATAGCGTTTAAGAATTGCTATTATATAACCTTTATTGAACTTTTCCAGTGTTCCCATAATGCAATGTAGCTTATTTTACAGTCAATGCTATTACTAAAGACGCAATCACCGAGCATGCGCTTACGATTGTCGATGTTAACGACAACTTATACGCATTGTTTTGGTTGTATTTTGAGTTATCTTTACGAATATTGTTAGGTTCTACATACACAACATCATTCTGTTGCAAATAGAAATATGGCGATGATAGTGCCTCGGCACTATTTAAATTAATACGATGAAATTCTTTTACATCTCCGTTTTCACGAATTATCAATACATTACTTCTCTCGCCATATGGAGTAAGGTCGCCGGCATCAGCAAGGGCATCAAGCACAGAATAGCGTTCTCGCTCTACGTCATACGCACCGGGCTTCAACACTTCGCCGAGCACGTTAACTCTAAAATTCACCAAATCCACCCTTACAAATGGATTTTCAACATCCTTACTTATTTTTTTCTCCAACGCATTTTCCAACTCAGACGTTGTCATACCCGACACATGCAATGCGCCCAATACCGGCATCTTAATATAGCCCGTTTCATCCACCAGATAAGTCTGCATTGTCGGAGCCGCCGTGATTAAAGTGTTTCCTCTTTCGGCAGGGTTGTTTAATGGTAGGTTGTAGACTGCCGTAGCATCAGGCACATCAGATGTCACAGTGATTATAAGCTCGTCATCGGGTTGAATTTTAATCCCATAATCAGTCATCGGAACGGTGCCCGACGTCCCTTCTAAATTTTCAAAATAAGTCAATGAGTTTTTTGACGTGCCACATGATGACAACAACATGGTTGCCACAACATACATCACAAAATATTTAAGTTTCATAAGCGTTTATTTTTCAATTACATCCAACTAAATAAACATAGCCAAACTCAGAAGGCTATATTTATTCTATTATATTAACGTTTAAGCAATCAGTATATTGCATTTCAATTAACACATTTTCAAATATACAAAGATACGCATTTTTATGCTACTAGCACCTTTGCCACTTCTGTTTTTTAGCATACAGATCAATAATGCAAACTTTCATAGTCTATTTCAACAACGTTTTGTAACTTTGTATATGAAATAAATACCCCCGACTACAAAATGTTTGAACACATAACAATCTTTGATTTATCCCTTATAGGCGTAACCATTATTGCAACGCTTTGGCTTGTTACGTTTTACCGCCATCGCATTTCAACCGTTACCAAGGCCGTAGCTGCAGACTCCGAAATTCCCGTTGATGGCATGCCTCCCGTTTCTGTCATTGTATATGCCGATGGCAACGCTTCTGCGCTGTCTCGCATGTTGCCTCAAGTATTAAAACAAGAATACCCAACCCGATTTGAAGTCATCGTTGTCAACGACGGCTCTGATGAAGACGTGAAAGATGTTGTAAAATTACTAAACTACCAATACGACAATCTATATCAAACATTCATTCCCGACGATTGTCGCAATGTGTCACGCAAAAAATTAGCCCTTACCATCGGTATTAAGGCTGCTCATTACGACATTGTAATGCTAACCACAGCCGACTCAACCATATGCTCCAACAAATGTCTGGCTTTGATGTCTCGACACTTCATCAACAAAGAGACCGACATTGTCATTGGCAATGCTATGCCCGATCCTCGACAAGACAGAGCAAAAGGATACCGGTTCAGAGCATTTTCGACCCTTACAGATAGCGTGCACTTCCTCGCGTCGGCCATTGCCGGTAGGGCATATCGAGGAACCGGATGCAACATTGCCTATCGTACTCGGCTATTCTTTAAAAATAAGGGATTTTGCAGTTCCACCAACTTCCATCATGGTGATGACGACATCTTCATTGCTAATGTAGCCACGTCTTCAAACACTGCAGTAGAAATAACTCCCGAAGCTTTAATCACCACCGCCGTATATAATGCAAGAAAAGAGTATCGCACTGAAAAACTTCGTCGTACATTCACAGCAAAACACCTACCCAAGCAAGGGCAGCGTCGATTTTATGGTTTTTCGTCCGCTATGCTTTATTGTTGGTTGACGGCATCAGTTTATGCTATTGTTTATGGGTGGCAAAATTGGTTTTTGATGAGTGCAATAACTATAGTTAGCATCTGCCTATTGACAACACTGACAATCACTTGGCGAAAAGCATCTATATCACTCGGTTCTCGCCCATTTCTGCTAACCATCCCTGTTTTTCTACTATGGCAACCTATACATAACGTAATTTTCAAGATCATAAGCCGACTTAACACATCTCAAAATTTTACTTGGCAATCAATCACTCGTTAATTTATTCTATATACTGATAGTTCAATAAAAAGAATAGCTTCAACCGAATGTTGAAGCTATTCTTTTTATTATATGAAAGTCTACGACTAAAACTCTGCGTTATTAGGGGTTCGAGGGAATGGGATGACATCGCGTATATTAGTCATTCCTGTGACAAACAACACCAATCGTTCAAATCCTAATCCAAATCCGGCATGAGGTACTGTCCCAAATCGACGTGTATCGAGATACCACCACATGTCCTTCATCGGGATATTCAACTCTTCTATACGACCTAACAACTTGTCATAATTTTCCTCACGCTCTGATCCTCCTATGATTTCCCCAATTTTTGGGAATAGCACATCCATAGCACGAACAGTCTTACCATCTTCGTTAAGCTTCATATAAAAAGCCTTGATTTCTTTTGGATAATCGGTCAAAATCACCGGCTTCTTAAAATGTTCTTCTACCAAGAATCGCTCATGCTCGCTCTGTAGATCTGCCCCCCAATATACGGGGAATTCAAACTTATGTCCTGATTCTTCAAGAATCTTAACACCTTCTGTGTAAGGTAGACGCACAAAATCATTCTCAAGTACAAATTTCAGACGTTCTACTAAATCTTTGTCATAATGCTCTGAGAGGAATTCAATATCGTCTTTTGCATTTTCCAACGCATAGGAAATACAATATTTTATGAAATCCTCAGCAAGATCCATATTATCATTGATATCGTTGAACGCTACTTCAGGCTCAATCATCCAAAACTCCGATAAATGTCGCGGAGTATTGCTATTTTCGGCTCGGAAAGTAGGTCCAAACGTATAAATCGCACCAAGAGCTGTCGCGCCAAGTTCTCCTTCAAGCTGTCCCGATACAGTCAGAGCAGTCTGCTTGCCAAAGAAATCGGCTGTATAGTCAATTGTTCCGTCCTCATTTTTTGGCAGATTATTAAGATCAAGTGTTGTCACTTGGAACATTGCACCTGCTCCTTCACAATCGCTGGCCGTAATAAGAGGAGTGTTAAGATAGAAAAATCCACGCTCATTAAAAAATTTATGAATGGCATAAGCCAACACGCTTCTCACTCTTAATACCGCCCCAAATGTATTGGTACGAGGACGCAAATGCGCTTTCTCACGAAGGAACTCGAGAGTATGACCTTTCTTTTGCAATGGATATGTTTCGGGGTCAGCAGTTCCATAGACTTCCAACTCCCTCGCTTGTATTTCAACAGATTGGCCTTTTCCCATAGATTCGACCAAGCGTCCTATTACATGAATAGACGAGCCTGTAGTGATAGGTTTCATCTGCTCATCCGTAAATGATGCCATATCAAAGACCACCTGCACATTTTTTATTGTCGAGCCATCATTTAAAGCGACAAATTGCACATGCTTATTACCTCGACGAGTGCGCACCCAACCTTTCACACTCACTTCTTGACCAACAAGGTCGGATTGGAACAAATCGACGATTTTAATCCTTTTCATTTTATAATATCGATTATATGCTTTTTCTTTATTACTCAAAAGATCCCATCTTCAAGAAATTCACCTCCTCTTGTGTCAAATAGCGCCAACGCCCACGAGGGAGATTTTTCTTTGTCAAACCGGCAAAGTATACCCTATCAAGTTTTGTAACATGATAGCCGAGATGCTCAAATATACGACGGACAATGCGGTTGCGTCCTGAATGTATTTCAATTCCGGCTTGATTTCTATCGGTTTCGGTAGCATAACTTATTGCATCGGCATGTATCGGCCCATCTTCCAATTCAATACCATCGGCTATAGCCTGCATATCATCCTCCGAAATATCTTTATCAGTCCACACATGGTAGATTTTTTTCTTTACATACTTGGGGTGTGTCAACTTTGAGGCTAAGTCACCATCATTTGTAAGCAATAACACTCCAGTCGTGTTTCTGTCAAGACGACCAACAGGGTATATACGTTCTGTACATGCACCCTTTACCAGATCAAGCACTGTTGTACGCCCATTTGGATCATCACTCGTTGTAACACAATCTTTGGGCTTATTTAGAAGAATGTAGCACTTACTTTCGAGAGCAACAATCTTTTCATCATATTCTACAGTATCGCTATGACTGATTTTCACTCCGAGCTCGGTTACTACTTGACCATTTACCTTTACCAATCCTTGTTGGATAAATTCATCGGCTTCTCGGCGCGAACAGATTCCGGCATTAGCCATAAACTTATTAAGACGAATCTGCTCATTTGGATCAGGTATTGGCATTTCATATTCTATACGCTTGGGGCGTGGAGTAAAACTCTTTCCTTGGCGAGGTTGCTGATTGTAACCAGGTCGGCGATTTTGTTGAAAACGGCCTCCCATGTGTCCGTTGTAGCCACCTTGCTGAGGACGATTGTCGTAACCGCCTTGACGATTATTATAACCACCCTGTTGAGGACGATTGCCGTAACCGCCTTGACGATTGTTATATCCACCTTGCTGAGGACGGTTGCCATAACCGCCACGATAATTGTTATATCCACCCTGCTGGGGACGATTGCCATAACCGCCTTGACGATTATTATAGCCACCTTGGTAATTATTATATCTATTATTGTAACCGCCTTGGCGATTATTGTAGGGCCGTGGTTGATAGCCGCCTTCTTGAGAGGGCTGACCATTAAAGCCTTCTGCTTGAGATGATGCATCATGATTAGATGAAGTATTGACACCTTCAGCAACTGATGCATTATTGTCTTGATACTGACGATGTTGATAACTCCCTTGATTATAACGGTTGTTATATCCACCTCGATAACCGCCATTGTTGTAACGATTGTTATATCCTCTTTGGCCATTATAACCTGCTTGGCGGTTGTTGTAAGGTCGTGGTTGATAAGAGCGCTCCTGTCCATACTCGCTTGAGCCATACTCTCCCGAAGTTGAATACTCGCTTGACTGATGATTGTAATTAGCCTTACCATAGCTTCCGTCGACATCCGATGAAGCCGCAATACGATTCTCCCCTATTCTAGGGCGCTTCGGTTTCTTTTCTTCGTTGTTGTCCATATTTTAGTCACTAAAATGTTTTAATTAATTTTTATGCCTCTCGGCAAAATTATATTTATATGTATATGCGTTTTTATATGATTAATAGTCCAAAATATAGCGTATTCTCCATACACTATCAATGACGTGAGCCCCCTCCTTCACCGAAGACGCCACACCCACATGAATTTGTGCAAAATTAGACTTTATTTTTGATTGCAACAATTTTTTCAAGAAAAGTTTCAAAAAAAATCATATTTAGTCATCAGTATTATATTCAATATGGTTGTGAATTAATCAAAAACAATTACTTGTTAATGTTTTTTTGATATTATTGTCATATAATTTAGGTATTGCCCTCTCTAAATAATACTTAATAAATTTGCACATTATAAAAACATATAATTTATATTAATGAAAAAAGCTATCGTTTCTATTTTGGTTATAGCCATTGGCTACGCCTTTTCTATGGCTCAACATCACAGCAACACCTCTCATAATCACAACCATCACGAACAATATCGTCAAGGAAATTCAATTTATGGACATGTTATTGAAGAGGTAAGCGAAGACGATGTCCCATTTGCTTCAATACTTATATTAGAGACCGGACAAGGAATCAACGCCGATGAATATGGGAAATTTCAATTTAACCACTTACCCGAGGGTGAATACACACTAAAAGTACAACTTATTGGATACGAACCTCGCGAACAAAAGGTTGTTGTAAAAAACGACTACCCGACCGATATCCATGTCTACATGACCGTCCAGGGCATTCTCACCGACGAAGTCGTCGTTTCGGCAAGCCGCAATGCGGTGAAACGCAGTGAAGCTCCGGTTGTAGTCAACATACTAAACACCAAGTTATTTGAGCGTACAAACTCAACCGACCTTGCCAAATCGCTCAACTATCAATCAGGACTTCGAGTTGAAAACAATTGTCAAAACTGCGCATTCCCACAAGTGCGCATCAACGGACTTGAAGGTCCCTATTCTCAAATTCTCATAAACAGCCGTCCTATAGTAAGCGCTCTTTCAGGAGTGTATGGTCTTGAGCAAATTCCGGCAAATATGATCGACCGCATAGAAGTCGTACGCGGAGGCGGCTCCGCTCTTTTTGGAGCAAACGCTGTCGGTGGAACTATAAATATAATCACCAAAGAGCCTATACAAAATTCATTTAGCGCTTCTTCCACATTGTCATGCTTAGACGGTTCCTCATGGGAGCAAGTGGCTAATGCCAATGCATCACTTGTTTCATCTGAGGGCACTTATGGCATAGCTCTATATGAAAGCTATCGCAACCGTAATCCCTACGACCGCGATGGTGATAGTTTCTCGGAAGTCGGCAAATTAAACTCCAATACATTTGGCATAAATGCTTATTACAAACCGTCCCACTTTAGCAAATTAAACATAGAGTATCACACAACCAACGAATTTCGACGTGGTGGTAACAAATTTGATCTCGAACCATTTCAAAGCGACATAACTGAACAGACCAAACACATAATCAATAGTGGTGGTGTAAGTTTTGACCGGTATTTTAATAATTACAAACACAAAATGTCAATCTACGGTTCAGTTCAGCACATTGACCGTAATAGCTACTATGGCGCACAACAAAACCCCAACGCCTACAGAAAAACCGACGACATCACATGGGTTGTAGGTGGCATGTATGTAGGCAATTACAACAAAGTGTTGTTTTCTCCGGCTACTTTTACTGCCGGCGTGGAATACCAGACCAATTCAATGCATGACGTCATGATTGGATATAACCGAGACATGAAACAAAACGTCGACATCTTTGGAACGTTTATACAGAATGAGTGGAAAATGCGTTATTTCACTTTAATGGCCGGCATCCGCTTAGACAATCACAATCTTATTGACAATCCAATTCTAAGCCCTCGCGTCAACTTGATGTATAAACCCACCGACAAATTTCAAGCACGAGCCACATGGTCGACCGGTTTTCGCGCGCCACAAGCTTACGATGAAGATCTACACATCACCGCAGTCGGCGGAGAAGGCACTCTTATCTCTTTAGCCGACAACCTAAAGCCCGAAAAATCCAACAGCTACAGCGGTTCGGTCGATTGGGTATTTACATTAGGACATTGGCAAGCCAACTTGCTACTTGAAGGGTTCTATACCGATCTTAAAGATGTTTTTGTGCTTGAAACGATAGGGCATGACGAACAAGGCAACATGTTGCAAGAGCGTCGCAATGGCAACGGAGCTGCAGTATATGGAGCCAACCTTGACTTCAAAATCGCTCATGGCAATGACATCGCTCTACAATTGGGCTTTACAGCACAACGCAGTCGCTATAAAGAATATGAGTATTGGAGCGAAAATGAAGATGTTGCGCCCACCAAAAACATGTGGCGCACTCCCAACTACTATGGTTACTTCACTCTCAGCGGCTCTCCTTTCAGTAACTTTGATTGGTCTCTTTCAGGTGTATATACCGGAAAAATGTATGTTCCTCATTACGCTCCCGATTTTTCGGAAATCCCCGACAACTACCCTTACACCTATATTGAAACAGATGTTCTTGAACATACCCCATCATTCTTTGACCTTAACATCAAGTTGGCCTATACGTTCATACTTGATGACCATCTTAAGTTACAAGTTAATGCCGGCGTTCAAAACATATTTAATGAATTTCAAAAAGATCTCGACCGAGGTGGTTATCGAGATTCAGGTTATTTCTACGGGCCTACAGCACCTCGCTCTTATTTTGTCGGATTTAAATTATTTAATTAATTGATTTTCTTAATGTAAGAAGAACTTATAATCAACGTTATTTGTTTTATCAATAAGTCTATAGATTTTATCTGTTGCATGAAATTTATGTACTATATAATTTTACATTCGAAAAGTTAAAACAATAGTATTAATCATAAAACGAATCTTGATTATGGCAACCAAATTTTATAAATGCAATCACTGTGGCAACGTTATAGTAAAAGTAGTAGACTCCAACGTACCTGTTGTATGTTGCGGTGAAAAAATGACGGAATTAACCGCCAACACTGTTGAGGCAAGCGTCGAAAAGCATCTCCCCGTAGTAACACGTCTCGATGACAACCGCATCAAAGTTGAAGTTGGCAGTGTTGCTCACCCCATGCTTCCAGAACATCATATTGCATTCATATATGTAGAAATGGAAAATGGAGGAGGTATAATGGTGCCTCTAAAAGACTCTCCAGAAGCTATCATATGCACTTGCACCAACAAGCCGGTTGCAGTCTACGAATACTGCAACTTGCATGGTTTGTGGAAGACAGAGCTATAATATACTCTTCTAATCTATGAATGGCACTCATATTAAAGTAAAAGCACTAAACATAGTAGTTAGTTTGATTTGGTTTTAGATTTTGTTAAAAATAATCCCCTTGGCTACGTGATGTCAGACGAGGGGATTTTATTTTAGACGAATACACCTCAAAATAATCAAATTTGATTACCTACAAGCCATCGCTAAGTAATAAAATACCAAATTTTAGGTATGGCAAGATACTATTTCATACATTAATTTTGTAATCAGATAATTATACGATTTTCAAGCTATAACATCAACTGTGACAATCTTGCCACATGATGATAAAATGAGTAATCTATTTATTCCTTAAAGCTATTGTTTTTAACTACAACAAGCGAGCCCCTTCGAGAGAATCGGCTCGCTTGTTATTTATATAAACTTAAGGCTGACCTATATTGTTGCAATGAGCAGCGTGGCACAACCGACTACGGTCATCGCATTGACTTCAGCCGGCACTAAAATAGTTTCACCTCGGCACACAGAAACAGATGTTTCATTATCACAATTAATAATAGCTTCGCCTTCCAAACACATAACAATTGTAAATGAGTCCTTACCACATAATATATCTTCCTGCTCCTCTACAACCAAACGTTTTACATCAAAGTATTCACATTCCACAAGATCTACAACACCCTTGGCATGTCGGTCGTAGTCACTCTTATATTCGGGATATACTTTATAATCGATGGCATCTTTAGCCAACTCTGTGTGTAACTCGCGAGTGTTTCCATTAGCATCCTTCCTGTCAAAATCATACACGCGATAAGTAATATCGCTCGTTTGCTGTATTTCGGCAAGAAGATTTCCGGCTCCAATAGCATGAATGCGACCGGCCGGGAGGAAAAATAAATCTCCGGCATGTGAATCATGAGCCGCAACAACGCTCATTATAGTTTTATCAGCGACAAGACGTGTGTAATCATCCGGCGTGATTTCTTGTTCTAGACCGGCATATATTCTTGCTCCGGGAGCCGAATTGATTATATACCACATCTCGGTTTTTCCGAAACTATCATGTCTTACCTTTGCTAATTCATCATCAGGATGCACCTGCACCGACAAATCCTGCTTGGCATCAATAATCTTGACTAACAAAGGAAACGTCAAGCCATACTTTTCAAACACTCTGTTTCCTACCAAACGCGCACGATGCTTATCTATAAGTTCCGACATTGTAAGGCCTTTATCGGGACCTTCTGCCACCACCGACTCATATCCTGGGACTCCTGACAATTCCCAACTCTCTCCAATGGAAGTTTGCTCAGTTTCTAATCCTTTGAAAGGTGCAATCTGCTCACCTCCCCAAAGCACCGATTTTAAATAAGGAACAAATTTAAAAGGGGTCATACTTTCGATAATTATATATTATTATTCAAATACTAACATGTTTATAAGTAAACTTACTCATGGTTTCTAACTAAAAGTCCGTTGCTATATATGACGAGCGTCACAACATATTCCATTATCCAATCAACAAAGTTTGGTGTCTAAGTCTTGCTGAATTCTACACCAAACCGATGCTTAATATATTCTTTTACCACTTCGACCATCTTCATCATTGGCAATTTGGAAGAATCAAAAGTAAAATCATAACTGCGGGCATCACCCCATGTCTTGTCGGTGTAAAAGTTATAATAATGAGACCGCAGTTTGTTGGTTTTTTCAGCCATCGCTCGAGCTTGCTCATCATCAGTCTTATCTCCACGAGACAATATTCTCTTTACACACTCTTCTATTGGGGCATGCACAAAAATATTAATGCAGCGTGGATGGTCGCGCAATATATAGTCGGCACTTCGGCCTACTATCACACACGACTTATTATCAGCAATCGAACGTATAAAGTCGCTTTGTGCCCGATAAATGCCATCATCACTTATAGATGTCGGTTCAACATAACCCACCATGGGAGTGTAGCCAACAGCAAATGGAAATACTCCCGACAAAAACGATGGACACTTTTCATCAGAACGTTCAAAAAACTTCAAATTCACCCCGGCACTTTTGGCCGCTTCACACAACAATTCTTTGTCATAATAAGCGATTCCCAAAGATTCGGATAGCAACTTGCCAAATTCCCGGCCTCCGCTTCCAAACTGGCGACCTATAGTTATCACAATATTGCAATTGCCGTTGTCCATCATAAACATACAATTAAGATATTACAAATATAACGCTTTTTCTATGAAAATTACTATCTTTGCGTCGCAACTTCATCAAAAAAAAGAGCATGAACGACAACATAACAAAGCTCTTAGGCAAAGATCCCGATGGGCTCTTGACCTACGAATATATTGCCAACCACATCAATTCAATCGACAACGAGATCGACAACCTCGTCGACATCATGACCAAAGTCGACCACAGCGGGCAGTTTCTTGTAAGTGCCGCTCGCTATCTATCGGCAATTGACAGCGACAAATATGCTACAGCCATAAATCGTCTAATTGCCAATGCCATTGAAAAAGACCGCGAACATCGCTATATCGGTGATTTATTACAAAGTATTTGGGGCGCCGACTATCAATCTCGCGTCGAGCAACTCAATGCCACCGACGACAATTTCAGAAGAATATATAAACGTATGTTCCCATCAAAAGGATTATAATTAATTATAGCAATGAAGATTATCAACAGCCTAACCGCATTGGCGCTCTCAGTCATGATGTCATGTACAAGTTCTAACGCCAATCAATCGTCATCGACCGAAATCGAAAATAATCAAAGTAACGATACTACAATGAATCAACACCCCACTCCAAGTGCCGACGATGTAATTGTCGACATCACAACATCTTTAGGCGACATAAAGGTGCGCCTTTACAATGACACACCAAAGCATCGTGACAACTTCATCAAACTTGTCAACCAAAATTTTTATGATGGCACTCTAT
Source organism: uncultured Muribaculum sp. (assembly GCA_964562595.1). GTDB lineage: Bacteria > Bacteroidota > Bacteroidia > Bacteroidales > Muribaculaceae > Muribaculum. The sequence goes on along the minus strand of CAZLUB010000030.1, from coordinate 2,013 downwards.
TTCATCGCGTCATCAGCCAATTTATGATACAAGCCGGCGATCCCGACTCCAAAGGAGCACCTTCAGGCAAAAGCCTTGGCACCGGCGGACCGGGACACAATGTAGACGCCGAAATCGTTTATCCTAAATATTTTCATAAACGCGGAGTGTTGGCAGCCGCACGCCAAGGAGACCAGGTCAATCCCGAGAAGAAGTCTTCGGGTTCCCAATTTTACATTGTCACCGGACGCAAATACAACGCCAACCAACTCCAACAGATGGAGAAACAGCTTGTCATGGGACAACAACAACGCATTTTCGATAAACTTACAGCCGAACGTCGCTCTGAAATAATGGAATTGCGTCGCAACCGTGATAATGCAGGGCTACAAAAACTCCAAGAAGAATTAGTAGCCATCGTAGAAGCCGAAGTCGCTAAAAATCCGGTACGACTCACCGAAGCACAGCGCCAGGCCTATTCTACAATAGGCGGCACCCCTCATCTTGATGGAGAATACACTGTGTTTGGAGAAGTAATTTCTGGCATGGACGTTGTTGAAAAGATTGAAACCGCAGAGACCGGCCAACAAGACCGTCCTGTAGAAGACATTAAAATCATCAGCATGAAAATCAGCAAATGATTGAGACTAACCGCATCACACTACCCAACGGGTTGCGCATAATCCACAATTACGATAGTGCCACTGCAATGGTGGCACTAAACGTGTTGTATAATGTCGGATCGCGAGACGAGAATCCCGAACGCACCGGCATGGCACATCTTTTTGAGCACTTGATGTTTGGAGGGTCAGAAAATATACCCGACTTTGACGCAACCATCGAGACCGCAGGTGGAGCCAACAACGCATGGACAAGCAATGACTACACCAATTTTTATGACATAGTCCCGGCACACAATGCCGAAACCGCATTTTGGCTCGAAAGCAACCGCATGAAAGCCTTAGCATTCAGCGACAAGGCACTTGAAGTACAACGACAAGTCGTGTGTGAAGAATTTAAACAAGTATGCCTCAACCAACCATATGGTGATTTATCACACCACCTCAATGCTTTAGCCTACAAAGTACACCCCTACCGCTATCCGGTAATAGGGAAAGAGCTCAGCCACATACAAGGAGTTACTCAAGAACATGTGCGAGACTTTTTCTATAGCCACTACGCTCCCAACAATGCTGTATTGGCGATTTCCGGCAATATTTCTTTTGACAAAGCACGCGATTTGTCCGAGAAATGGTTTGGCGATATTCCCAGTCGTTCTATTTCAAAACGTTCTTATAAACAAGAACCTCGACAGACCGACCACCGACATGCCATCACCGAAGGACGAGTGCCCCAAACCATGATCGTGCAAGCCTATAAAATGCCGGGATATTTTGACAAAGACTACATTGTGTGTGACACAATTACCGATCTTCTCGCTTCGGGACGCAGTTCCCGATTCTATCGCAATTTACTCATGAATTCTGACCTATTTACCGAAGTTGACGCCTCCATAACCGGATATGAAGAGCCCGGGCTGCTGATGCTCACCGGCAAACTACGCGACAATGCCGACATAGAATCCGCATCACAAGCCCTTTTCAATGAAGCGTCACGACTCACCAACGATGTCTCCGATTACGAGCTTGAACGCACAATCAACCGTTTTGAGTCAAATTTCACTTTCGGATCAATCAACTATGTATCGCGCGCAGCCGCTATTGCCATGTGCGAAATGAGAAATGAAGATATTAATGATACGGTGCCGAGATATCGTGCAATCTCCACATCCGACATTTGCCGTGTAGCAACATCAATTTTCAATAGCGACAATTGCTCTACATTAGTCTATCAACCTGCAAAATAGGCTTTTTATTTAAATTTTACTGCTTTTTATTAAAGAAACACCATCTTTTATTAAAATTTTAGCTATATTTGACACGTTGAAGCTGTAACTAACGCCATGAATACACGCTCAACCCGTTAATAATTAATTTAAGTTTCGCAAGTAAAAGATAACGTAAATAAAAAAGG
>CAZLUB010000029.1:0-29296 GCA_964562595.1 uncultured Muribaculum sp. | reverse complement strand
GAACCAAGTTTATTTAATTTTTAATCGTCCACAATTTTTAGTGGACAGTAGTGATGTTTTAAATTCAATTATAACGCAATTTATTCATCCCAGTCCCGACTCCAATAGAATCTTCCACCAACATAGTTCCCTCATCAGGCATTTCTTTTTCGGCTTCCAAATCATCAGGAGATATCATCTCAGGAAGAGCTTTAACTCGTTTTGTGGCCACAATCTGCCCACTCCACTTTACACTGATTGTATCATAGAAATCCCATCCTTTCACAGGCATAACTTCTTTATAAGCACGGAATATACGATAAAATTTATTCTCAAGATTATCAACATCTCCAATGTTTATGACATGCCCTCTAATTGAGGGGATGAGTATCACATCTTGTGGCGAGTCTACTTTTACCATTGTAATTAACGAACGCCACAGCTGATTTCCTTCAATAAAATCGACCAATGGCAACAGATTGACTGCCATAAAACGATGATCAAAACGACCGACTATTACCGGAACATCAAGATGGTAACGTTCTGTCGCTGACATGCGCTTACCCTCTCTATTTATATAATAAGACAAATTCCCATCAAACACTCTTGCGACAGGACATAATGGGTCTATCATAATACGCATTGTGTTGTCAGTTAACGTCACACACGACACTTTTTCTATTTTGTCGACTTGAGAAAGCAACCTTTCGAGACTATCCGTATTTAATTCGGAAAATTTAACCGATGTTGCCCGCGATGGGAAATCATGAATTTCTCGCAATATTTCCTGCACGGTAACAAACTGCATTTTAGCCGAATCATTGATTATAACATCCACTCGCTCACACCTACGTAAGTCGCCCAATCTTCGCGACCATTCTGTTGCCACGACCAAGTAGGCTATAAGCAACAAAGAGATCAGGCAAAATAACACTGTTTTGAGCAATTTCTTATTCACCATCAACCAACGATTTTACTATTTCAGGTAGATAATTGCAAATGTCACCGGCTCCCACCGTAAGCAACAACTCAATTTTACGCTTTTTCAAAGTTTCAACCAACTGTGTTTTATCAACCAACACCTTGTCTTCGATTTTGATATTATCAAACACAATTTGTGAAGACACACCGGGTATCGGCTCTTCACGGGCAGGATATATGTTCAAAAGAATCACACAGTCGGCCATAGATAATGCTTCAGCAAATTGATTGGCAAAATCATGGGTACGACTATACAGATGGGGTTGAAAAGCGACTGTCAATCTTTGATCGGGATATAATGCCCGCACCGATGCGATAGAAGCCTTTAATTCATCGGGATGGTGAGCATAATCATCAATTACCACATGGTCAGTGTTTTTTAACCAAAACTCAAAACGACGTTTTGGCCCCATGAATGAAGTCATCGCCTTGCGCATAGCTTCAACCTCCATTTCTCCGGTCAGGCAACAAGCCGCAATCGCTGCAATCGCATTCTCTATATTGATTTCTACCGGCACTCCAAGTTCTATATTTTGGAAAACACCTTCAGGCGTAACCATATCAAACATTATAGTACCATTACCACAACGAATATTACGAGCATGGAAGTCTCCTCTGTCACGCGAATAGGTATACACTTTAACCCCTTGGGCAGGTCGCGGAGTCAACTTCAACCCTTCATGTATTACCAATGCTCCTTCGGGACTTATCAATTCTGTAAAATACGCAAAACTTTCAAGATAGGCTTCCTCTGAACCATAAATATCAAGATGGTCGGGATCAGTCGACGTAATTACGGCGATATAAGGCGACAGATGATGAAATGATCTATCATATTCATCTGCTTCAATAACGGCATAAGGAGAAGTTGAGCTAAGTAGCAGATTACTACCATAATTACGCAAAATACCCCCAAGAAACGCATTACACCCGACTCTACATTGATTAAGTATGTGAGCAGCCATAGACGAAGTTGTAGTCTTACCATGCGTGCCCGCAAAACAGATTCCTTTCAACGACTTGGTAATCAAGCCTAATATGGCCGCTCGTTTCATTACCACATATCCGTTGTCGCTGAAATATCTCAAAATTGCATTATCCTCTGGTATAGCAGGAGTATAAACAACAAGCGTGTCTGACGGATTAGCTTTAAACTGAGAGGGAATGGTGTCAACCGAATCCTCAAACGACATGTCGACACCTTCAGTAATCAACGTATCCGTAAGGCTGGTAGGTGTCAAGTCGTAACCGGCGACTTGATATCCTCTTGAAAGAAAATATCTTTCAAGAGCAGCCATACCAATACCTCCTGCGCCAACAAAATATATCAATCGCCTATCAGTCATCTATTACCAAGTATTTTATATATTGTATCAACTATTATCTCATCAGAATTGTGTAATGCCATCTTTTTAATATTCTCAGATAGCCTTTGACGTCGTTTTGCATCAGCCAATAACGACACAATTTTCTTGCCAAGACATTTTTGCGCATCTGCATCAAGAATCATTATAGCAGCATCCCGGTCGACAAGAGCTTGAGCATTCTTGCGCTGGTGGTCCTCAGCTACATTGGGTGAAGGCACAAGAATTACCGGCAATCCAAGCAACTGCAACTCCGAGATTGTTCCGGCTCCGGCACGCGACACTACGATATCAGCGGCTCTATAAGCTAAATCCATACGCGGAATAAATGCAGTAGTCTTTACCGAGTCATATTTTTGCGCATTAGTGGCACATTCTTGTGCATAAAGTTTCCCTGTTTGCCATAGCACATATGCACCAATTGATGTTATCATGTCAAGTGATAACGCAATGCTTTCATTGATAGTACGAGCTCCGAGACTACCACCCATGACCAGCACCAACGGCTTATCGACAGGGAAACCAAGTTCTGCCTTCGCTTGTTCTTTTGACAGATTAGACATCAAAATATCCTCTCTCACCGGATTGCCGGTAAGTAAAATCTTATCTGCCGGGAAAAATCGCTCCATTCCAGGATAAGCCACGCAGATAGCATTGGCTTTTTTTGCTAACAACTTGTTGGTGACTCCGGCATATGAATTTTGTTCTTGGATAAGAGTGGGTATTCCCTTTTTCTGACATTCCTTAAGCATCGGACCACTGGCATATCCACCTACCCCTACAGCCAAGTCGGGATGGAAATCATGCAACACCCTACGCGCACGTATCATACTCTTTATCAAACGGTACACTACGACAATGTTGCGTAATAAGTTTTTACGATCAAATCCACTAACAGGCAATCCGACTATATCGTATCCCGCAGCCGGCACTCTCTCCATCTCCATGCGGTTTTCGGCTCCGACAAAAAGAATTTTTGTTTTTGTATCGCGTCTACGCAATGCATTGGCAATAGACAACGCCGGGAAAATGTGTCCTCCGGTGCCACCTCCACTCACAAGTATATTGTAATGTTTACCTTTCATCTCTGACTTATTTTAACTAAGTTGTGTAGGATTATCAGCCTTGACCGATTCGGGCAAAGCATTCAATTCAGCCTTTATTTCATTCTTCTTGCCATTTTGCACAGCATAACGGCTCACACTCAACATTATGCCAAAAGCAATCGATGTCACAATTATTGAAGTTCCGCCCTTTGAAATCAAGGGAAGAGGTTGTCCGGAAACAGGAAATGCCCCCGTAGTAATAGCCATGTGGAACAATGCTTGAAACACAATCATCACAGCCATCCCCATCACCAACAACGCCGGGAATGCTCTGCTGCAACGACTGGCAATGCCTCCTGCTCGCCTCAACAACCATAGATACACCAGCATAAGCAGCAATCCGCCGACAAAGCCAAGATCCTCAACAATGATGGCAAATATATAATCTGAAAATGCCAAAGGCAATCGAGCCGTTTCACGTGAATTCCCAGGGAATACGCCAAATATGCCTCCATTGGCTTGAGCCATATAAGAATACATCTCTTGACGATTGAGTGCATTTATGGGCTGGGCATATTTGGGAATAGTATCTCCCCAAAAACGGTCTAAACGTCCGGTCCACGTACCAAAACGATTGACTTCTTTCATATCGTCCTCCATAGACTCTGCCAGCTCCACGTCTTCAGTTTTTATATCGTCATCTTCCAGCCCGTCTTTCAAAACCAAGCCGCCGGCGGCAATGACACCATAGACAATGAGTACAACTCCAAATTTTTTCCATTGCACACCTCCAATCAACATCATCGACAGACTGATTGCCATGAGCAAGATTGTATTAGTCAACCCCTGGTTGAAAAGCAATGCTCCAAAAAGCAGCACAATACCGGCCGACCAAGCAACTCCTTTGGTGGTAACGCCTTGCCGCTCTTGTGTTCGCGACATTATTAATGCAATCACCAACACTGCCGACATTTTTATAAATTCAGCCGGTTGCAATGTCAATCCAACTATTGTAAGACTGCGCCGTGCTCCATTGACAATCTCTCCAAAAAACATCACATAAACCATCATTCCCATCGAAACAAATACAAAAAATGGGGTTAGCGGAACAAACCACTTATATGGCACTTTTTCAAGAGTCCACACTATTGCTACGCCTATACAAAGCAATGCACAATGCCTTATTATCGGCCCATACACTCCAGCCGACGCCACCTCTCGACTAGATGCGCTATACAATTCTATTATGGATACAATACACAACAAAATAAAAGTACCCCATATGTGCTTGTCACCATGCAACCGTTGCTTGGTTTCGGGGTGCACAGGCGTGGGCTGCGATTGCGCAGCCTCTTCCTTCTTTTTCGAATCATCGACAGTGGGGATGTATTCGTCAATTATGTCGTCAATATCAGCCATAGCACTGTTTTCGGTATTTCAACTAACGTTTCATAGCCCTAACGGCTGCCTTAAATTGTGTGCCGCGGTCTTCATAACTTTTAAATAAATCGAAACTTGCACAACATGGCGACAACAACACAGTGTCTCCTTCCTCGGCCAACTCGGCACAAGCCTTCACGGCATCTTCAAGCGAATGAGTGTCACGCAAAGCCGAAACTTTTCCGGTGAAAAATTGCAACAACTTAGTATTGTCCTTGCCCATACACACTATTGCCTTGACTTTTTCTTGTATAAGCGGCTCAATTTCGGAATAATCATTACCCTTGTCTTTTCCACCCAATATGAGAATCGTGTCTTTAGGCATGCTTTCAAGAGCATACCAACACGAATTTACATTAGTCGCTTTAGAATCATTAATGTAGCGCACCCCATTAATTGTGTCGACATACTCAAGGCGATGCTCCACTCCCTCAAAATCTTCAAGAGCTTTGCGAATATCCTCTTTTTTGATATCGAGCAAACAAGCCGACAGCCCGGCCGCCATGGAGTTGTATAAATTATGTAATCCATTAAGAGCCAAATCGGCACGAGGCATTTTCATCGAAGTGTGAGACGTGTGTAACACCAACTCATCATTAGCATCTACATATGCATCTACTCCGGCTTCATTGTGTTCACTAAACGGATACATACTTGCCTCTGTCGTGATTTGCCGCAACTGAGCTTGTATCACAGGGTCATCTTGCCAAAATATAAATGCATCTCCAATTGTTTGATTACGAATGATACGAAATTTTGCATTTATGTAGTTTTGCATCTTATAATCATATCGGTCAAGATGATCGGGAGTAATGTTAAGGAGCACAGCTATGTTGGCCTTAAAGTCATACATATTCTCCAATTGAAAGCTGCTCAACTCGATTACATATACATCATGATGTTCTCTTGCCACCTGTAGCGCAAGGCTCTTACCTACATTTCCGGCGAGCCCGACATTAAGCCCGGCGTTTTTCAATATATGATAAGTGAGTAAGGTTGTTGTTGTTTTACCATTGCTCCCTGTGATGCACACCATTTTGGCATCGGTATATCGTCCGGCAAATTCGATTTCAGAAACTATAGGGATACCGGACTCAACGATTTTCTCCACTATAGGTGCTGTCGGAGGAATCCCCGGACTCTTTACTACTTCATCAGCAGTCAATATTAGAGACTCTGTATGTCGACCTTGTTCCCAAGCAATGCCTTCAGCATCAAGTTGTTCGGCATATTTAGGGGCGATAGCACCCATGTCTGAAAGAAATACATCCATTCCTTTATCCTTTGCAAGAATTGCGGCACCTACCCCACTCTCGCCACCTCCAAGCACAACAAGTCTTTTCTGTTTCATAATATTTCTGTACTACCGATTATCTTATTTTAAGAGTAACAAAAGTCAATGCGGCAAGGAAAATGCCGATAATCCAAAAACGCGTGACAATCTTAGACTCGGGAATAGCCTTGAACGGTCGCTGTATCAATGCATCTATTCCTGAGTTACCGGCCTTTTGGAAATGATGATGCAACGGCGTCATCTTAAACACACGCACTCCAGTCCCGGTTTTGCGCTTAGTGTATTTAAAGTAAGCCACTTGTATCATTACTGACAGGTCCTCGACAAAAAATATCAAACACAATATTGGTATGAGCAACTCTTTGTGAATCAAAATTGCAAAAACGGCAATTATACCACCTATTGTAAGACTACCGGTGTCGCCCATAAACACTTGTGCCGGATAGGCATTGTACCATAAAAAGCCTATTAATGCCCCAATAAAAGCTGCCATGTACACGACCAGCTCTTCCGAACCGGGAATATACATGATGTTAAGATATGATGAATATATAATGTTACCGCCTAAATAAGCCATAATAGCTAATGCCACACCTATGATTGCCGATGTTCCGGTAGCCAAACCGTCTAAACCATCTGTGAGATTAGCTCCATTGGAAGTCGCTGTCACGGCTAAGATTGTGACTATTATAAAAAGTATCCAACCTCCGGTCTGCGCATGTTCGCCCATCCATTCGGTCAGCGAAGCATAGTCAAAATTGTTGTTTTTGACAAATGGGATTGTCGTCTGAGTCGATTTCACATTTTCAGGGCTATAAGTAACTTCTATCTGATGATTTTTGATATTTTCCACTTCTACATTTTCTCGAATCACGATATTATCATTCAACATCATTGTCAGTCCAACGATTAATCCCAATCCTACCTGCCCGACAATTTTGAATTTACCTTTCAGTCCATCTTTATCTTTACGCGCAATCTTTAGATAATCATCTAGAAAACCGAGAGTACCAAGCCATATGGTTGACACCAACATCAACAACATATATACATTGGCAAGATTGCCAATCATCAAGCATGGGATGAGTATCGACAAAATAATGATGACTCCACCCATTGTCGGTGTTCCGGTCTTTTTCATCTGTCCCTCAAGCCCAAGGTCTCGAATGATTTCGCCCACTTGCATCAACTGCAAACGGTCGATAATACGCCGACCAAACACAATGGCTATAAACAACGACAACAATAATGCAGCTCCCGAACGAAATGTGATATAATTCATCAATCCGGCACCGGGAATATTGTACTCCTTCAACAACTCAAATATATGATAGAACATGCGTCAATGATTAGTAATAGTTGTAAATTATTCTGTCTCAAAAATTTTCCTTACGACTTCTCTGTCATCAAAATGGTGCTTAACACCATTTATTTCTTGATAATCTTCATGCCCTTTTCCGGCAATAAGTATTACATCTCCAGGCTGTGCCAAAGCGACGGCAGTACGTATTGCTTCACGGCGATCTACTATACTCAGCGTCTTTTTATTGCTCTCAACATCCAGACCTTCCCTCATGTCATTGAGTATATCTTCCGGATTTTCATTACGAGGATTATCTGATGTAAGGATTAATCTATCGCTTCGCAAAGCGGCTTCTTTAGCCATAATCGGGCGTTTGCCCTTATCGCGATTACCCCCGGCTCCAACCACTGTAATGATTGAGCCCCTATTGCCAATCACTTCTTTTATGGCCTGCAATACATTTACTACAGCATCAGGAGTGTGTGCATAATCTACTATCGCTGTGTAGCCTTTAGGCGAATGGAATGCTTGGAATCTACCGGCCACGGGAACAAGACGGCTCATGTTGACAAGCACGTCTTCTTTTTCCCAACCAAGCAGTAGTGATGTTGCATATACTGCGGTTAAATTATAAGCATTAAATTTGCCCGTAAACAACACCTCAACTTCTCTTCCATTGAAAGTCATAGATGTTCCGTCAAGACGGCTTTCCACTACTCTTCCCATGAAATCAGCCTGTGTACGCAACGAATATCTAACTTTCTTGGCTTTTGTGTTTTGGAGCATTATCTCACCGACTTTATCATCTATATTAGTCAATGCAAACGCTGATTCGGGCAACTCATCAAAAAATGATTTCTTGGCATTTAGGTAGGCATCGACAGTTTTATGATAATCAAGATGGTCGCGGGTAAGATTACTGAACACCCCACCGGCAAAATGCAATCCGGCAATGCGATGCTGATGACAGGCATGAGAACTCACTTCCATTGCAACAAAACGGCATCCGGCATCAGCCATGCGACGCAACAAAGCATTAATTGTAAGAGGGTCAGGAGTTGTCTGTGTCGTTGGAATAGCCTCTGTTTCGATATAATTGCACACCGTTGACAACAATCCGGCTTTATACCCCATCAATCGAGCCATTTCGTATATCAACGTTGCGGTTGTCGTTTTGCCGTTTGTGCCTGTAACACCAACCAATTTTAGCTCACGCGACGGATTGTTCCACCACTGTGAAGCTAAATGACCCAACGCGACTGCCGAGTCTTCGACTTTTATATATGTAATAGAGTTTTCTATAAATTCAGGAAACTCTTCACACACAATAGCGCCCACTCCACTATATTGCAAAAGTGGGATAAACGAGTGTCCATCAACATTGGTTCCACGTACAGCAACAAACAAAGCTCCGGTCGATACCTTACGGGAATCGCTCACTACATCGGTGATATTTCTATCTGTCGCACCAATGATTTCTTTGACATCGATTGCTGATAGCAGTTGTGACAGGCGTTTCATAATAGTTATATTTTTTAATTTAGTTATTCTGCAAGAGTCAACAATGCTTTTGTCCCTCGTCCAACATTAGCCCCGGCTATTGGCGATTGGCTTCGCACATAACCCGAACCTTTAAAGTCGACTTCAAGACCGGCTTGCTCTAACACTCTGATGGCTTCACGCACCCCAAGGCCAACCACATCTGGCATCCCACTATCAATTGACTCTGGAGTTGAAAAACACTTCACCGATTTCAGATTAAGTCCCGAGCACACATTATCTCTATATTCTTCATCAATCGACGCATAAAGTGTTGGCGCCGACTGCGAAATTCCATCGGCCTTATAGTCGGAATGATTGTCAAGCATACCACGAGAGTACATTTTCAAGGCTATATTTTTTAAGACCGTACCACTGGTACTTGCAGCGCCAAAACGATTGCGCCTTGGATGGCATGTCAACACAATACACGAATATTTGGGGTTTTCGGCCGGGAAAAAGCCACAAAAGGCGAGACGCTTTTTACTACGATTATATCCACGGCCTTCGACAACATAACACGTTCCGGTCTTTCCGGCTATGCGCACCTTATCATTTTGCAATAGCTTTCCTGTGCCATGCTCATCCCACACTACTCTTGTCAACATTTCTCGCATTTTACGAGCATTGCTTTCACTGCAGGCTCTCCCATTTCCCATATATGATATGGGCAATAACGAATCTCCATCGGCTCCGATGAGTTCTTGTATCAATCGAGGTTTGACAAATATTCCATCATTGGCAATAGCGTTATACACAGCAAGTGTGTAAATCGGGGGGATTTCAGTAGCATATCCGTAACATTGCCGAGATAGGGCTATGCGGCCCCTGCGATTATTCGGCAAACTATCGACACGTGGCGATTCCTCCCTAAACAAGCCCAAATTCATAGGCTCAAGAAATCCTAAATCCTTCAATCGGGTATAGAATTTTCCTGGATTTTCACCATAACGCGATGTTATCACCTTTGTCATTCCTATATTAGATGACCTCACAATGACATCACTTATCTTCATTGATGCCGACCCGTGAGAGTCGGTAATAGGACGCCCTCCGGCATAAGCATAAGCATGACCGGTCTCAATCACACGGTTTACATCGGTCACAATTCCGTCTTCAAGAGCGACCATCATAGATAGAGTTTTTACCACCGACCCCGGTTCATAGCCCAACACCGCTCTATTCACACCTTCTACATAGCGACTGCCTTTCTCTTCTTTCTCCAGATTGGAGATAGCTTTTATGTCGCCTGTGTGTACATCCATTACTACTGCAACACCCCACTGAGCATCTACATATTCAAGGACATTGCTAAGTTCACTCTCTACAATATCTTGTATCCCGATATTAATTGTTGTTTTTATCGTGTAACCAGCAACTGCCGGCGTGTCAGTCCAATTTACAACATCTTTGGTCAATGGAATTTTCTTTGCTACTCCGGCCTTTCCATATAGTAAACTATCCAATGCGCATTCAAGTCCCGACCATCCATGTACCTCGCCATTAGCCATTTCACTTACCCCTCCAATACTTAGTAAAGCCATGTCGCCATAGGGATTTACACGCCTCATTTTCTCCTCTTTAACGAGTCCGTTCTTATTTCTATTGGGAATATTTAAAAAGGGAAACGTCCTCAATTTTAAATAATCGGAATAACTAATATTGTTAAGCAATGGATAAGATCTCGGCCGTTGTTTACGAGACTTTTCTAATGGTTTTTTCAAATAGGCTAGCCATTCTTTCTTGTTGCGACGAGGCTTGTATTTGTTTTTCACAGGGAAATATCGCGCCAAAGAATCAGCAAGGCTATCTAATGCCAACAAATACCGTCCTTCTTGAAACTTCTCACAACGATAGTCGATTCTGACATTATAAAATGTCAGATTGGTGGCAAGCACCGAACCATTGTCTGCAAGAATGTCGCCACGTTCGGGCTTAATGACAACTGTGCGATTAAACTCTTCAACAGCACGCTTATTCCAATGGTCGGCCGATATAATGGTTGTGTCAACGAGTTTATAAATAATATATCCGGCAAAAAGCAATATTCCACCAATGATTAAAAGATAGCGAAACAAAATATGTGCTCTATTTTCTTTTTTCATTTTGATAAAAGCTTAAATGGTGGTTGTTCCTGCACTTCAAGTTTAAGTCTCATAGAATCGACCAATTGTTGCATTGAAGACTCTCTTATTCGACTCATATATCGGCTTCGCTCCCTTATAAACTCGGTTTCTATCACTTGCAACTGCTGATTGAGTTGACGGATCTCTTCCATGCGCGTAAGACATTGGTAACGATTGGTGATATAAACCAAAATCATGCTTACAACAATAAAGACCTGAAGCCAATGACGAGCAAAAAAGTCACTCGAAATCAACTTTCCGTGCAATGCCTTCAGCAACAAAGAGTCATCTCCCTTTGATTTTCTATCATTGTTAGAAGCCATGATCTACAGATTCTTACTTTTCATAGTTTTTCTGCTATCCTCAACTTGGCACTACGCGCTCTCGGGTTGCGCTCAATCTCATCATCTCCCGGCACAATCGGCTTTGACGTTTGCAAATCAAATGGAGATAGAACACGTCCATAGAAGTCTTTCTCAATCACGCCTTTAAGATTGCCGGTCTTCATAAAATTTTTTACCAAGCGGTCTTCAAGCGAGTGGTATGTTATAATTACCAATCGGCCTCCCGACTTGAGCATACGCAACGATTGTTGCAATAGGTCGTTCAAGGCATCAATCTCCCCATTTACTTCGATGCGCAAAGCTTGAAACACTTGCGCTAGTTCCTTCTTTTCTTTTTTGGGATTGATAAATGGTCGTATCACGTCAAGCAATTGTTCTACCATAGTGATTGGCTCTACCTGACGAGCTTTGACAATGGCAGTCGCAAGGCGACGTGCATTTTTAAGTTCTCCATAAAGATAGAATGTATCAGACAATTGCTCTTCACTATAATTTTCAAGAACCCATGCTGCCGTACGACGGCCACGCCTATTCATGCGCATATCCAATACACCTTCCCACCTAAATGAAAATCCACGCTCTTTATCATCAAAATGATGAAAAGACACTCCCAAATCGGCTAAAATCCCATCGAGCTCCTTGATGCCATGATAACGCATAAAATTGCTTATGTAACGGAAATTACTATACACAAACGTAAAACGTCTATCATCTAATGCATTGCCTATTGCATCTTCATCTTGGTCAAAAGAATATAAACGTCCCTTGTCCCCAAGTTTTTCAACTATAGCCCGAGAATGTCCTCCCCCTCCAAAAGTAGCATCTACATAGACTCCATCGGACTTTATATTAAGCCCATCTATAGTCTCTGCCAATAGCGCGGGAACATGATATACAATCTCAGTCATTGCAAATAAAAATCAAGGAGTAGTAATAACGTCGTAAAGTTAGCTATTTTTATTCTAAGTTTACATAACTAAACTCTAAAAAATTAGACTTTTCTCAACAAGTTATTAACATTCGGCTTCTACCCTCTATTTCTGCCGATATTTACTATTTGCAAATGTAAACCGCGTTTGTCACAAACCACCCTTACATTCTCCTTTTTACCAAAATTTTATCAATCCTTGCTCCGTCCATATCGACCACTTCAAAGTCAAAATTACGCCACGAAACAATCTCTCCCTCCATAGGGATATGACACAGTTTATCTAAAAGCAGACCACTTACGGTATTGTAACTTGAGTCATCAGTGCTATCCTCCAACTCAAAATAAACCATAAAATCATAAAACGAACATTGTCCATCCACTAACCAACTTACTCCATCGGCTCGGGCAAAAATAGCTTTATACACTTCACTCTCATCGACAAATCCAATTAGACTTTCGAGAATATCATGAAATGAAATAACTCCCTGACACACACCAAATTCATCATAGACCAAAGCGATATTGCATCTTACCGATTTAAGTAAAGCCATTCCATCATATATACTCATGTTTATATGCATCGACACAGGCGGTAACATTATCTGATGGATTTTCATATCCTCTTCATTGTAATGAGTCAAGATATCTTTTAACATCACCACACCTACCACCTCGTCCATAGACCTGCGACACACAGGATAACACTCAAACAAATTTGCGACTACTAGATGCCTCACATCAGCCACCGACATGTCGGCATCAACCCACACGACATCTGACCTATGTGTCATTATTGAACTCACTTTTAAATCCCCCATTAGGAATACTCGTTCAACTATATCCTGCTCTATTTTCTTTACTTCCCCATCTTCAAAGGCTTCTTGCAACGACATTTTTACTTCATCTTCAGTTACTTTTGCATCGCCTTTACTCAATCCCAATATAGAAACAAGCCCCTCTGTACTTCGAGCCAATATCCAAACAAAAGGCTTAGTGACAATTGACAGCCACAAAATAGGCCGGGACACAATGCGAGCTACTGCTTCTGCTCTATTCTGCCCTATTCGTTTTGGCACCAGCTCTCCCAACACCAAAGTAAAATAAGTAACTACTACAATAACTACTGATGATGACACTGATGATGATATCGAATCATCCACGCCCCATCCCTCTAACACTTCTGACAATGCAGATGCAATCTTATCTCCTGAAAACACACCGGTTATAATTCCAATCAAAGTGATTCCAATCTGTATTGTTGAAAGAAAAATATTCGGGTCAGATGATAATCGCAATGCCACTCGCGCACCTTTACTACCATTGTCGCCATCTTTTTCCAGCCTTGAACGTCGTGACGAAATTATGGCTATCTCCGACATAGAAAACAGGCCATTCAGCAAAATCAGGCCTAGTATGATTAATAATCCCGTTACCACTATAAAACCACCTTATATTTTTTTAGTATAAGCGCGACGACGACGATGCTGGCGATTGGAGAAATACTGCCATTGCAACTGAACACTGTCATTGTCCGCCAATTCCGGATTGCTTTCAGCCCAACGATACCCACTCTTGACAAAAACCGGTACAAGGTCAGCAAACAACAGAGAATTTACACCCTTGCCCTGATACTCCGGACTGATGGCTACCAGCAACAAGTCGACCGTATCGTTACGCCCCATCAATGCTTTGAGCAAATGGATCCACCCAAATGGCAACATGCGCCCTTTGCTACGTTGCAACGCTCGCGATAACGATGGAATAGTTATACCCACTCCGACGAGTTTATTTTCTGCATCAACAATAACACTCACATTGTCAAGTTTAAGAACCGGCAGATATATGTCTATATAATATTTTATTTGCTTGGGAGTTAAAGGAGAATACCCATACAACTTGTCGTATGCCTTATTTATCAATTCAAACAAAGCTATGCCATATTCTCGTTCAAGTTTCTTGCGGTCGGTAAACTTTATCGTTCGCAATCCATACTTTTTTCGCACTATCTCTGCAATACGAGCCATCTTCTCGGGAACCGAATCGGGTATTTCTATTCTAAATTCAACCCACTCCGCATCACTTACAAAGCCCATCCGCTCCATATGTTTGGGATAATAGTCGTAATTGTAGATCGTAGCCATGGTTCCTACTTCTTTAAAACCATCAACCAACATGCCCTCATGGTCAAGATCGGTAAATCCCATAGGCCCGGTGATAGATTCCATTCCCTCACTGCGCCCCCAATCTTCTACTACGGCAAAAAGAGCATCAACGACTTCCTCGTCATCAATAAAATCAACAAAGCCAAAACGCACTGTTCTATGTTGAGAACGCTCATTGACAAGTTTGTTAATGATTCCGGCAATACGCCCCACAGGCCTGCCATCTCGATAAGCCATCCAACACTTGGCCTTACAAAACTCAAAAGCCGGATTTTTGTCGGGACGCAACGTGTTGACATCATCCATAACCAAGGGTGGGACATAGCAGTCATTGCCTCGATATAGACTTATGCCAAATTTTACAAATTTCTTTATTGATGATGCTTCAAGAGCTATTTCTTTTATCTCAATTGCCATTTTTATTTTGATTAGAGACCACGTCTTCGACCAATTCCGTGTTATTATCTGTTATGCCAAGCTGTTGCAATGATGGTCGCCGTGCATTAAGCCATGCCAAAAAAATAATCATTGCCGATAGAAATATAATCAGCAGTATATATAATTGATTACTTGTGCGCTTCTCCAGTGCAAGATGTAGATCCTGCACATCACGATAGCGTCTGCGAGGATCAGCATCAGAACATTTTTGCGCTACCCTGCGCAGATTGGGATAACGCTCCCGAGCATTGTCAAGCGCTTCACTAAGCACCATTCCGTAATTATAAATGTCTTCTGAAGCATCGGCAGGTTCCAAATGCTGACGTTGATCAAAACCGACATCTATCAATTTAAGATTCCCTCCAATTTCCGTAAAAATAATAGTTTCGGGTCGGATAGGATGATGCACGATATGATTGGCTTGAATATATTCCATCGCATCGACAAGCTGATGCTTCAGTTTGTCAACTATTTCTGGAGTTACTTTTTTCTGATTGATAAGTTTACGCAACGAATCGCCATATACATCATCAGCAATAATACACATTCCCAATCCCGGCACCTCTTCATAGTCATTTATCATGACAATGTTGGGGTGTGCCAAATTGTAACGCACATCAAATTCTTTTTCAATTAAAGCTTTGTATTCGGGAAGAGATGCATACTCTGGTTTCAAGGTTTTAAGCATAACCCATTTCCCATGCTTCTTTGCCGTATAGACATGATAATAGTCTTCCTCCCATTCCGGCAGTAGTTCTATCTCCGTCCACTTTCCCGACTGCAACGATGTTGTATTGCTCTCCATCACAATATTCTTATGTTACAAAATTAAGTAATTATATCTTAACAACAAGTCAATATCTTTTTTTTTACTTATTTTTCAGCATTTAATGATGCAATATATCTACCTTTGCTTTGTTTTTACAATAGAATGCCATCCCTATATAGCATGACAGAAAACCCTTTGATCTCAATAATAATTCCGGTATACAACGTAGCCGAGTATTTGCAAGAATGCATTGACAGCGTCGTGTCTCAGTCATACCAAAATCTTGAGATAATTCTCGTTGATGACGGATCCACCGACAATAGTGGTGACATTTGCGACAGCTATGCATGCAATGATACTCGAATCAAAGTCATACACCAACACAATTGCGGACCTTCTGTCGCAAGAAATGTTGCGTTAGACACAATGCACGGTAAATACGTTACTTTTATCGACTCTGACGATACGATTCACCCCTGCTATATTGAAACTTTACACAACAATCTGACGGCTTACAATGCCGATATATCGTCAACAAGATTGTACACATCGCCCAAAGATCACCACCTCAACAACATTCCCTCCGGTAACATCAATATATATTCATCAATCGAGGCGGTAAAACACATCCTATACCAAAACGTTTTAGATAGTGCCGTAGCCGGGAAACTATACAAATCGGAACTTTGGGAATATATAAGATTCAAGACTAATATCTATTATGAAGATTTAGATGTCTTTTATCTCATCTATCTTAAAGCATCTAATATCGTGCATATAGATTGCAAAATGTACTATTACCGACAACACAATTCAAGTCGCATGGGTAGCTTTTCGCTCAAGCGCACCGATGTCCTTGACGTCACCGATGGTATAGTTGATTATATCACATTATACCATCCCGAATTGCTTTCAGCTGCCAAGGATCGCAAATTCAGCGCCAACATGAACATCTTTTGGTTGATGTCAGCAAGTGGAATAAGCGATGAAAAAACATTTTTACGATGTTGGCAAAATATAAAAGCCCTTAGATATGGAAGCCTATTAAACCCCAACGTAAGGATTAAAAATAAAATAGGGGCATTGGCATCTCTCGGAGGGAAAATATTTTTACGATATCTATTCTCTTTTTTTAAGTAAAGAGACATCAACAAACATCTCCAGACAATTATCTATAGATAAAAACATCATCAAGCAAATAATTAATTTTTTTACACAATTCTTAAAAGCCGTTCATTTTCATTTTTATTACGTTGTTTTTGATTAATTTTGACATCAAAATCAAGCATTATGGATTTTACGCCTATAGCACGCCCGTTTTTTCTACATCGCATCAAGGCTCATGCCCGATATGCACGACACGGAGAAGACATCCAACGCCGGCAATTGGCCTGGATGGTCATGCGTAGTCGTAATACTATGTGGGGTCAACTACATAATTACAACTCCATATCATCCTATGAAGACTACGCCCGGCTTGTACCCTTATCCCCTTATTCCCGACTTCGTCCTTATGTAGAGCGCATGATTTCAGGGCAACGCAATATCTTATGGCCGGGGCATACGACCCATTATGCTCAATCATCAGGGACCTCCGACGGCAAAAGCAAGTATATCCCCATAACATCAGATTCATTCAACCGATGTCACTATCGCGGCAGTTCCGATGTAGTTAGCAACTATCTCCATCTCTACCCCGACAGCCACATTTTTTCGGGCAAAGCATTTATTCTTGGTGGCAGTTTTACCAACGAACTGAATCTACCCAAAGGAGTTGCCGTAGGAGACCTATCAGCCAATCTGATTAACAAAATCAGCCCAATAGTCAATCTGTTGCGCGTACCTTCTAAAGATGTTGCACTAATGCCTAATTGGGATGAAAAACTGCCGGCTCTCGTTGAAGCTTCGCTCAAACAAAATATAACAAACATTTCAGGCGTTCCATCTTGGTTTTTGACTGTTCTCAAAAAAGTTATCTCAAAAGCCGGCGCAACAACCATCCACGATGTTTGGCCCAACTTGGAAGTTTTTTTTCACGGAGGGATATCATTCACTCCCTATCGAGAACAATATGACCAAATTACCAATCGGCACAAAATGCGCTATCTCGAAACATACAATGCCTCAGAAGGGTTCTTTGCCGTACAAAATGCAATTGACGACCCTGCAATGTTACTCTTACTCGATGTTGGCGTGTTTTACGAGTTCATTCCACTTGCAGAAATTGATGATGATTGTCCAACAACATTGCCCATATGGAAAACCGAGCCGGGCAAAGTTTACGCACTCGTCATTACCTCATGCAACGGACTTTGGCGCTATCCCATTGGCGACACCGTAAAGGTGGAAAGCATCAATCCGGTAAAAATCACCATTACGGGTCGCACAAAACATTATATCAATGCTTTTGGAGAAGAACTTATGGTATACAATGCCGATACTGCAATAGCCAACACATGCCGACAACTCAACTGCTCCGTAGCCAATTACACTGCAGCCCCGGTTTTTGCCAACAATGAAACACGCGGAAGACACGAATGGCTTATTGAATTTAGCAAGCAGCCCGACGACATTAACGAGTTTATGTCGCTACTTGACAAAAATCTACAAAATGAGAACTCCGATTATCAAGCGAAACGCGACAAAGATATATTTCTTGACCCTCCAAGTATAATCATTGCTCAAAAAGGATTGTTTGACTCATGGCTCGCATCTACCGGTAAACTCGGAGGACAACGCAAAGTACCACGCCTCAGCAATGATCGAAGATTTATCGACCCTATGCTGTCGATAAACAATATTATCCGATAAATAAACTAACAATATACATCATGAAAATCATTTCAATCTTTCTTTCTATCATTATCAGTGCGCTGATGACCTTATCAGCAGCCGACAAAGCAAAATATATATTTTTATTCATTGGAGATGGAATGGGTCTCGGACATGTCATGCTCACACAGTATTACAACCAAAGGGCTCTTGGTAATTCCGAGCCGATACTCATGACACAATTTCCCGTTGCATCCATGGCTTATACCTACTCGGCAAGCAATTTAATAACCGACTCGGCCGCTGCCGGAACCGCATTATCAACCGGACACAAGACTCGCAATGGCATGATTGGAGAAAACGCTGACTCAATAAGTGTCAACAGTGTTGCCAAAACCCTTCACGATGCAGGCTTTGGAGTCGGAATCGCCTCTACAGTTGCCGGCGACGATGCCACACCTGCCGCATTTTACGCTCACGCACATTCTCGAGGGATGTCCAAAGAAATTGCAGCCCAAGCAGCAACTTCAGGATATGAATTTTTCGGAGCCCCCATATGGCGCGGAGGGAGGAATGATGAATGGCTTGAACTCATGAAATCAAACGGCTACAACGTTTGTATCGGTTATGACAATTATTGTCAATCGCCAAAATCATCTGACAAAACATTACTCCTTAGTGCAAATCCACAAGGCGACCAAGCCGGCTATGCGATTGATTCAATTCCCAATGGACTAACTGCCACCCAACTGACATCAGCATGCCTCAATCACCTAAAACGCACATCGCCCGACAAGTTCTTCATGATGATTGAAGGAGGCAATATCGATTGGGCCGCACACGCCAACGATGGAGGTACGGTAATCAAAGAAATATACGCCTTCCAAGACGCAATTAACGTCGCTTACCAATTTTATCTTAAGCATCCCGATGAAACCTTGATTGTTGTTACTGCCGACCACGATACCGGAGGGATGGCCTATGGACGATACGACATGGGCGCCGGAGATCTCAATTATCTGCTATGTCAAAAAGTATCCAAAGATGCATTCCAATCACAATGCCAAAAATTTTTAGCCGCCGAACAATCTTGCAGTTGGGAACAAATGCAACAATACCTCCAAGACAAACTCGGATTTTTCAGCACTATAAAAATAAGAGAACGTGATGAGCAAAAACTAAAAGAAGCTTTTGAGACTACTTTCACACGCCGAGAAGGAGTTGACGAACGTACTCTATACAACAACTTCAACCAATTTGTCGTCTTAGTGTTTAACATCCTTAACCGAGAAATTGGAATTGCTTGGACTTCCGGTTACCACACCGCTAACGCTGTCCCTGTGTATGCAATTGGTGTTGGATCTGAAGAATTTTCAAAGGCATGCAATAATATTGAAATACCACAAAAAATATCCACAATCGCTCTCGGCAAATAGCCAAAAACAACATAACTGTCACAAACTCTTGGCAATATGTAAAATATTACCTAATTTTGTGACGCGAAAGTGCAATGCCGCCGTCGCTTTGATGGCGGCATTATTGTTTAACTAATATATTATTCTTTGGACGCAGACCCGTTACCAGCCACGTCCCCAACAATGGGGATCGTTTCGTTGGCTATCAATCAATTTATTGAAGTGCACACTCCCGAGGTTGGAAGTATAATTGCTCTATTGTGTGCATGTTGTGCATTAATCATTTCAGGATTTATCTCTGGCAGTGAGATTGCCTATTTCTCTTTAACACCAAGCCAATGCGAAGAACTTGATGAAACACCAAAAGGTGCTATCATCCGTGAATTTTTATCTGTTCCCGAGCGACTACTTGCTACGATACTTATTGCCAACAATTTGGTAAATGTCTCTATTGTCGTATTATGCAACTACGCATTTAACCAGATTTTCAGTTTTCACAACGCCATACTCAACTTTGTGTTTCAATCGGTGATATTAACCTTTATCATCCTTTTGTTTGGAGAAATCCTACCCAAATTATATAGTAACACGTATACTTTAAAATGGGCAAAAATGGCAACCGGAGGCATCTCGTTTGCCATCAGATTATTATCACCTCTATCTTCTATGCTTGTAAGGAGTTCGTCTATTGTCAACAAAGTCGTCACCAAGAAAGCACAAAACATTTCGGCCGATGATCTCAGTCAAGCTTTAGAAATCACCGACGTCAACACTCCCGATGAAAAAGAAATGCTCGAAGGCATACTCAAATTTGGCGACACCACAGCTTCCGAAATTATGACTCCACGTATCTACATGACAGGAATCGACATTAACGACTTTTTCGAACAAGTATTAGGAATCGTACTTGAAAGCGGATTTGCCCGATTACCCGTATACGATAACTCGCAAGATAATATAAAGGGGATTCTATATAGTCGTGACTTATTACCTTATATCGGTAAAACCATAAATGATTTCAAATGGCAAGAATTGCTGCGACCACCCTACTACGTCCCCGAATCACGAATGATTGATGATCTCCTTGAAGATTTCCGCACCAAACACATTCACATGGCAATCGTAGTCGATGAATATGGAGGGACACAAGGCATTGTCACCCTTGAAGACGTACTCGAAGAAATCGTCGGGGATATATATGATGAATATGACGAAGATGAAAAAACATATCGCCGACTGCCCGATGATACATACATTTTTGAAGGCAAAACATTGCTTAATGACTTTTTCAGAATAACCAATATCAACGAAGAAGAATATGCCGATGTAACCGAAGATTGCGAGACTTTGGCCGGCATGTTATTGGCCATCAAGGGAGATTTCCCCAAAAACAAAGAGTCTATAGTCTATGGTCGTTGCCGTTTTTTAGTTCTTGACATAGAACGTCACCGCATTTCCAACATCAGGGTTAAAATCATGCCCGAAATTTCCAATGATGATCAGCATTAATCATTTAGGCATGATTCAATATTACTTTTCAATAATTTTATGACCAACAAACGACGCAATCCTTATATAGCATTTCTTACACTATTGCCTATTTGGCTAAGCGCAATCATTTTTTCATTTATCTTCAGCGATTGTAACGGCTTTAGTGAACAAAATGCGACTCCTCGGCGAGAAGCGTATATGCGCATTGACGCTTACGACTCTACCTTTATAAAGGTAGACACACTGCCTATACTCTTTGAAATAAATTCATCAGCATCCATTACCAACATGCGCACAAGTGCAGGAAGAAAAGGTACGTGGTTTGACCTATCATATCCACGATATAATGCAAATTTACACTGTACATTCTCCCACATCGACGCCTCATCGATGTCGACAGTGCTAAACAATCGCACAGAACGTATGATTACAAACGCTGGAACGCATCGTTCTGATTTGATAGAACTATCTAATAATGGCATTCATTGCCAAATGCTGATCACTCCATCGGCAGTCGTTACTCCATTGCAGATTTTAGTAACCGACAGTTCTACATTCGTCTTGTCGGCATCTCTTACTCCTACCAACAAATCAGTGACTCCAGAGCATTTTAAACCGGTCATTGACCATGTAAAAAGCGACATGTTGCACCTATTTAAAACCATAAACACCCATTAACGTCATGTTGCAACGTTTCTCTCTTGGAGGAATCGATATTTTTGTCACCAAACTACAGCCCGACATCAATGCATCACAACGAAAATGCACTGAACAAAAAGCCATAGACCAACTTATTAAAAAAGTTTTTGGAGAAAAAGCTCAACTCGAGCATAATGCAGACGGCAGTCCCTTTATAATCGGCTCAAATAAAGAAATATCAATATCGCATAGTCGCTCTATGGCCACATTGGCAATCGGGAGCGATAAGCGATTTGGCATTGATGTGGAAGAATGGCGCGACACTTTGCAGCGTGTACGCCCCAAATATCTATCGGCACAAGAATCGGAAACATGGGTAACTTGCGATGACATGCTCATTGCCTGGACCGCAAAAGAAGCCGCCTATAAAGCCACCGGAATATTCGGCCTCGACTTTTCTGACGACATACTCTTATTTAGAAGCGATTCAAACATATCGGCTATCGTAAAAGCCAAAGAAGGCAACACGATGCAATATGACATATTCACAACAAAAATAGACCTCAGTCGCATCACTGTAGCCATTCCTTCGCGTTTTTAAACATTACCATTTTATTATCTACTTCACCCTGCCACTCAGTTACTATTGTGAGGGAACTATCTCATTATTCCATTGCAAAGGGAAATACACCATATTATATAATAAGAGCATATTTTTATATGGGTAATTGATTAATTTTGACTAACTTTGTCGCCATTAAAGTAACACAATCATGGACTTATTTGAAAGAGTGAGTGCCGACATAAAGTCGGCCATGTTAGCTAAAGACAAAGTGCGTCTTGAAGCTTTACGTGGTATAAAGAAAGAATTTTTGGAGGCCAAGACCGCCAAGGGTAGCGATGGCACCCTTTCCGATGATGCCGCAATGAAAGTATTAGTGAAAATGGTGAAGCAACGTCGCGAAAGTGCCGAAATCTACAAGAGCCAAAATCGTCAAGACTTGGCCGAAGAAGAGTTGTCTCAAGCAGCTGTCATAGAGGAATATCTTCCTAAACAATTGACAGATGAAGAATTGACTGCCGAGCTAAAAAATATAATCTCACAAGTTGGTGCCACTTCAGCCAAAGAAATGGGCAAAGTGATGGGCGTTGCGTCAAAAGCACTTGCCGGTCGTGCCGACGGGAAAGCCATTTCAGCCAAAGTAAAAGAATTATTAGCTTAACAATATATTAGCTATGCTTACCTTACAACAAATAAAAGAAAATCCGGAGTATATTGTTTCTCGTCTTGCAGTAAAATGTTTTGATGGCAAAGAAGTAATTGACAATGTGCTCAATCTTGACCAAAAACGTAGAGAATTACAACTTGACAATGATTCCAAAGCAGCCGAGCTCAATAAATATGCCGCCAACATCGGGAAACTGATGAAAGAAGGCAAAAAAGATGAAGCCGAGCAAGCCAAGGTTGCTGTGGCTCAATTGAAAAATGAGCAAAAAAGCATTTCTGAGCTTTTGTCTAAAGTCGAAGACGAAATACGCAATTTACTTCTAAGCGTACCAAATATTCCATGCGAAGCAGTTCCTGAAGGGCGTACAGCCGAAGATAATGTGGTAGAGAAGACCGGAGGGTTGATGCCCGACCTTGCCGACGACGCCATGCCACATTGGGAATTGGCAAAGAAATACAATTTAATCGATTTTGATCTCGGTGTGAAAATCACAGGTGCCGGATTTCCTGTATATATAGGCAAGGGTGCTCGATTACAACGTGCATTAATACAATTTTTCCTTGATGAAGCCGGCCGAGCAGGATATATTGAAATCGAGCCTCCTTACGTTGTCAACGAAGCATCGGGCTACGGCACCGGTCAACTTCCCGACAAAGAAGGCCAAATGTATCATTGTCAACTCGACAATCTATATCTTATTCCTACTGCAGAAGTGCCGGTAACCAATATATATAGAGACGTAATTTTGACAGATGACCAATTGCCTGTAAAAAATTGTGCCTATTCAGCATGCTTCCGCCGTGAAGCCGGCAGCTATGGAAAAGATGTAAGAGGACTCAACCGTTTGCATCAATTCAACAAAGTAGAAATAGTGCGCATCGAGAAGCCCGAAAATTCCTATGCCGCTCTTGAAGAGATGAAAGACCACGTGCAAGGATTGCTTGATAAACTCGGATTGCCTTGGCACATTTTGCGTCTGTGTGGAGGAGACATGTCATTTACCTCTGCCATTACATTTGATTTTGAAGTATTTTCAGCCGCACAAAAACGCTGGCTTGAAGTGTCATCGGTATCCAACTTTGAGACTTACCAAGCCAATCGCTTAAAGTGTCGTTACCGCGGTGAAGATAAAAAGACTCATTTGTGCCACACCTTAAACGGCTCAGCTTTGGCATTGCCACGTATCATGGCAGCTCTTTTGGAAAACAATCAGACTCCTGATGGAATTATTGTGCCGGAAGTGTTACGCAAATATACCGGATTTGATATAATCGACTAAGAGACAACTAGTAAATACACAAGACAAAGGGAATGGTCTTATAAAAAGAACCATTCCCTTTGTTTATACGTGAATGTTTAAGATTTGCCGGTTATGATTGACTTTATGTCGTGAAGTTTGTTGAGAGCGGCCATAGGAGTGAGATTGTTGATGTCGGTGTTGAGTATTTCATCACGAATCTGAGTCAATACGGGGTCGTCAAGTTGAAAGAATGACAGCTGCACACCCGAGCGACGATCAGCAACATTGGTTAAATCTTTGGTTGCTATTGCATCTTGTCGGTTGTTGGCCTCAAGATGGTCTAGCACCTCATCGGCTCGTTTCACAATTGAATTTGGCATACCGGCAAGCTTGGCTACATGTATACCAAAACTATGCTCACTGCCTCCACGCGCAAGTTTGCGAAGGAACACAACTTTTCCGTTGATTTCTTTGACAGAAACGTTAAAGTTGGCTATACGTTTAAAACTCGACTCCATCTCATTGAGTTCGTGATAATGTGTCGCAAATAATGTTTTGGGATGAATGCCGCCATATTCGTGTATGTGCTCCACAATAGCCCAAGCTATCGATATGCCATCATAAGTAGAGGTGCCACGCCCCAACTCATCAAACAATATAAGGCTGCGTTTGCTCATGTTGTTGAGAATGGAAGCCGCTTCATTCATTTCGACCATGAATGTTGATTCTCCCAATGAGATGTTGTCACTTGCCCCGACACGCGTAAATATCTTGTCAACCACGCCAATATGCGCACTATCGGCAGCCACGAAACACCCTATCTGCGCCATCAGCACATTGAGAGCCGTTTGTCTCAACAACGCCGATTTTCCCGACATATTCGGCCCGGTAATCATCATTATTTGCGTTCCCGAGTTGCTAAGTCTTACTGTGTTGGTAATATATGGCTCTCCGACTGGAAGTTGTTTTTCTATAACAGGATGACGTCCTTCAACTATTTCTATGTCGAGGGAATCATCAACCAAAGGTCGATTATAATGATTGTCCATCGACACTTGTGTGAAAGCGAGCAATACGTCGAGGCGCGCTATCAGCGAAGCATCAAGTTGTATGGCCGGGATATATTCAGCCAATCGAGCCACCAAGTCGTTGTATAGTCGTGCTTCAATGACAGCCATACGTTCTTGCGCTCCAAGTATTTTTTCCTCGTAATCTTTCAGCTCTTGTGTTATATAGCGTTCTGCATTGACAAGAGTCTGTTTTCTAATCCATTCGGGAGGCACTTTGTCTTTATGGGCATTGGTCACTTCGATATAGTAGCCAAATACATTATTATATCCTATTTTAAGGCTTGATATGCCCGTAGCCTCTATCTCTCGGGCCTGCACCCTAAGCAGATAGTCTTTCCCTTGAAAAGCAATCTCACGCAGTTCGTCAAGCTCCTTGTCCACGCCATCTTTAATTACCGTGCCTTTGTTGAGGGCTACAGGCGCATCGTCAACGATTTCGTTGGCTATGCGGTCGCGTATCAAGGAACAAGGATTGAGTTGTTCGCCAATCGAGCGAAGCACTTCCAATTGAGCATTTCCACAGATTGATTTGATTGGCTCTATTGCTGTCAACGCATTGCGCAATTGCACCAATTCTCGAGGCGATATGCGTCCAACAGCAACTTTTGAGATGATACGCTCAAGATCGCCTATTTGCTTGAGATACTCTTTCACCTCGTCCCGATCGACAAGTTCGCGAAAGAAGTATTCGACGACATCCAAGCGGTCGTTGATGGATTTGGCATCTTTTAGAGGGAAAAGCATCCATCGCCTCAACATACGCGCCCCCATAGGGCTTATTGTACGATCGATTATATCAAGCAGGCTTCTGCCTTCATCGGCCATGCTGTCGATAAGTTCAAGATTTCTGACGGTAAACTTGTCAAGACGCACAAAACGGTCTTCTTCGATGCGCGACAGGGTATTGATGTGGCCGATCTGAGTGTGCTTTGTGATGTCGAGATAGTGCAAAATAGCACCCGACGCCACTATTGCGGCATGCAATTGATGTATGCCAAATCCTTTCAGATTTTTTGTCTCAAAATGTTTAAGCAACCTGTCATTGGCGGCATCGTCGGTAAAAATCCAATCATCGAGTTCAAACACCAAATAGCGCGAAGTAAACATCTCATCCACCAACTTGCGATTACCGCGCTCGACAAGCACCTCTTTTGGTGAAAAGTTGCCAAGCAGCTTGTCTACATATTCTGCATTCCCTTCCGCAGTAAGAAATTCGCCGGTGGAAATATCGAGGAACGCGACACCTATCATGCCTCCACGTGCAAAATGCAGAGCAGAGACAAAATTGTTTTCACGATGATTTAGAACATTGTCATTGATTGAAACTCCCGGAGTTACAAGCTCGGTAATGCCCCTCTTTACAAGCTTTTTAGTCAGTTTAGGGTCTTCAAGCTGTTCGCAAATGGCTACACGCTTTCCGGCGCGTATGAGCTTTGGCAGATAAGTATCGAGTGCATGATGAGGAAAACCTGCCAACTCGACATGCTGTGCTTGCCCGTTTGCCCGTCGAGTGAGAGTGATGCCAAGTATTTCAGATGCAATAATGGCATCATCAGAAAATGTTTCATAAAAGTCGCCTACCCTGAACAACAATATAGCATCGGGATGTTTTTGTTTCATCTCGAAGTATTGTTTCATCAAAGGAGTTTCGACAATTGTTTTTGCCACAATGTAAATTTATTTTGCAACTACGAAGTTACGACTTTTTCGCTAAAACGAGAAATTATTTGGTCGGCACACTTTTAAAATCTATCTTTGTTAAATATTAAGTTTTATCACTCTAAAACAATGAGGAAATATGTCTACTTATTTATCTGAAGACAAACGCAAGGTCACAACCCATCGTCTATCGGAGATGAAACAACGAGGCGAGAAGATTGCGATGCTCACTGCCTATGACTATTCGATGGCAAAACTCATCGATTCGGCCGGGATGGACGTGATATTGGTTGGGGACTCAGCGTCAAATGTAATGGCTGGAAACATAACAACATTGCCGATTACACTCGACCAAATGATTTATCATGCCAAATCGGTGATCAAGGGTGTTAATCGCGCATTGGTGGTCGTAGATTTGCCATTTGGTTCTTATCAAGGCAACTCCAAGGAAGCTTTGGCTTCGGCTATACGCATCATGAAGGAAAGCCATGCCGAAGCTGTCAAAATGGAAGGAGGATCGGAAATACGTGAATCAATCGAACGAGTGTTGTGTGCCGGAATTCCTGTTATGGGGCATCTGGGTTTAACGCCACAATCAATAAATAAATTTGGCACATATGCAGTGAGAGCCAAAGAGGAAGCAGAAGCACAGAAATTGATAGAAGATGCTAAAATGCTTGAAGATATAGGTTGCTTTGCATTGGTGCTTGAAAAGATACCGGCGGCTCTTGCAACACGTGTATCTCAAGAGGTTTCCATACCTACCATAGGCATAGGAGCCGGTGGCGGCACCGACGGGCAGGTGCTAGTAATGCATGACATGCTTGGCATCAACAAGGGATTTTCACCACGTTTCTTACGTAGATATGCCGACCTTGCAACGGTGATAAATGATGCAGTTGCCCACTATATCGACGATGTAAAAACGCGTGATTTCCCGAACGAAAAAGAACAATATTAATTTACTCCTAATATTTAATCTTACAAATTTTGTGACATTCCATAAAATCGTGCTTATCAAACTATGCTAATTTTGACGAATGCACTCGTAGTTCTGAATTTGGTATATCGGCAGATGGACAATGAATTACGGCAAAATCATACAGGCGTAAATAGCTAACTACTATAAATTAAAAAAGGACATCTCGAGATGTTCTTTTTTTGTTAAGAAAAATAAGGCGAACACATATTGAATACTCTAAACTATATCAATTCCTTTAATTTATCGCGGACAAACAACAGTGGCGCATGAAAAAAACACAAAGTTCTCTACATACGCCACTGCTCACTTAATCATAATAGATATACTACACTTATTTATCTTACTGTCAAAGTGTATTTCTTCCCATTATACTCATCCCCTAGTACAATTTTGCTACCGACATTCGAGGAATACATTTCCCCCTTCTTTATTGTAAAAATCTCGCTTGCAACAAGGACATTATCGATATAAACATATACAGTTGCTGAAACATCTTTAGGTTGAGAACAATTAAGACCAACTTTAACGGCATCAGTCTGCATATCATTGACAGTTCCAACATATTTATTCAACGAGAATTCGCACTTTTCAGGAGAACTAACTACTTGAGACATAGCTGGTTTTTCGCTATTTGTAGCATAGACATTAGAAGCACACAAAGCAAATGCCGATACCAATAAAATTATAATCTTTTTCATAACTGTTATTGTATATTAAATTTTTCTACTCATTTCACGGCTTTTCGATTACTCCGTCGCACCTTGAAGTTAAATTAAAATACGCACAAAAAAAGCGCGGTGCTTTTAGTGTATTCTTTACTCAAGGTGTTTGGCGTAACCCGACTGACTGAATAACCAAAAGCCCACGCCGATTAAGCGTGAGCATTTTTTGCAATATTCGTGTCAGTCTTTTCAAGTCGCCAAACTTTTGAGTAAACAGAATAAAGCTAAAACGCTTTCTCGATATGTCTAAATGTGCGTATCAAACTATACGCTATGCTCCATAGGCAAAATCATTAATGTTTACGACAAAGATACAACAAAGAAACGAAAGTGAGTGCGAAACGAGGAAAGAATGTTGTCT
>CAZLUB010000028.1:0-31041 GCA_964562595.1 uncultured Muribaculum sp. | reverse complement strand
TCGCTAATCACCAAATTTTCAACTACTTATATTTCATCGAACTCACGTTAATATAATATGTGTTTAATCTTTTATTGAAAAAGATTATTCTTGTCTATTTTCAATGTTTTTATAACCTATGAGTCTTGAGGGTTAATTAATTTATGAGAAAGTGGATTATGTTATGATTTATTTGTCTCTGTTTTTTAACATGATAGCCGAGAATATTCGCCCCGAATTAATGCCGAGTGCTCTTGCCGAGAAAAACTTATCGGAATTACATCGGGTACAGGCTGGGGGACCGGCGATGTTGTTTGCTTCCACTCCGGAGGCGATAAGCTGATTAGCTGCATATTTAGCCAGGTCAATATGGGGCTTTGCGTGGTTAGCGTTTTTTACACACGATTGAGGGAAGCGCGATGCTACATCATCGCCTACTTCAAAACATCTGCTACAAATTTCGGGTCCCATGCTTGCGATAATGTCTTTAGGCTTGCTGCCGAGTGAGACCATAGTAGCTATGGTAGATTGAATGATGCCGTTTATTGCTCCTCTCCATCCTGCATGAGTAGCGGCTATGATTTCATTGCAAGGGTCGGCAAGTAATATGGGAATACAGTCGGCAGTTGATATGCCGATAACAACGCCACGTAGTTTGGTTGCAACAGCATCTGCACCATTTAACTTGTTATAATCAACCGGAATCTGGTCTATAATCACACAATGAGAGGAGTGGGTCTGGTGTGGGACAATAAGTTTTTCTCTGGAGATGCCGAGATGCCGACATAATAAATTACGGCATGAGTCTACATGCTCTATTGAGTCGCCTGTATAGTCGCAGATGTTAAATGACGAGTAAGGATTGTCCTTGTAATAAGTCCCACGGTGAGTGAAAAAAGCAAACACACCATCATTACCCATATCTATAGGGCAAATGGGAGGGATTTTAGATTTATCTACTGAAATCAACGGGGTCGGTGTCATCATCCCAATCATATTCGATGTCGTCGTCCCACTCTTCATCATCCCACTCCTCGACATCTTCATCTGTAGTCATGGCATTTTCAAAGATAAACTCGTCTTCTTCGCGGACACGATGATGCCCGTCGAGCGCGCGGTGAGTTATTGAACTCTGCTCGGTGCGGTTGGTTTCATCGGTAATAGCTCTCCACAGTATGTCTTTTAGAGCGGTGATGCCAAACCCAGAAACAGAAGAAATGAACACATGTGGCAAATCTGCAGGTAATTCTTTTTCAATTTCTGACATCAACTCATCGTCGAGCATGTCACTTTTGCTGATTGCAAGAACGCGTTGCTTGTCCATCAATTCGGGGTTGAATCGAGATAGTTCGTTTAATAGAATCTCATATTCTTTGGCTATGTCAGTAGCATCAGCCGGAACGAGGAAAAGTAGTACTGCATTGCGTTCAATATGGCGTAGAAATCTTAGGCCAAGTCCTTTGCCTTCACTTGCTCCTTCTATGATTCCGGGTATGTCGGCCATTACGAATGATCGATTGTCGCGGTAGCTCACAATGCCAAGTTGAGGTTCCATCGTGGTAAATGGATAGTCGGCAATCTTTGGTCTGGCTGCTGAAACAGATGATAAGAGTGTTGACTTGCCGGCATTTGGGAAACCTACAAGCCCAACATCTCCAAGCAACTTTAATTCTAGAATTACCGACTTCTCAATGGCCGGTTCTCCAGGTTGCGCATAACGAGGGGTTTGATTGGTGGCACTTTTAAAATGCCAGTTGCCAAGACCTCCTCGCCCTCCTTTTAGTAATTTTATTTCTTCTCCGTCTGAGGTTATTTCACACAGAAATTCACCCGTTTCAGCATCAAAAACTACAGTTCCGATAGGAACTTCTATGATACGATCTTCTCCATCTTTACCAAAAGACCGACCTCCAGAGCCGCTTTCCCCATTACCGGCAAATATGTGTCGTTGATATTTTAGAGGCAAGAGTGTCCACATGTTTTTGTTCCCGCGGAGGATGATGTGCCCTCCACGTCCGCCATCACCACCGTCAGGACCTCCTTTAGGGATGTATTTAGCGCGGTAAAAATGTCTAGAACCGGCACCGCCCTTGCCTGAGCGGCATAATATTTTTACGTAATCAATAAAATTAGAGTCAGCCATGTCGAGATGTTGTTATGTATTTAAGTCGTTATGATGGCGCATTAGTTCTTGAGCCTGTTTAAAGTCGTTTGGTGAACCAATGTCTATCCAGGTTCCATTTATTGGGAAATAGATAACTTTACGCCCTTGTGTTATCGATTGAGTAATGAGATCGGGAGCATCAAGTTTTGTGTCTGATTTTACGGAACTAAGTATGTCGTTGCTGAACAAATATATCCCTGCGTTAGCTTGATATGTAAAAGTAGGCTTCTCTTGAAGACTATTAACGTTAGTTTCGTCAATATCAAGTATTGCAAACGGTACTGATACAGTGTATGGGACTGTGGCTATGGATATGTCGGCATTTTGTTCGATGTGATTGATGTAAAAGTCTTCAAATGATATGGTGGTAAGCAGATCGGAATTCATGACAAGAGTTGTGCCTCCCGGTTTGTGCATGACAAGAGAGGTGGCTCCAATAGTGCCTAAAAAAGTCGGTTCTTTGACGCATTTTACATTGATGCCGTATACGGGTTGAGAGAAATGGTCGTGTATCTGTTCGGCCATGTAATTTGTTGTGACAGTGATATCCTCGATGCCATTAGAAGCTAAAGCTTCAATGTTGTAGTCTATTATAGACTTGTCGCAAATTTTTAATAAAGGTTTAGGAGTAGATAGAGTGAGCGGCCGCAGTCGTTCACCTCTGCCTCCGGCCATTAAAATCGCTTTTATGGGCAATGCCGTTCGGCATTTGCTCAAGTCGTAGATTTTAATTATGTTACCGTTGTTGTTTAGCATGGGCAATAGGGTGATGCCTTGTTGTCGGCAACGCTTTATTTCAGCAACATCAGGAGTGTTGCCTGTCAAGTATCGAAAATTACGATGCATCACATCTCGCACTTTGTCAAGCAGGCTAGCTCCTTTTAGTAGGCTTCTCCTTATGTCACCGTCGGTGAGTGTTCCACACATGTGACCTTGAGCATCTATTACCAACAAAGTCATTACTTCTCCCGATAGATTGTTGAGCGCATCGAGGGCATCAAGCAGGGTGATGTTGTCGCGTATGATATGTAAATCGTCTGAAATGCTCATGATATGTTGTGTTGTAAATGTTTGATTATGGATTCGGCAATCAGCCAATCGAGAGAAGAGTCTAGATCGATGCTCCGCTCTTTGGGCATTGGATATGGTATGCGTCGTGAAAAATCACCAAATCCCATAGCTCTTATACTACGAGGATTAATGACATATATAGCGCCGTTATATTGCCATGCATCGGGAGCGTCTTGGCGACGTATCAGTTTCCCATCGCCTTTTGATATGTGGAGATGGCCGTTGGAGTCGGTTTCAAAACAATCGTAATAGGGGTTACATGATGCTTTTGTTACAGAAACAACCATGTCTATGTCATGAGTATATAGGTCAATGCAATGTCGTACGTCATTGGCTGTGCGGAATGGAGATGTGGGTTGTAAGAGCACGACTTTGTCAAACTTAATCCCTCTGCATTGCCAATTATCCATTGCATCTATAATTACTTCGCGAGATCCGGAGGTGTCGGTGGCGAGGTGGTCGGGACGCTTATAGGGCACATCGAGACCGTATGAGCGTGCAACTTCAGCAATTTCGTCATCATCAGTTGATAGGCATATGTGGCTGTTTGCAGCCAATTCTTTAGCAACTTCTATAGAGTAGGCAATCAATGGTTTGCCACCAAGTTCCTTGATGTTTTTTCGTGGAATACCTTTGCTCCCTCCTCGTGCCGGTATTATGTACAATGTGGAATTGTCGTAGATCATGACTGGATGTGATAAAATTGTTTAATGCCAAGTCGGTTTAACGGAGTGGTGGCGATTGCATTGACAATTAGTGATAGAGTGTCATCTTTTTCATAAGGATTATTGGCATGCAAGGCATTGGCTATGCCTTTGTCGCTTAATGCGTAGGTGATGCCGTTGATAATATCGGTTGTGTCGCATTGGCAATGTATAACTGATGATGATGCTAAGCGCCCACGTTGGCGAATGCCAATATTGACTGTAGGGATGTGCATTGATGGGACTTCTACAATACCACTTGAAGAGTTACCCACTACAGCAGCAACGTAATGTAATGCCGATAGGTAACGTCGCTTGCCAAGAGATGATATGGCAAGTACGCGGCCTTTGTTTCTGCTTGCGTATTGCTCGATTAAATCGATGATAATGCGACCGTTTGTATCGCTGTTGGGGTATGTAATTATCACATGATTGTCGGGAAATGCATCAAGAGCATTGAGCAATGATTTGATTTGAGTTTCAACAGGGGTGTCGTCAAGCGTGGCCGGGTGGTATGTTACCAAAAGGGTCCCTTTAGGAATGGTTATGCCGATTGATTGTTCAAGGTCGTGCTTGGAAATCGGTTTTTCTTGCATGATGTTATAAACTCCGATAGCTCCGGTGTTGATGACAAGGTCGGGGTGCTCGCCCATTTGTATGACACGTTGTCTGTTGTCTTCAGTTGCAGTAAGGTGTAGTGACGACATTTTGGTGATAGCATGTCTGATGCTGTCATCGTATGCACCTTCCGAAATTTCTCCTCCGGCAATATGGGCGATGGGAATGCGAAATATCAGCGCGGCTGAGGCAGCGGCAAGCATTTCGTAGCGGTCGCCAAGTATAACAATAATATCGGGTTGAAGAGTGGAAAATGCATTTGCAAATCCTGATAGCCCTCGACTCATTGATTGAACTGTGTCTCGAGGAGTGTCGTCGGCGTTGTCGTCAAGCATGTATACTTTGGCGTCAATGTTAAATCCGTCAGCAATAATTTCATTTACCGTCATGCCATAGCGAGGTGAAAGATGCATGTTTGTTGCAATGATTTGCAACTCAACGTCATCGCGCAAGGATAATTCCTGTGCTATGCTACTGAGTAATCCCCATTCGGCGCGGGTTCCCGTTGCTATGCATATTTTTCTTTTCACCATTTGACCATTTTCTGCAAAATTACGAAATTTCCACGAAATTGCATACGATAGCCATGGTATAAGATTTATGCGATGGTTGAAACAAAAATACGGTTACAGCCGATATGTGCTGTAACCGTATTTTTATGTTTGTTGGAAGTGATTATTCTTCAACGGCAGCTTGAGCAGCAGCAACGCGAGCG
Source organism: uncultured Muribaculum sp. (assembly GCA_964562595.1). Taxonomy (GTDB): domain Bacteria; phylum Bacteroidota; class Bacteroidia; order Bacteroidales; family Muribaculaceae; genus Muribaculum. The sequence continues at coordinate 25,790 of CAZLUB010000028.1, read as the reverse complement.
ATAGGCACGCGGAATGGAGAACAACTTACGTAATTCATGCCGAGTTTAGCACAGAATTTAACAGATGAAGGTTCACCACCGTGTTCACCACAAATGCCAATTTTGAGCTCGGGTTTGGTAGCACGTCCTTTTTCAACGCCCATGCGTACGAGTTGTCCTACGCCATCTTGATCAAGAACTTCAAATGGGTCGGTTTTAACGATGCCATTTTCTTTGTAGAACTTGAGGAACTTAGGCGCATCGTCGCGAGAGTAGCCAAATGTCATTTGGGTCAAGTCGTTGGTTCCAAATGAGAAGAAGTCGGCAACTGTGGCGATTTCGTTAGCCGTCAGAGCGGCGCGAGGCACTTCAATCATGGTACCAACTTTGTAAGCTACGCTTTCACCGCGTTCTTCAAATACTTTAGCTGCAGTAGCGTTGATTACGTCAGCTTGGTTTTGTATTTCTTTGAGTGTTCCTACAAGAGGAATCATGATTTCAGGATGAACGTCTACGCCACGAGCTTTGACATTAAGAGCGGCTTCGATAATGGCGCGAGCTTGCATTTCAGTGATTTCCGGATAAGTGATACCGAGACGGCAACCACGATGTCCAAGCATTGGGTTAAACTCTTCAAGGCTATCAACTTTGGCTTTGATTTGCTCAAGGGTTAAACCGATTTCTTCAGCAAGTTCTTTCTGAGTAGCGGTCTGATGAGGTACAAACTCGTGCAATGGTGGGTCGAGCAAGCGGATGGTAACTCCATAGCCGTCCATGGCCTCAAAGATGCCTTCAAAGTCACTGCGTTGCATAGGAAGAAGCTTAGATAGAGCAGTACGACGACCATCTACATCGCTTGCAAGAATCATTTCGCGCATAGCTTTGATGCGGTCGCCTTCAAAGAACATGTGCTCTGTACGGCAAAGTCCGATACCTTGTGCTCCAAAGTAGCGTGCTTGCTTTGCATCACGTGGAGAGTCTGCATTTGTGCGAACAAGGCACTTGGTGAATTTATCAGCGAGGTTCATAATAGCGCCAAAGTCACCATCGAGTTCGGGCTCGGTTGTCGGAACTTGTCCGTCGTATACGTCTCCGGTAGAACCGTTGAGTGAAATCCAATCACCCTCGTTGTATACCTTGCCACCCATTTCTACGGTCTTGGCTTTGTAGTCGATTTTGATTTCTCCTGCACCTGATACGCAGCATTTACCCATACCGCGAGCAACTACTGCAGCGTGAGACGTCATACCACCGCGCATAGTCAAGATACCTTGAGCAACTGCCATGCCACGAAGGTCTTCAGGAGAAGTTTCGATACGAACAAGGATTACCTTTTTCTTCTTTTCAGCCCATGCCTCAGCTTCTTCAGCAGAGAATACTACTTGTCCGGTAGCGGCACCCGGTGAAGCGGGAAGGCCTTTAGCGGCAACAGTAGCACGCTTTAATGCGTCTTTATCGAAAACAGGATGAAGGAGTTCGTCAAGTTTCTGTGGTTCCATGCGCAAGAGAGCGGTCTTTTCATCGATAGACCCTGCGCGGAGAAGATCCATGGCGATTTTAACCATGGCAGCACCGGTGCGTTTGCCATTACGAGTTTGTAGCATCCATAGTTTGCCGTCTTGAATGGTAAACTCCATATCTTGCATGTCGCGGTAATAGTCTTCAAGACGATTAGCTATTGCAATGAGCTCGGCTGCGCATGTCGGCATTGACTCTTCGAGGGAAGGATATTTGCTTGCGCGTTCTTCTTCGCTGATGCCTTGTAGAGCGGCCCAACGGCGAGAACCTTCGGTTGTAATCTGTTGAGGAGTGCGGATACCGGCAACAACGTCTTCACCTTGAGCATTGATAAGGTATTCTCCATTAAACATGTTTTCACCGGTGGCGGCGTCGCGACTGAAAGCTACACCGGTAGCTGAATTGTCGCCCATGTTGCCGTAAACCATGGCTTGAACATTTACAGCGGTACCCCATTCTTCTGGTATTTGGTTCATGCGACGATATAGAATGGCGCGTTCGTTCATCCAACTGTCAAATACAGCACAGATACCACCCCAAAGTTGTTCCCATGCGCTATCGGGGAAGTCTTTGCCTGTGAAATCTTTTACAGCGGCTTTAAATAGTCTTACAAGATTTTTGAGGTCATCAACGTCGAGCTCGGTGTCGAGTTTTACGCCTTTTTCCTCTTTCATCTTTTCCATGATTTCTTCAAACGGATCAATGTCGGCTTTGCTCTTTGGCTTCATGCCAAGTACAACATCACCATACATCTGAACGAAACGACGATAGCTGTCCCAAGCAAAGCGTGGATTGCCGCTTTTTTCAGCTAACGACGCAACAGTTGCATCGTTCATACCAAGGTTGAGAACGGTATCCATCATGCCGGGCATTGACGCACGTGCTCCTGAGCGTACTGAAACGAGCAAAGGATTGGTAGGATCGTCAAATTTCTTGCAGGTAAGGGTTTCTACGTGAGCAATGGCGGCTTCTACTTCATCTTTGATGGTTGCCACTACGGCATCACGTCCTTTTTGGGTGTATTCTGTACATACTTCAGTCGTAATAGTGAATCCTGGAGGAACAGGCATTCCCAATAGATTCATTTCAGCGAGGTTGGCACCTTTGCCACCGAGGAGATTTCTCATCGAAGCATTGCCTTCGGCCTTTCCGTCGCCAAAAGTATAAACTCTTTTCATTGGTTTTGAATAAGATTAATGTTAAACTAATTATTTTTACTAAGATAAATCAATGTTGAAAAAAAGAGGAGATATGAGTTGTGTGCAAATTTAAGATATTAAACCGAGAAAATAAAACACTTTTGCAATAAAAAATCCTATTTGTGCCAATTTTAAACCAGATTTATTAAGTCTTGAACTTCCAAAAATAGCTTTGTTGTTGTCAATTTTCCAATTGGTTGTTTTGTGGTAATGGTTGATGTGCGATGGTCGTGTAAAGAATTGGATGTTATAAAAAGCCGGTGGACTTTTATTATTGAATGGAAAATTGTAAATTTGCTTGAAATTTTTAAACCTAATTTTTAAGATTATTGGCCGATGAGAAAATGGCGCATCGATGACAGCGCAGAGCTGTATAATATCAATGGGTGGGGATTGAAGTATTTCTCCATTAATGAGAAAGGGCATGTGGCTGTAAGTCCGCGTGAAGGGTATGCATCTGTTGACTTAAAAGATGTTATGGATGAATTGCAAGTGCGCGATATTTCAGCGCCAGTGCTACTTCGTTTCCCTGATATCCTTGACAACCGTATCGAGAAAATATCGAGATGCTTTAATCTTGCGGCTGAAGAATACAACTATTTGGCGAAGAACTATATTATTTATCCGATTAAGGTAAATCAGATGCGCCAAGTGGTGGAAGAAATAGTGTCACATGGTAAAAAGTTTAACATTGGTCTTGAGGCCGGATCTAAACCCGAACTCCATGCCGTGTTGGCAACCAATATTGCCGATGATGCATTAATAATATGTAATGGCTATAAGGACGAAAATTATGTCGAGTTGGCTCTGCTGGCTCAGAAAATGGGCCGTCGCATATATTTAGTGGTGGAAAAACTTAATGAGTTGCACTTGATTGCAGATGTGTCAAAACGTTTAAAAATTCGTCCAAATATTGGTATTCGTATCAAATTGTCGAGCTCTGGTTCTGGAAAATGGGAAGAGTCGGGCGGAGATCAATCAAAGTTTGGTCTTAATTCAAGCGAATTGCTCGATGCTATTGAGGTACTTGAAAAAAACAAAATGGTTGATTGCCTTAAGTTGATACATTTCCATATAGGTAGTCAGATAACAAAGATACGGCGTATTAAAAATGCATTGCGAGAGGCGATGCAATTTTACGTGCAATTGTGTAGGATGGGATTTGATATCGATTTCGTTGATATAGGAGGCGGATTGGGAGTGGATTATGATGGAACTCGTAGTTCGTCAAGTGAAAGTTCGATGAATTATTCTATTCAAGAATATGCTAATGACTCAGTGTCGGCGCTTGTCGACGCTTGTGAAAAAAATGGGTTGAAACAGCCCAATATTATCACCGAGAGTGGACGTTCGTTGACTGCTCATCACTCGGTTTTGGTATTCGATGTGTTGGAAACAACATCTTTGCCGGCTTGGAATGAACGAGAGGAGGTTGGTGAAAAAGATCATGAACTGGCAAGAGAATTGTATGAAATATGGGATAAACTCAATCAAGTGCGCTTGTTTGAAAGTTGGCATGATGCGTTGCAAATACGAGAGGAGGCTTTGGATTTGTTTAGTCTCGGGTTGCTTGATTTGCGCACACGAGCGCAGATAGAAAAATTGTTTTGGTCTGTAGCTCGAGAAGTAGGGGAAATCGCTATGTCGATGAAGCATGCTCCCGAAGAATTGCGAAAGATAGCAAAGATGATACCCGATAAATATTTTTGTAACTTCTCGTTGTTCCAGTCATTGACCGATTCATGGGCTATTGATCAAGTATTTCCAATTATGCCCATCTCTCGACTGGATGAAAAACCGTCGCGTACAGCTACTTTGCAAGATATTACATGTGATTCGGATGGTAAAATAGCTAATTTTATCTCCAATAATGGGACTTCGGCTTCGTTGCCTGTGCATGCTATTCGCAATAATGAGTCATATTATATGGGTGTATTCTTGGTCGGTGCTTATCAGGAAATACTTGGCGATATGCACAACTTGTTTGGAGATACGAATGCGGTGCATATCAGTGTATACAAAGACCGATATGAAATAGATCAGATAATAGATGGGGAGAGTGTTGCTGATGTGCTTGATTATGTTCAGTATAATCCAAAACGACTTGTAAGAAATGTCGAAACGTGGGTTACATCATCAATGAAAGCCGGAAAGATTACTCCTGAAGAAGGTCGTGAGTTTATCAGCAACTATCGTTCGGGGCTTTATGGCTACACATACCTTGAAAAGGATTGATTGGTAAATATGGCGCAACGATATTTTATGAGACTGGCTTACAATGGGGCAACTTTCCATGGTTGGCAGTCTCAGCCCAACGCGATTAGCGTGCAATCGACGATAGAAGAAGCCATGTCTATGATATTGCACGCACCTATTAAGATCACCGGAGCGGGCAGAACAGATGCGGGTGTAAATGCGCGTAGCATGGTGGCTCATTTTGATCTTGATAATCCATTGCCTGATGTCGACGGTGTGGTCAGATCTATAAATTCGCTTGTCGGAAAAAATATTGCCATTCATTCAATCGAGGAGGTGCATAGCGAGGCGCATGCCAGATTTGATGCCATATCAAGAACATATCATTATTATACTCACCGTGGTAAATCTCCGTTTTTACACACTTTTAGTTGGCAGGAACCTTCACATCTTGATTTTGAGGCGATGAATCAAGCTGCGTCGGTGTTGCTTGAAGTGGAAGATTTCAGTTCATTTGCTAAATTACACAGTGATGCCAAGACCAATCGTTGTAATGTGACTTATGCACGTTGGGAAGAAACTGATAATGGCCATGTGTTTGTGATTACGGCCGATCGTTTTTTGCGTAATATGGTGCGAGCTATAGTGGGAACATTAGTCGATGTTGGGCGGGGAAAACTGAATGTCGAACAATTTATCAAGGTGATAGAGGGTCGTGACAGGCGCTTGGCTGGAACATCGATGCCTCCTTATCCTTTGTTTCTGTGGGATGTTGTGTATCCATATTGATGGTACGTTAAGCATTTTTGCACTTTTGGGTGTGTTGAAAGATTAAAGTATGGTTGTGTAACCGGATTGTAACAAAGAGGGTCGGATATGGCTAAAGTGCCAATTGTCAGTATTTTTGCCGGTAGTAAATAGACCAAAAAAGATGTGTTTTTGACCAAAAGGCTACTTTTTTACGCATTGTACACAGAAAAGTTTCAGATATTTGAGATAATTTGCTTATCTTTGCATCGCATTTTGTAAAAAAGACAATTCATTACTAATTTAAAAAATTATAATCATGTCAGAAATCGCAGAAAGAGTTAAAAACATTATCGTTGACAAACTCAATGTAGATGCTACCGAAGTAACTGAAACCGCAGACTTCACCAAGGATCTTGGTGCAGACAGCCTTGACTCAGTAGAACTCATTATGGAATTCGAAAAGGAATTCGGTATCAACATTCCTGATGAAGAAGCACAAAACATCACAACTGTAAAAGCCGCTATCGATTATATCGAAGCTGCTCAGAAGTAATTTGCTTCTTTGAATTAAGAAAGAATCTAAAAACGCAACTTAAACTAAATGGAATTAAAGAGAGTTGTAGTAACAGGGTTGGGTGCAATCACACCGTTGGGCAACGATGTGGCCTCTACATGGCAGAATGCTCTTGAAGGTGTGAGTGGAGCCGGTCCTATTACCCATTTTGACGCCTCTAAGTTCAAAACCCAATTTGCTTGTGAAGTAAAAGGGTTTAATGTCGCTGAGCATATTGATCGTAAAAAAGCACGTCAGCTTGACCTTTACGCGCAGTATGCCATGGTGGCAGCCATACAAGCAGTTGGAGATGCAAAACTTGATGATGAAAACATCAATAAAAATCGCATCGGAGTCATCATCGCAGCTGGCATCGGTGGTCTTCACACATTTGAGGAAGAAGCCGGCTATTATGCTGTGCATGGTGAAGAAATGGGGCCAAAATACAATCCTTTCTTCATCCCAAAAATGATTGCAGACATAGCATCGGGTCATGTGTCAATGCAATATGGCTTCCATGGTCCCAACTATGGAGTGGTATCGGCATGTGCTTCGTCTACTAATGCAATCATTGACGCGTACAACCTCATTCGTTTGGGCAAAGCCGATGCTATTGTGACCGGTGGTGCCGAAGCGGCAATTTATCCTGCAGGCGTAGGTGGCTTCAACTCCATGCATGCATTGTCGACTCGCAACGATAGTCCGGCAACGGCATCACGTCCGTTCAGCGCATCGCGTGACGGATTTGTCATGGGTGAAGGTTCGGCAGTCCTCATTCTTGAGGAGTTGGAACATGCGAAGGCACGCGGTGCAAAAATCTACGCAGAAGTTGTGGGCGGAGGCTTATCGGCCGATGCTTATCACCTTACAGCAACTCACCCCGAGGGACTTGGTGCCGTGCTGGTAATGCAGAACGCACTTGAGGACGCAGGGATGAAACCTGAAGATGTAGACTATATAAATGTTCATGGAACTTCTACTCCGGTTGGTGACGTTTCTGAAGTCAAGGCCATAAAGGAAGTTTTTGGTGAACATGCTTATAAGTTAAACATCAGTTCGACTAAGTCAATGACCGGTCATTTGCTTGGTGCAACAGGTGCTTTGGAAGCCTTGTTCTGTGTGAAAACAGTTCAAGAAGACATAGTTCCTCCAACAATCAATCATGATCCGGAAGATCAAGATGAAAACATTGACTACAATCTCAACTTCACTTTTGACAAGGCTCAGCAACGTACAGTTAATGTGGCTCTGTCCAATACTTTTGGTTTTGGCGGTCACAATGCCTCAGTGATTGTGAAGAAATACGCTGAATAATATTCATCGTCATAGAAGATGCGGCTTCCACAACGTGGAAGCCGTTTTTTTTTATGGAGATGTGGACACCATGCTCCTCTCGGCATTTATATTCTATTTTGTCAAGTTAAAGAATATACCTATCTTTGTAAAGATATTTAGAGGTAATGATTATAGCAATAAATAATATATGTGTGGCATTGTAGGTTATATAGGCAATCAAGAAGCCTTCCCTATTTTGATAAAGGGCTTGCATCGTCTTGAATATAGGGGCTACGATAGTGCCGGTGTGGCAATTGTAAATAACTTAGGCCAACTCAACGTGTATAAGACTCGAGGTAAAGTAAATGACCTTGAGGATTTTTGTAAAGATAAGGATACAACCGGAATAGTCGGTATTGCGCATACTCGATGGGCAACTCATGGGGTGCCAAATGATGTGAATGCACATCCGCAATGTAGCAGCAACGGAAACATCGCCATAGTGCATAATGGTACTATAGAAAATTACAGCCTGCTTAAGCAAGCTCTTGAGCAACATGGTTGTGTATTTATGAGCGACACTGACACCGAGGTGCTAGTGCAATTGATTGATTATGTAAAGCGTTCAAATAATTGTACGTTGCTTGATGCTGTAAGAGAGGCATTGACGGAAGTCGTTGGTGCCTATGCGATTGCAGTAGTTGATTACTCCGACCCCGATACGATTATCGCCGCTCGCAAAAGTTCGCCATTGGTTATGGGAATAGGCGAGGGGGAGACTTTCCTTGCATCTGATGCCACTCCTATCATAGAGTATACCAACAAGGTTGTGTATCTCAAAGATGATGAAATTGCTATCATTAATAGAGTCGAGCCATTGAAGGTTGTTAATAATGACAATGTGGCATCGAAAATTGACATACAGACGTTGCGCATGTCGGTATCGCAACTTGAAAAAGGTGGCTATCCGCATTTTATGCTCAAAGAAATCAATGAGCAGCCAAATACTATTTATGATTGCATCCGTGGTCGTGTGGTAAATAGCGGTTCGGAGATAAAATTGTCGGGAATAATGGACCACCAAGACACGTTTTTAAGTGCCAATCGCATTATAATCGTAGCTTGTGGTACATCGTGGCATGCCGGGCTTATTGGTAAGCGGGTCATCGAAGAGTTTGCCCGCATACCGGTTACTGTTGAATATGCCAGTGAATTTCGTTATAGCAAGCCGATACTCACACCCAATGACATCGTAATGGCGATATCTCAATCGGGAGAAACTGCCGATACGCTTGCGGCTATTAAGTTGGCTCGTGAGCAAGGCGCATTTGTATACGGGGTGTGTAACGTGGTTGGTTCATCTATAGCGAGAGAAACAGATGCCGGGACATATATCCATGTCGGTCCTGAGATTGGAGTTGCATCGACCAAGGCTTTTACAGGCCAAGTTACGGTGTTGACTATGCTTGCTTTGGCGTTGGGAAAGTTGCGTAATACGCTATTGCCCGAGCAGATTGCATCGATTACTAATGACATTATGCGTCTTCCCGAACTCATAAAAGAGACGCTGAAATTAAACAATCACATCAAGACGCTTGCCAAGTTTTATTGCAATGTTCGTAACTTCCTCTATCTTGGACGTGGCTATAATTTCCCAAGCGCGCTTGAGGGTGCATTGAAGCTGAAGGAGATATCTTATATTCATGCTGAGGGTTATCCGGCGGCAGAGATGAAGCATGGGCCTATCGCGTTGATAGATAAGGACATTCCAACCGTATTTATTGCTCCGGCCGATGATATGCGAGAAAAGATAATATCCAATATACAGCAAGTCAAAGCTCGTGGTGGTGCTGTTATCGCGCTTGTCACAAAAGGAGAAGATACTATAAGGGAATTGGCCGATCATATTTTGGAAATACCTCAAGTGCCCGAATGTTTGTCGCCAATCATTGTGTCTGTTCCATTGCAATTATTGGCTTATCATATTGCGGTAATGAAAGGGTGTAATGTCGACATGCCGCGAAATTTGGCAAAATCAGTTACTGTAGAGTAACTTTTTAAAGATAAAATGTTGCAAGGTTGAGTAAATATTGCTAAATTTGCAACGCATTTGCGCACGTGGCGTAATTGGTAGCCGCGCTAGACTTAGGATCTAGTGTCGTGAGACGTGGGGGTTCGAGTCCCTTCGTGCGCACTAAGTAAAAACGAGGTTTTAACGAAAACCTCGTTTTTGTATTTATACCTATGTTGTTGCCGGTAGGGCTCATCGGTGAACCGGCAAATGAAGCACCGACGGCCGGAGTGGGTTGATGAATGCCGTTATAAAGGGATGTTTATCGGATGCTGATAATGGTGATACATTGATGTTTGTCGGAATTAAAAGCAGATTTGTGTGCATTAGCTAATTTTAACATTCGGGGGGGGTGATTAGGTAATTTCCTATTAAATTTGCAAGCATGATGTATAACTAAGAAATATTGTAATCTTAGTCATTGTTTATGTCGTGGTAACTTCAATCTGAAATTAATCTATTATATAAATGGACTATCCACCAATTGATCATGTATTGGAAAATGAAACCCCGATACGAATAAGAACTACAGAATTTGCATTAAGTGACCATTCCGTCAGATATATTATGGGTAAAGTTGTCCATGATGTCTATGCCCCTGATGGTAAGACAATTTTAATAGCACGTAGTGAGGAAGTCGTAATTGATGCTGTTTTTAGAAAGAATGGTGCTCTTGGAAAACCGGGTATGATAACTATAACCGGAGCTATAACTCGCGCAGTAGATGGGAAACTCATCATGTTAAATGTTGTTCCTTATACTGAAACTGGTAAAAATCGTAAGGGGCTTGCATGGGTGTTGGGCATCTTAGGTTTCTTGTATTGTGTTATAGGAGTATTATTTTTGCTGATAAAAGGTAAACAGGCAGAGATACCGTATGGAACATATTTTGATTGTAGCATTAAAGGTAATTACAAAATATTGAGTGGTGTCGGCGCACAATGCAAAATGTAGCGTATTGCATTGTATTGTTTTTATCTAAATAAGATATTTGGAGATGATGAATTTGTGGCAGTGTGCAAAATTGATTAATTTTGTGCTACCATGATTATATTATATCGCATATATCAATTGTTTATCATGGCACCGGTGTTGCTGGTAGCCACGATATTAGCCGCCTTGGTTACGTTTACGGCGTGCATGCTCGGAGGTGGTCGCTTGTGGGGATATTATCCGGCGTTAATATGGGCGCGTCTTTTTTGTATCATGACATTAGTTAAGGTTGATGTAAAGGGACGAGAAAATATTGACAAAAATACGTCGTATGTTTTTATCGCCAATCATCAGGGAGCTTATGATATATTCTCGATTTATGGCTATCTTGGGCATAACTTCCGTTGGATGATGAAACACTCGTTGGGTAACATTCCGTTGGTAGGACCGGCTTGTAAAAAGGCCGGACATATAATGGTCGACAGGTCATCGGCGACGGCTCTCAAATCGACAATGGCGGCGGCTAAGCGTCAATTAAATGGCGGTATGTCGTTGGTTGTATTTCCCGAGGGAGCACGGACTTATGACGGCAAGATGCACCGATTTAAACGAGGCGCATTTTCATTGGCTGCAGAGTTTCATCTTCCCATGGTGCCAATCACTATAGATGGCTCATTTGAAGTGATGCCGCGATTTAAAAAAATTCCTCGTTGGGGGCATATTACGCTGACTATTCACAAACCGATACCGGCAATTGAAGCGACGACGGATATGAATGAGGTGATGGAAGCCGGATACGACGCTATTAATTCGGCGTTGCCTGAGCGATATCGGTCGTGAACAATAAAAACTATAGCTTTGTTATAAAAAACGTGGGGACTGACATTTTTGTCAGTCCCCACGTTTTGGCACAATATATGCTTGTAGAGTAAGCGTAAAAACAAACAAAACATTAACAAACTAATATAATAGATTATGAACATTCGACCACTTGCCGACCGTGTGTTGATAAAACCAACACCAGCCGAAGAAAAAACAATCTCGGGAATCATTATCCCGGACTCTGCTAAGGAAAAACCATTGAAAGGTACTGTACTTGCAACAGGCAACGGCACAAAAGACGAAGAAATGGTAGTTAAAGAAGGAGACAACGTCATGTATGGCAAATATGCCGGAACCGAAATCGAAATCGACGGTGAAAAGCTCATCATCATGCGTCAGTCTGACATCTTGGCAATCATTAACAATTAATCTTACTAAACAATTACAATTATGGCTAAAGAAATCAAATTTGATATCAAAGCTCGCGAAGAGCTTAAAAAAGGCGTTGATGCTCTTGCTGACGCAGTGAAAGTTACACTCGGCCCAAAAGGTCGCAATGTGATTATCGAGAAAAAATTTGGCGCACCCCACATCACCAAAGACGGTGTGTCGGTGGCTCGTGAAATAGAGTTGGAAGATGCATTTCAAAACATGGGCGCACAGCTCGTCAAGGAGGTTGCATCTAAGACAGGCGATGACGCAGGCGATGGAACTACTACAGCTACCGTGCTTGCGCAAGCTATCATCACTCACGGATTGAAAAATGTTGCCGCCGGAGCCAATCCGATGGATCTTAAGCGTGGTATCGACAAGGCTGTGGCTATCGTAGTCGATGGCATTAAGGCTCAAGCTCGTGAAGTAGATGATGATTTGAAAAAGATTGAAGACGTAGCGCGTGTGTCGGCCAATAATGATGCTGAGATTGGCAAACTTATCGCCGAAGCTATGCGCAAGGTTAAGAAAGAAGGTGTTATCACCGTTGACGAAGCCAAGGGTACAGATACAACTGTTGATATCGTTGAAGGTATGCAGTTTGATCGTGGTTACATTTCTCCTTATTTTGTAACTAACACCGAAAAGATGGAGTGTGAGATGGACAGCCCTTACATACTCATCTACGACAAGAAGATTTCTTCACTCAAAGACATGCTCCCCATCCTTGAGGCAACAGCACAAAGCGGCCGTCCGTTGTTGATTGTTGCTGAAGACGTTGACCAAGAAGCTCTTGCTACTCTTGTTGTCAACCGTCTGCGCGGTTCTTTGAAGATTTGCGCAGTTAAAGCTCCCGGATTTGGCGACCGTCGCAAGGAAATGCTTGAAGACATTGCCGTCCTCACCGGCGGTGTTGTCATCTCTGAAGAAAAGGGCATGAAACTCGAATCGGCTACAATTGACTTGCTCGGACGTGCCGAAAAGATTTCGGTTAACAAAGAAAATACTACCATTGTTAATGGCTCGGGCGACAAGGAAGCAATTGCTCAGCGTGTGGCTCAGATCAAGGCTCAAATCGAGACAACCAAGAGTGACTATGATCGCGAAAAATTGCAAGAACGTCTTGCCAAGCTTGCCGGAGGAGTAGCTGTGCTTCACATCGGTGCACCTTCAGAGGTGGAAATGAAAGAGAAGAAAGACCGTGTTGACGATGCATTGAGCGCAACTCGCGCTGCTATTGCCGAGGGCATTGTGCCGGGCGGTGGCGTTGCTTATATCCGTTGTGTCGACAAACTTGAGAATGTCAAGGGTGAAAATGATGATGAAACAACAGGTATCGCCATTATCAAGCGTGCTATCGAAGAACCGTTGCGTCAAATCGTTGCAAATGCAGGTCTTGAAGGTGCTGTCATCATTCAGAAAATCAAAGAAAGCGAAGGCGATTATGGTTACAACGCTCGCACAGGCAACTATGAAAATCTCTTTGCCACAGGTGTTATCGACCCGGCCAAGGTGACTCGTGTTGCTCTTGAAAATGCGGCATCAATTGCCGGCATGTTCCTCACTACCGAGTGTGTGATTGCTGAGAAGAAAGAAGAAAATCCTGCTCCTGCAATGCCGGCCGGCGGAATGGGAGGCATGGGTGGAATGATGTAATTGTTCACCGATATTAGATAATAAATAGGCGGAAGTTGCGCAACGATGGCGTAGCTTCCGCTTGTTTTGTTGAGGTATCCGGTCTGAAAGCTTAGGCGCATCAGAGAACCTGCAAATGAAGCACCGGGGCATTGAATGAGTTTATAAAGAATTATAAAAGTCTACCGGACATACGGATGATTGAAAATAAATGAGGCGACAAAAATTATTTTTTGTCGCCTCATTATCTATGACATCATTACTTTACCTGCAATATTTACATTTTCCAGAACCGTTGCAAAGTGTACATTTCAAGTTGTTTGCTCCTAACCCAAAAGAGCCATCCATCAATCCATCGCCTCCACACATGCCACACTTGCCGGTATTTGCACAATACCATTTGCCTTGGTTGACTTTAAGAGACGAACAATCTTTACTTCTCGAGGATGACGAGTAAGAAGAAGATGATGAGTATTGACTTGAAGTGGATGAGCCGGTGCTATAGCCACCATTTGCAGTCGTTTGTGCGGCGGCATAATATGGATTAAGCAAATAATCCATATTTCCACCGGTCGAATATACATTGCCTCCTGTCGAGTATGCACTTCCGGCACTATTGCCATAAGTGTTGTACTCACTCATTGCAGCCATAAAAGCTTCTCCAAATGTTCCACAAGAAGTAGTCATCAGCAAAATGGCAACAGCATACAATGTTATAGTATATCGCATTGTTTCAGCTAATAATCTATAGAATAAATTCAGAGGCTAATACCAGCCGCCTTCTCCATCACAAAGCGAGCAGATGCCGGTGCCGTCGCATTTGTCACATTCTTCGTAATCGCCTAACCAAAGACCATCTCCACCACAACGGACGCATGTGCCATCTTTACACTGATTGCAGTCATACCATTCGTCTTCTTCGTCTTCATCGTCATTATTATTGTTGTTGCTATTGCTGCTTCCGCTGTTTTCTGTCGGATCTTTTGGCATATCATCATCGTCATCACTCGAGCATGCATTGAAACTCATGCCCATTACAAGCATCATAATGATGCCAAATAGTTTGATTGTCTTTGCTTTCATAAATTTACAGAAACTTAAATTTTAGTAGTTGAATTGTTTGATATGTTATTTCCCACAATCATTACACAGCGAAGTTTTCTCCTAAAATATCCTAATTGTCGCTTTACTTGGTATCCTCTTGTTGTGAATATGCGGCAGATGCTTTCTACATCGTTATCACTATGATATGTAGCTATTGCAAATTTAAGATCAACTCCATTCTCAATCAGCTCTGAGGCTCCATCTAATGCTTTTTGCTCAAATCCCTCAATATCCATTTTTAAAAACACCTTGTCATTGGGCTGTCCTCGCATGAAGTCGTCGATAGTAGTCGTGTCCCAATTGTCGGTTGTGTCGCTTACAAGTCGGTCGACAATAACGACCTTGTCGGGATAATTCTTAAATGTCAAGCGAAGGGCATCACTCCACAATGGATCGCATTCAAATAGGTATGCTTTCTTTATTTTGTCAATAACAAGCAGTGTGATGAGACCTTCGGCTGCGCCGACATCAAGAATCGTATAATCATCTAATTCTGAGGGATTGTCAAAATAACGGTGAGCCGACCTTTTGTCTTGTTCGATTAATAGTTCGTTGTAAAGACCGCGTATTTTATCTGCCGACATTCCTTTCTTGAAATATAGGCGATGTCCGTTGGGAGATATGACATAATGGTGAGAGGCATCGTCGTCAAACAACACATCTATATCATCAGCCTTATATTCATGACGAAATTCAAACAAATGGCGAGAATAACCGTAACGCATAATATATTCATAATAGCGTTGTAATTCTGAGTCATGTCTGAATGTCTTATGAAGACTATAAGGTAGTGTCCCGTATAGAAATTTCTTTACAAAACGAGAAAACTTCATGAAGTTATGGATATCATCATGTTTAAAACTGCTTAAAGCTAACGCTTTGCAAATTTCGATACTTTTTAAGTAATAGTTTGTGCTTTGTTGTTGCGAATATGACTCAAAAGTGTTGCTGATTTTGCGACTGCAGTCTTGCTTGAATAATAGATGAAATTTCTGAAGTAAAATCGCGGTTGAGAATTGCCGATATTCTAATCAGCAAGTCGGTCTCGATGCTATGTTTGTTAAATAAACGGTACACATTTGACCGGTCACATGACAATTTGCGTGCAAACCACGCTACGGTGCGTTCCTGTCGTTGTAGCTCTTCTTTAATGAGCAGGCCGATTGGAGTTTCATTCATTACAATGATAATATCTTCAATTTTCCCCAAAGTGAAGATCTCGCAGTTATACATAATACAAAGACGTGGGGGATAAACATTGCTTATCCCGACTTTCAGGCCTTCGCATTGCCTTCCCACATGGATAAGCAACGGCTCGCGCCCACGTCATGATGTATATACATAACACCATATTATAGTATCTATGTTGATAAAATGACACTATAATAATGAGGTGTTTAGGTAAAACATCCACATGGACGTTTTCCGTTGCATTACCTTCTTGTGGGTTCAAAGTTGCGAAGTTTGAAAGTCAGAAGATAAGCGTTGAAAACGTCTTATCAAATATATGTCGGTCCGCCGTTTTTTGGGCGAACTGTTACAAAGTTACGTAGAATTAAGAAATTGGCAAAATTATATTATTGTGTGCTTGACAAAACAATAAATAGTTAATCGCTTATTTGCAATGCCTTGTGTTATAGTGATATATGTCGTAGTATCAAACGGTGTAGGTCATATATCACTAAGATTAATTAATAAGCACCATAAATGCCGATTGGCATTTATGGTGCTTATATATAGTAAAAAAGTTGTGCTAAATTAGTAGGCAAACATTGGGTAGTCGGCCATTGTGGAGTTGACTTTTTCGCGTACGGCGGCGATTACTTTTGAGTCTTCGGGGTTGGAAAGTACGGTGTCAATCATTTCCACGATTTCACCCATCAAGTCTTCTTTAGCACCGCGAGTGGTGATGGCCGGAGTGCCAAGGCGTATTCCCGAGGTCAGGAATGGCGAACGGCTGTCAAATGGCACCATGTTTTTGTTTGCGGTGATGTCGGCTTCAACGAGTACGCGCTCGGCAACTTTTCCTGTCAATTCGGGGAATTTGGTGCGAAGGTCGACGAGCATACAATGGTTGTCGGTGCCACCGGAGATGATTTTGTAACCTTTGTCGATAAGAGCTTGTGCCATGACGGCGGCATTCTTTTTCACCTGAGCCTGATATTCTTTGTAGGATGGCTGTAGGGCTTCGCCAAAGGCAACTGCTTTAGCGGCAATCACATGTTCGAGCGGACCGCCTTGCACGCCGGGGAATACGGCCGAGTCGAGCAATGACGACATTTTGCGTATTTCACCTTTGTTGTTGGTCTTGCCAAATGGATTGTCAAAGTCTTCACCCATCAAGATAATACCGCCACGAGGGCCGCGAAGAGTCTTGTGGGTTGTTGAGGTGACTATGTGGGCATATTTTACCGGGTTGTCAAGTAATCCGGCGGCAATTAATCCGGCAGGGTGAGCCATGTCGACCATGAATATTGCACCGATTTCGTCGGCAAGTCGACGCATGCGGGCATAATCCCATTCGCGAGAATAGGCACTTGCTCCGCCGACAATCAGTTTTGGACGTTCACGACGGGCAACTTCTTCCATTTGCTCATAGTCGACAAGTCCGGTGTCTTCTTTTACGTTATATTCAAGAGCCTGGAACATGAGACCCGAAAAGTTGACAGGGCTTCCGTGTGACAGGTGACCTCCATGGGCAAGGTTGAGACCGAGGAACTTGTCACCCGGCTTTAGGCATGCCATGAACACAGCCATATTGGCTTGAGCTCCCGAGTGGGGCTGAACATTGGCATAGACTGCCCCAAATATTTCCTTAAGACGGTCGATTGCCAATTGCTCGGCAAGGTCAACAACTTGGCAACCGCCATAGTAGCGGTGTCCGGGATAACCCTCGGCATATTTGTTGGTGAGGCATGACCCCATTGCTTGCATTACTTGGTCGCTTACAAAGTTTTCTGAAGCGATTAGCTCGATTCCGTGGCGTTGGCGTTGATGCTCTTGCTCAATGATGTCGAAAATCCGGTTGTCTCTTTCCATTTAATGTGTAATAGTTTTATTTGTTTTAAAATATATTTTTATTTCTTTTTCTTTACCGACCAACCAAATTTTCCTATCTGTCGTCCTAGCTCGTAATATGCTCCGTGGCTGTAGGCTATCAGCCCTGCTTTTGAGAGGTCAAAAGCACCGGTGTCGGGATCGATAAGAGTTTCGTCGGCAAGGACGTTGACCACTTCGGCAATAAACATGTCGTGGCTGCCAAGGTGTATTATCTGCTTCACTCGGCATTCGATTGACAATGGTGATTCTTTTACATAGGGGCATGATACTTTGATGCCACCGACAGGTGTCAATCCGGTTTCTTGCCATTTGTTGAAGTCGCGACCCGAGCGCACGCCTGCCCAGTCGGTGGCTCGTGCCATCGACGAGGTGGTGAGGTTGAGAGTAAACTCCATGTCGTGCTTGATGATGTCATAGCTGTGTCGTTCCGGACGCACTGAGATATAGCACATTGCCGGGTCGGTGCAAATAGTGCCGGTCCATGCAACAGTCAGCAAGTTGTAACGCTCGGGCGTGTTCCCACAACTGACCAATATGGCGGGCAGGGGGTAAATCATCGTTCCGGGTTTCCAACTTTGTCTCATAGGCTGTCGTGGTGGGTTGTGGTGGAGAGAATTATTCTATTTGTGCGTTTTGAGCATCGACGGCATGTCCGCAATAGTGACAGCGTATTGTGGGACCCTGTCGGTCGACAACTTTAAACCGAGTGCGCATCGGCTCATTGTTGGTGATGCATTTGGGGTTGCCACATTTCACGATGCCGATGATATTGTCGGGGAGCGATACGGGATATTTCTCCACGACTTCAAAGTCGCGAATGATGTTGATTTTTGCCGTCGGTGCTATTAGTGCTATGCGGTTGAGCACGTCCTCAGGAAAAAATGTGTCAGCAACTTTAATGATGCCTTTTGAACCGAGTTTCTTGCTGTCGAGGTTGTTGCCTATGGTGACGTGCTTGTCAAGCTTTTCTATACCCAGTATTTTGACGGCTTTGAATAGAGCTGACGACGGAATGCGGTCGATTACGGTACCGTTTTGTAATGCGGCCACGGCAAGTTCTTTCTTAGTATTTGTCATAATCGTTAAGCATCTGGGTTAATATCAATTCCTAAAGCACGGCAAATGATGGCTTGTCGTGCATAAAGCCCGTTTTGAGCTTGCTGGAAGTAATAAGCTTTTGGACTGTCGTCGACATCTTGAGCAATCTCATTGACACGGGGCAGCGGGTGGAGTACACGCAGATTGTCGCGTGAATTATCGAGCATGTCGGCTCTCAAGGTGTAGAGATTTTTGACTTTCTCATATTCCATGATGTCGGTAAAGCGTTCGCGTTGCACGCGTGTCATGTAAAGGATGTCGCTGGAGTTGATGACATCTTGCGAGAAGTCGGTATGTTCGTAATAGCGAATGTTGTGCTCTTCGCAGAATTTCTTGTATTCTTGAGGCATTCGCAGTTCTTCACAAGCTACGAAGTTGAAAGTAGGGTTGAAATATTGCATGGCCATAAGCAATGAATGTACCGTGCGACCGTATTTTAGGTCACCGACCATTGTTATGGTCAAGTTTTCAAGAGTGCCTTGTGTCTTGTAGATTGAATAGAGGTCGAGCATCGTTTGCGATGGATGTTGGTTGGCTCCATCTCCTGCATTGATGATAGGCGTGTCGGTCACTTCTGTAGCATATCGAGCCGCACCTTCGAGGTAGTGGCGCATGATGATGAGATCTACATAGTTGCTGACCATCTTGATGGTGTCTTTGAGGGATTCGCCTTTAGACGAGCTTGTCGTGTTGGCATCAGAGAAGCCGATGATGCGTCCTCCCAAGCGGTTTACTGCCGTTTCAAAACTGAGACGCGTGCGAGTCGATGGCTCAAAAAACAATGTGGCGACGACACGACCGTCGAGAATCTTGTGATTTGGGTTTTCCTCAAAATATCGTGCTTGCTCGAGCAAACGCAATATCTCCTCTTTTGTGATGTCGGAGATTGACACAAGGCTGTTGCTATTCATTGTGCAATGGCTTTTGAATTAGTCTATGCAAAGTTACAACATCACTCTCGCATTAGCAAATAAATAATTGGTGTGGCTGTGATTATTTGGAAATAAAATTGTAAATTTGAGGCTACTAACAAACTTCAAAATCGGATTAGAAATGTTTTCAAAAGATATTTATGTAAATCGACGTAGGCAACTTAGAGATGCTGTCGGGTCGGGATTGTTGTTGTTTTTGGGCAATGACGAGTGTGGAAGCAATTATGAGGACAATACTTATGATTTCCGTCAGGATTCTTCGTTTCTCTATTATTTTGGCTTGCCGTTTGCCGGGTTAAGTGCGATAATAGATATAGACAATGATCGGGAAATCATATTTGGTGACGAATTGACCATCGATCACATTGTGTGGATGGGTACGCAACCGACAATTCATGATAAAGCCGGAATGGTTGGAGTAGAAACAACGTTGCCGTCAGCTGATCTGAAAAAATATATTGACAAGGCTGTTGCATCGCGACAGACTGTGCATTATCTGCCGGTGTATAGGGCTGAGCATAGATTGAAATTGTGGCATCTGCTTGGCATCCAACCCGGGGCGGAAAATCCGTCGGTTGCTATGATTTGTGCCATAGTCGACCAACGCAATCATAAGTCAGCAGAGGAAATTGTGGAAATCGAGCGAGCATGTGATGTTACCGCCGACATGCACATCACTGCAATGAAGGTGTTGCGACCGGGCATGAAAGAGTATGAGGTGGCGTCGGCGTTGGAATCGGTTGCATATTCCAATGGTTGTCGTCTTTCTTTTCCGACAATAGCGACAGTGTGTGGTCAGACACTCCACAACCATTATCATGGTAACACTGTCAAGTCGGGCGACATGCTTTTAGTCGATGCCGGAGCTGAAACGGAAATGGGATATGCAGGCGACATGTCATCGACTATTTGTGCCGATGCGACATTTACAACGCGTCAAAAAGAGGTGTATGACATACAGGTGGCATCCCACCTTGCAGCTGTAGAGGCTCTAAAACCCGGAGTGCCGTTTAAAGACATCTATGAGATGACTGCAAGGGTGATATGTCAGGGATTGAAAGACTTGGATTTGATGAAAGGAGACCCTGCCGAAGCCGTTGAGGCCGGTGCTCATGCAATGTTCTTCCCACATGGACTTGGTCACATGATGGGGCTTGACGTCCACGACATGGAAAATCTTGGCGAGGTGTGGGTCGGATATGGAGGCCAGCCAAAAAGCACACAATTTGGGCGTAAATCATTGCGACTTGCTCGTCCGCTCGAGCCGGGATTTGTGTTGACCATTGAACCGGGAGTTTATTTTATTCCGGAGTTGATTGACTATTGGAAAGCCGAAAAACGATTTGCCGACTTTATCAATTACGATAAATTGGAAACATATAAAGATTTCTCGGGAATACGCAATGAAGAAAACTATTTGATAACTGCCGATGGCGCGCGACGCTTGGGCAAGAAAATACCATTGACGACCGACGAGGTTGAAGCATTGCGCTAAATCAACGGTGTAATAGGCATATAAACAATAACACCCTCGACATCATTTACGATTGTCGAGGGTGTATTTTGTATATATATGATTGTTAGTCAAATATATGGCGCAACTTGCTGAAAATCCGCTTTTTTATTGACTCGTTTGGCGTTATGTTGTCTGATTCGCGTAGCGATTCTATTGCTTTGCGTTCATTGTCATTGAGGTTCTCGGGTATATAAACCATGATGTTTACAAGCAGGTCGCCGGTTCCGTATCCCTCGGTCGATGGCAGACCTTTGCCTCTTAGTCGTAACACTTTCCCGGGTTGTGTGCCGGAGGCTATTTTCACGCGAGCGCGTCCGGTTATGGTCGGAATATCTACCGAACCACCTAATGCGGCAGTGGGAATGTCGAGCATCAGATTGTATATCAAGTCATTGCCGTCTCGCACTAACTCTGGGTGAGGTTCTTCTTCGATTAAGACAAGCAAATCTCCGCTTATGCCGCCTCTCACAGCATTACCTTTGCCTTTCAAGGATAATGTCATGCCTTCAGCGACGCCTGCCGGAATGCTGAAAGAAACCACATCTTCTTGCCGTATAGTCCCTTCACCTTTACAAAATTCACATTTTTGAGTGATGGTCTTGCCTTCACCATGACATGTCGGGCAAGGCGAGGTCGAGCGCATCTGTCCTAAAAAGGTTTGTTGCACTTGTTCTACAACACCGCGTCCGTTGCAAGTGGAGCAAGTGGAAAATGCTTTACCTTCATGAGCTCCGGTGCCTGAACAATGGGTGCATTGTACATTGTGAGGTATTTTGAGTTTCTTAGTGACGCCTTCGGCAATTTCTTGTAGATTAAGGCGTACTTTAACGCGCAGGTCGCTTCCTCGTGGTGTGCGACGACGTGCGCCACCTCCTCCAAATCCGCTGAACCCTCCGAAACCGCTAAACCCTCCGCCACCGAAAATATCACCAAATTGTGCGAAAATGTCATCCATTGACATGCCTCCGCCAAATCCTCCGCCAAATCCTTGGCCGCCCATGTTGTGGCCAAATTGGTCATAGCGAGCACGCTTGTCGCTGTCGCTGAGCACTTCATAGGCTTCGGCGGCTTCTTTAAATTTTTCTTCGGCTTCCTTGTCTCCCGGATTTTTGTCGGGGTGATATTTAAGAGCAAGTTTGCGATATGCTTTTTTTAACTCATCGGCACTTGCGGTCTTTTCGACTCCTAATACTTCATAATAATCTCTTTTAGCCATAGAATTGAGGTTTATATGCTATTTTTGATTATTGTCCGACTACCACTTTGGAGTGGCGTAGCACTTTGTCGTTGATGGTGTAGCCTTTGAGGACGGTGTCGATGATTTTGCCTTTCATTGCATCATCGTCTGTCGGGAAAGAGGTCACTGCTTCGTGCATTTCCAAGTCAAAATCAGAACCTGCATCAGAATTAATGGCTTTAACTCCGTTTTGCTCAAGATATTTGATAAATTTGTTATATATGAGATCGACCCCTTCCTTTACGGCTTCAACGTCGTGGGTGTTGTTCATGGCTTGAAGACTGCGTTCAAAGTCGTCGACTACGGGTAGTAGGGACTTCATTGCGCTTTCAGCACCGTTGCGTAACAATTCGCCTTTTTCTTTGATGGTGCGTTTACGGAAATTATCAAATTCGGCCATCAGAAACAAGTAGCTGCTCTTTTCCTTTTCCAATTGAGCTTTAAGTTCTTCTATTTGAGCTTCAATAGTTGGTTGTTCGGCTTGTGGTTGCTCATCTGTTGTTTCTTCTTGTACTGTAGATTCTTGAGCCTCGATATTTTCGTTTTCTTCGCAATGGATGTTTTTGTCGTTGTCCATATTTTATTTCTTATTATTTATTCTTGTTAATGTCGTTATAGCAAAAACACTGCCAAAAGCTAAGCTGTTGGCAATATGCTTTCACTTCAAACAATGGATGGAGGTGGAAAAGTTCAGATGAAATAAAGTTTATTGCAGTTTGTCTGCGAAAATGTCATAATTAGGGAACGTCGACTGAAAATCTTCTGCCAATATGTCATATCCGCTAAAAATGCCAAACACCGATGAGCCGGAGCCGGACATGGATGCATACACTGCGCCTAATGATACTAAGCGGTCTTTGATTTGTTTGATTATGGGATGTTGTGGAAAAATCGACGCTTCAAAATCGTTGACAATCAGTTTGTCCCATTGAGTTGGCAGCAGCGTTATCGACGATGTGAGGCTATGCAAGGGAGGAGCCGGAGTCACTCCGGCGTATGCTTCTTTGGTGGGAACACTGACCATAGGCTTGACGATAACGATACAATAGCCGTTGAGCGTTAAGTCTATAGGAGTGAATGTCGTGCCTATGCCGGTGGCATAGGTGGGTCTATTGTATATGAAAAAAGGACAATCTGCTCCAATCGTCGATGCCATTTCAGCCATTTCTTCATCGCTCATGCCGAGCGAAAACATCTCATTCAATCCTTTGATGGTAAATGCGGCATCGGAACTGCCGCCACCAAGACCGGCACCGTCGGGAATCACTTTACGCAAATAAATATCTACGTCGGGAATGTCATATGAGCCGGCTACGCAATTGTAAGCTTTTATTACAAGATTCTTTTCAGACGGGCAATCGATTTGTCGTCCGCTTATGGTCAAAGTCGTTTGTGAAGTGGTTGCCGGGACTATTTCAAGGATGTCACACCATGGTACAGGATAAAACACCGTTTCTATCTCATGGTAGCCGTCAACTCGCCGAGCCACAATGTTGAGACCTATATTGATTTTTGCATTTGGAAAAAGAATCATTTTTGCGATATTAGAAGTTGTTTGCTAATATGCAAAATTACTAATTGTGGCGCAGTTTGGCAAATGCTTTTATAAACGGAAAGCTATGGGAAGAATGCAATAAACAGGAACGCATTCATGCCCCATTCGTCCTGCTTGCCATTGTGGCATTTTGCTAATTACGCGCACGGCTTCCCTGTCGAGTGAAGGCTCGACGCTTTTTAGCACATTAACATGGGTGATAGAGCCATCGGGTTGTACGACAAACGAGCACAATACGCGCCCTTGTATGCGTTGTTGGTATGCTTGGGTGGGGTAGCGTCGTGAAGAATTGATAAATCGTATTAAAGCAGTATTTCCTCCGGGAAATGTCGGTTGAACGTCAACGTTGTCATACTCATATACTTCAATAACTTCGTGTTGGAAGTTTGATCCATAGTTGGTCTCTGTGCGAGCAATAGATTGAGCTGTTGTGTATGCCACGATACGACGTTGAGCATCGGCCGAAAAGCCGTAGACTATTGCCACGAGGAAGATGGGGAGTATTTTACAACTGTGTAGATTCATTAATTGAGTATTTGTGTCGCAAATATAAATTGACTTGTCGATATTTGCAAACGCGTCAGTAGCAATTAGCAATTGTTTAGCTAACTTTCAAGTTTGTTAGCAGATTCGTTAAAATTATCTTCGTATATTAGGCTAAAGTATTTAGCCGAGTATGCAATAACCGAGGAGATGTTGCGTTAAATATATGTTATGAATCTTGTTGAAAAATGGGTCTTGTCGTTAGTGTGTGTGATACTCTCGTCGTTGAGTGTCATAGCGCAAGATGGTTCTACTGCATATAATTTTTTGAATCTATCCTCGTCATCACATGTCTACGGCCTTGGTGGCGTAAATCTTACAGTAATAGATGATGATCTAAATCTTATCGATCAAAATCCGGCTTTGTTGGGCCCTGAAATCGAGAGCCAATTGGCGTTTAACTACATGCGCTATATCGGAGATGGAAATTTTGCGGGCGTAAAGTATGGCAGGGCGGCAGGAGAGCATGGCGCATGGGCGGCCGGCATTCAATATTTTGGATATGGTGAAATGTCATCTGCCGATGAGACCGGTAGTATAAACGGCTCGTTTTCACCTAAGGACGTTAATTTCTCAGCAACTTACAGCCATGACATTACCGATTATTGGCGTGGTGGCATCACTCTGAAGGGTGTTTATTCATCCTATGATGTGTATAGTGCGTTTGCTGTAGCCGCCGATTTGGGTGTAAATTATTATGATGCCGACAAAGACATGTCATTGTCATTGGTAGTTTCCAATCTTGGCGGACAAGTAAAGCGTTTTAATGAGAGTTACGACCGGTTGCCGGTTGATGTCAGGTTGGGGTGGAGTCAGTCGGTAAATGGAGGCCCGATAAGACTGTCGGTTACGGCATGGAACTTGACAAAATGGAGTCTGCCTTATTACGACAACGGCGATGGGACAACCACCAATGAGGGTGAGTTGAAAGATAGTTTTTCATCTAATTTGTTTCGGCATCTTGTATTTGCAGGAGAATATGTGCCCAATGAAAGATTTTATATAGGTGTGGGCTATAACTATAAGACGCGCACCGATATGTCTACCTATCAGCGCAATATGCTGTCGGGATTTTCAATATGTGCCGGCTTAAAGGTGAAACAGTTTGGCGTAGGGGTGGCATTGGCGCAGCCACATGTCGGAGGGACTACGTTTATGCTCAATCTTTCCACACGTCTGTATGAGTTTTGATAGCCTGCAGTCTGCTCGAGTCTTGTGTTGAGATATAATGTTGCCAAATGAAGTTGGTAATTTCCCCTTAAATAAATAAGACCGCACTTCACAGTGTGGTCTTATTTCGTGTTTGTGTTGGTAAGGAGAGCGGTAAACGAGGCTCGAACTCGCGACCCTCAGCTTGGGAAGCTGATGCTCTACCAACTGAG
>CAZLUB010000027.1:0-31412 GCA_964562595.1 uncultured Muribaculum sp. | reverse complement strand
GAGTGCTTTTACAAATTTTTTTCGTAATGTTGCACTTGCTGGTTGACTCTGCTCTTCTTCTTGACCGATAATACTCACTTCCATTTTAAGCATCCGGAGTCAGCATTTGCAAGATTTTTTATTAAATTTGCAATTTAATAACCAAACGATAATCATGTTGTTTCAAACAACATGATATATTTGTTTGTATAAGCAAATGCTATAGACCATCTAAGTCTTGTATATGAACGACAAATTAGACAATAACAAAGATAAAAATCACGACTTGCTTAGCAATGCCACAAGCGGGGAATACAAATATGGGTTTGTTACCGACATTGACACTGAGGTATTTCCATGTGGTTTAAACGAAGACATCGTACGACTCATTTCTCATAAAAAAAATGAACCGGATTGGTTGCTTGAGTTTCGTCTTAAAGCCTACAACCATTGGCTTACTCTAAAAGCACCTATATGGGCACATCTCGACATTCCGGAGATTGATTTCCAATCGATAAGTTATTATGCCGCGCCCAAGAAAAAAGAAGGGCCAAAAGACATTAACGAAGTAGATCCCGAACTGATTGACACATTTAACAAACTCGGCATTCCGCTTGAAGAGCAAAAACTTTTGTCTGGCATGGCAGTAGACGCTGTTTTTGACTCCACTTCGGTAAAAACCACCCACAAAGAGAAACTTGCCGAGATGGGCATTATATTTTGCTCTATTTCTGAAGCCGTGCGAGACTACCCCGATTTGGTAAAAAAATATTTAGGTAGTGTAGTAAGCTATCGCGACAACTTTTATGCAGCCCTTAATTCAGCAGTTTTCTCCGACGGCTCTTTTGTTTATATACCCAAAGGAGTTAGGTGTCCAATGGAGTTGTCGACATACTTTCGAATCAACACATCAGGCACAGGACAATTCGAACGCACGCTAATTGTCGCTGACGATGATGCCTACGTAAGCTATCTCGAAGGATGCACCGCCCCAATGCGCGATGAAAATCAATTACATGCTGCAATTGTAGAAATTATAGTTGAAGACCGTGCCGAAGTAAAATACTCTACCGTACAAAACTGGTATGCCGGAGATAAAGACGGACGCGGTGGAGTATACAATTTCGTCACCAAACGAGGTCTATGCCGTGGCGACCATTCCAAATTGTCATGGACGCAAGTCGAAACAGGCTCTGCCATCACTTGGAAATATCCCAGTTGCGTGCTCGCAGGCGACAGTTCGGTTGGCGAATTTTATTCTGTAGCCGTAACCAAAAACCGCCAACAAGCCGACACCGGCACAAAAATGATTCACCTTGGACGCAACTCACGTTCAACAATTGTAAGCAAAGGCATTTCTGCCGGTTATAGCCAAAATTCCTACCGCGGATTGGTAAAAGTAGCTCCCAATGCCGACGGTTGCCGCAACTACACACAATGTGACAGCCTATTACTCAGTCCTCATTGCGGAGCACACACATTCCCGTATATCGATGTCCTCAACGACACTGCTATAGTAGAACATGAGGCCACGACTTCTAAAATTAGTGAAGACCAAATATTTTATTGCAACCAACGTGGCATACCAACAGAGGAAGCCGTAGGACTCATTGTCAACGGATATGCCAAAGAAGTAATGAACAAGCTACCGATGGAATTTGCCGTTGAAGCACAAAAACTTCTACAAATCACCCTCGAAGGCTCAGTTGGTTAATTCATCTCTAACCCTTCAAAAAAATCCCGTTATGGACAAAAACATATTATTAAAAGTCGACAACCTTCACGCACATATCGAAGACAAGGAAATACTCAAGGGAATCAACTTGACTGTACGTCCCGGTGAAGTACATGCCATCATGGGGCCCAATGGCTCAGGAAAATCCACATTATCAATGGTACTTTCCGGCGCTCCCAACTACGAAGTCTCAGAAGGCTCTGTTTATTTTCATGGCAAAAACTTGCTTGAAATGTCTCCTGAAGACCGCAGTCATGAAGGTCTGTTCCTTTCATTTCAGTATCCTGTAGAAATTCCTGGTGTGTCAATGGTCAATTTCATGCGAGCTGCCATCAACGAGAAACGCAAATACTTCAATCAAGAACCATTGTCGGCAAGTGATTTCTTAAAACTAATGCGTCAAAAACGTGCCATTGTCGAACTTGACAACAAGCTGGCCTCACGTTCTGTCAACGAAGGATTTTCGGGTGGCGAAAAAAAACGCAACGAAATATTCCAAATGGCCGTACTCGAACCTCGGTTGTCGATACTCGACGAGACCGACTCTGGACTCGACATAGACGCATTGCGCATTGTCGCCAATGGCGTCAACAAACTTAAAACCGAAAACAATGCAACAATCGTAATCACTCACTACCAACGATTGCTCGACTACATAAAGCCCGACTACGTACATGTGTTATACAAAGGTCGCATTGTAAAAACCGGAGGCCCTGAACTTGCCCTCGAATTAGAGGAAAAAGGATACGATTGGATTAAGCAAGAAATCGACAACTAACCAACAACAACCGATGAGTTCTCTCGCACAATATATCGACCTTTACAACACCAACCGCGACATTGTTTTTAGCAACTCAGCACCATTGCTAAACGTCATGCGTGACCAAGCCGTCAAGATTGTCAAAGAAGCAAAGTCTTTGCCCACTAAGTCAACCGAGGGGTATGAAAAGACTTCAATCGAAGACATGTTTGCCCCCGACATGGGAATCAATATCAACCGAGTGCCCATTCCGGTAAATGTCGCCTCTACGTTCCGTTGCGACATTCCCAACATGAGTACATTGATGGCTTTTATCCTCAATGACACATTTGTTCACGGCAAATTACTACAAGACAAACTACCCAAAGGTGTAATTGTCGACTCCTTGGCTCACGCCGCCGTCGTCCACAAGAATCTTGTAGAACAATATTACGGTCGCATAGCACCCGCCACCGATGCCGGTGTCGCACTCAACACCATGCTCGTCCAAGACGGTGTTTTCATTTACATTCCACGAGGCTTGGTCATGGAACGTCCATTACAATTGGTCAATATATTCTCTTCTCCGACCGATTTATTGGCATTTCGTCGCCTGCTTATAATTATTGAAGACGGAGCCAAGGCACAATTGCTCGTGTGTGATCACACTCAACATCACGATAACTCTTTTTTATCATCACAAGTAATAGAAATCTCACTTGGCAATGGAGCGTGTTTTGAGTTGCTCGACATCGAAGAATCATCTCCATTGACTTCTCGATATTCCCAATTATTTGCTAATCAACAAGAAGGCTCACAATTGCGAATTAACGGAGTAACACTTATAGGAGGAAACACACGCAACAACTACGACATAAACCTGCTTGGGCGAAATTGTGAAACGACTCTTGCCGGAATGGCAATCGGGTCGGCTTCTCAACATACCGATAACAGTTCCAATGTCAGACACTACGCACCTTGTTGCCGCTCCAATCAATTATTTAAATACGTCCTTGATGACCAATCAACCGGAGCCTTTGAAGGAAGCATCGTTGTATCGCCAGAAGCTCAATTTACCGAAGCCTACCAAAGCAACCGCAACATGCTTGCTTCGACCAACGCGCGTATGCACACCAAGCCCCAACTCGAAATATATTGCGACGATGTCAAATGCAGCCATGGAGCAACCACCGGGCAACTCGACAATGATGCGCTCTTTTACATGCGATCTCGCGGCATTTCCGAGCAAGAGGCTCGCCTTATGCTCATGCAAGCTTTCATGTCGGACGTCATCGACACTGTCACAATGGAAGGTATGCGCGACCGTCTTCGTCATCTTGTCGAAAAGCGCTTTTATGGGAAAACGACGTTGTGCTCCGACTGTTCTGCTTCATGCCACTAAACTCAATAATTATTAAGATGAGTAGTAACATATCTCCAACTTTTGACGTCGACTCCCTCAGACGCGAATTCCCGGCATTACAACGCACTATATACGGCAAACAGTTGATATACCTCGACAACACTGCAACCACACAAACTCCGCAGTGTGTAATCGACGCGATCAACGACATGTATATACACCACAAAGCTAATGTGCACAGAGGCGTACACACTCTATCTCAAGAAGCCACCGACTTGCAAGAGCTCACTCGAGAAACTGTCAGACAATTCATCAACGCCGAATCGACACAAGAGATAATCTTTACCCGTGGGACTACAGAAGCCATCAACCTTGTGGCATCATCATTTGGTGAATATATGGAAAATGATGATGAAATAATAGTAAGCACCATGGAGCATCATGCCAATATCGTGCCATGGCAACTTATCGGCCGCCGAAAGCGTATCAGACTACGCATTGTCCCCATCGACCAAAATGGCATTCTTGACATTGACAAATATAAATTGTTATTCAACGAACGCACTAAATTAGTGGCCATCACCCATGTAAGCAACGTATTGGGAACAATAAATCCCGTCAAAGAGATGATTTCAATCGCTCATGGATACAATGTACCCACTCTTATCGATGGAGCACAAGCCATAAGTCACATGCCGGTCGACGTCCGCGACCTTGATTGCGATTTTTATGCCTTTTCGTCTCACAAAATGTATGGTCCATGCGGTGTCGGGGTTTTGTATGGCAAAAGACGCTGGTTAGAAGCAATGCCACCCTATCAAGGAGGAGGTGAGATGATTGGACGTGTAACATTTGACCATTCCACATGGGCCGAACTGCCCTACAAATTTGAAGCTGGCACTCCCGATTTTGTCGATATCGCAGCATTTAATTCGGCAATCAACTTCATCAAGTCAATCGGAATAGAACACATTTCTACTCACGAAAATAAATTGCTACAATATACGACCAACCAGCTTATGCAAATACCGGGAATGCGCATATTTGGCAACGCTCCCGACAAATGCGCCATAATCTCCTTCCTTATTGGCAACGAACACCATTACGACACCGGAATGTTGCTTGATAAGTTGGGCATCGCCGTACGCACCGGACACCACTGCGCACAACCGCTAATGCACACCCTCGGTATAGAGGGAACGGTTAGAGCATCTTTTGCTCTATATAACACAATCGAAGAAGCCGACCAATTCATTGCTGCCGTAAAACGCGTTGCATCCATGCTTAATTGAAATATTTTACGCATTTTATTGCCAAAAATTTGCATAACACAGAAAAAGGGCTTACCTTTGCATCGCAAAACCATGGTGTGGTAGTTCAGCTGGTTAGAATACCTGCCTGTCACGCAGGGGGTCGCGGGTTCGAGTCCCGTCCATACCGCAAACGAGTCGAAAGCGTGCTTTCGACTCGTTTTTTACTTTCAACCACCTTTTAATTAGTGCTATTTAAATTTATGCTATAAAGCATTTCAAATAAATTTTTCAAATAAATATTGTTATCTTTGTTCTCAAATTATCGTAAATTGTTCATTCTTTAGTACAAATCATATCTGATGACCGACCACCGCATCATTTTACCAAAAGACGTGATGCCCGAGCCCACGATACGTCGTTTGCCTTGGTATTTAGCATACGTGAGTCTGCTAAAATCATCAGGAGTCGAATATGTGTCATCGACCCAAATTGCCAAAGAAATCAACGTTGATGCTTCAATGATAGCCAAAGACTTGTCATTTCTCAACATCAAAGGAAAGACTCGTATAGGCTATGAAGTCAAACGTTTAGAACGAGAGCTGCAAGACTTTCTTGGATTTAAAAAAGGTCACAATGCAGTAATTGTCGGAGTAGGTAGTCTCGGAGCTGCACTAATACAAGACTCCGGTCTTTCGCGATACGGCTTAAGCATAGTAGCAGGTTTTGACATTAACCCATCCATTGTCGGGAGCCGTATTTGCAACGTTCCGGTATATGACATTGCAGAGTTAAACGAGCGATGCAATCTATTGAATGCAGAAATTGGCATTGTCACAGTCCCAACAGACCATGCCCAAGAAGTGAGTGACCGATTAGTAAATGCCGGAATAAAAGCACTTTGGAATTTTACACCATTCCGCATCTCAGCAAAAGATGGCATTGTAATACAGAACACATCGATATATGCGCATCTCGCTGTAATGTATAATCGCATCGGCATTCAAAAAGACCGAACAAAAAAATGAAAGTAATTGTATTGAAACGCGAGTTTTCGCATGAATTCACTTCTTCGGTCGATTCGGCAATAATACCCGACTCGGCAATTGTCAAAGACAGAAAACCCTTTTTTGTACCTCCTATCGACAATCATTGGGGATACCATCTTGCTTTGGCATTTCGCATCAGTCGCCTGGGTAAAAACATTCAGCCTCGCTTTGCTTACAGATATGTCGATGCCTTGACTACAGCAATAGTCACCCGTCCATTAACAATTGATATAGATCAATATTCCAACGGATTACATTGGGCCTATGAAGGCACTCTCATGTTGGGCGAATGGCTACCACTACCTACCGACGAAAAAACGCCTATTACTGTCAATGTGTTAAACAAAACATTCTCCATCAGCAACGAAATTTCCACTTTATATGAAGAGATAGCCCACGTAAGCAAGTATGCTACCTTAAAAATGGGCGATATGATAATATCCGGAATGACAAAAATCGGAGAAGACCTTCCACTCGAGACATGCATACAATGCGAACTTAACTCCACAGAAGCTTTATATTTCAAAATCAAATAATGCTCTAACGCAATAAAAAGCCGTTTTTGGAGTTATTCTAACATATATCTATTTGAAAAATGGTTGTACAATTAAAGAAAATAATAACAATTGCATTATTAGCCATTGTTGCAATATCCAATGTCGCAATAGCACAAAAAAGTGAGTTTAACCCCGTGCAGACCGGCACCAACTCCCTCAGCATAGCGCCCGATGCTCGCGGAGCATCAATGGGAGATCTCGGCGCCGCCACCGATCCTGACGCCAACTCACAATATTGGAATCCATCAAAATATGCTTTTGCATATAGTAACGCGGCTGTATCTTTGAGCTACACTCCGTGGTT
Organism: uncultured Muribaculum sp.; assembly: GCA_964562595.1. Taxonomy (GTDB): domain Bacteria; phylum Bacteroidota; class Bacteroidia; order Bacteroidales; family Muribaculaceae; genus Muribaculum. Next base: position 24,436 of record CAZLUB010000027.1, on the reverse strand, counting down.
GCGCAAATTAGTAAATGACATTTTCTTGGCTAATTTAGCCGGATATTGGAAACTAGGCACCGGTGACAATCAAGCACTAAGTGCATCTTTACGCTACTTCTCTCTTGGAGAAGTAACGACAAGCGAATTGTCGGGAGGTGCGGCTCAGACAATCAACCCTTACGAGATGTCGATTGACTTAGGCTACTCGCGCAAATTATCAGAAAGTTACTCTATGGGTGTTGTGTTTCGATACATTTATTCTGACTTAGGCTTCTCTTCATCGTATGCCGGCGACCAGACCAATGGAGCATCTGCCTTTGCTGCTGACATCTCGGGTTACTACACAACCTACCCGATTATAGGGCGCAATGAATGCCAATGGTCATGGGGGTGGAACATTTCAAACGTCGGTTCTAAAGTTAGCTACAACAATGGTGAGAATCCCGCATTCCTTCCGACAAACCTACGACTTGGAACTGCTTTTACATTCCCTCTTGCCGACTATAACAACTTGACAATTGCATTAGACTTCAACAAGCTATTGGTGCCCACTCGTCCACGCGAAAGCGACTATGACGAATCAACCGAAGGACAACAAGAATATCTTGATGCTCTTGAAGATTGGGAAAATATGTCATCGATTTCCGGCATATTTAAATCGTTTAGCGATGCTCCCGGTGGCATGAAAGAAGAACTACAAGAAATCACATGGTCACTCGGAGCGGAATATAACTACAACCAACAATTTTTTGTTCGAGCCGGATATTTTCACGAACATGAAAACAAAGGTAACCGACAATATTTTGGTTTCGGAGCCGGATTTGCATTGAACGTGCTACGTCTTGATGCATCTTACATGATTGCCACCGCCCAAACATCTCCTCTCGACCAGACCCTACGCTTTTCCCTAACATTCGACATGGACGGGCTAAAAGAAATATTGGGCAAATAGCACTCTGTTATAGAATATGTATAGGATAGGAAACGGTTTTGACGTACACCGCCTTGTTGAAGGACGCGATCTTTTGCTCTGTGGGGTAAAGATTCCTCACGAAAAAGGGTTGCTAGGGCATAGCGATGCCGACGTTGCATTGCACGCTTTAAGTGATGCACTGCTTGGAGCAGCCGCAATGCGTGACATTGGGTTTCATTTTCCCGACACTGACCCGACTTATAAAGGGGCTGACTCTCGAGTGTTACTACGCAACGTCTATAACCTCTTGACCCAGAACGGATATGGTATAGCCAATGTCGATGTCACCATCATGGCTCAATCACCCAAGTTGTCTCCCCATATTCCGGCCATGATTAAAAATATTGCCGATGACCTGAATATCGGTTGCGACTGCATATCAGTAAAAGCCACAACAACAGAACATTTGGGATTTACCGGTCGTGGAGAAGGCATTGCGGCAATGGCGACTGCATTAATAGTCAAAATCTCCAATTGTGCACAAAAGTGTTAAGTTAAGGTAACTTTTTACGACAAAAACAGTCAAACAAATTGAGAAGTGCAGATAAATGATTAATTTTGCAGATATTTTGCAAAATTAATCATCATGAACATACTTGAACTTAGCGAACAAGAGATTATTAGACGTGGCAGTCTTGACGAGATGCGCCGTATTGGAATAGAGCCGTATCCGGCAGCCGAATATCCTGTAAACGCTTACACTATCGACATTAAATCTCAATTTAACGACGATGCACCACAACGTCAAGTGTGCGTTGCCGGTCGTATAATGAGCCGTCGCATCATGGGAAAGGCTTCTTTCATGGAGTTGCAAGACTCCAAAGGTCGCATACAGATTTACATCAGCCGCGATGACCTATGTCCCGACGAGAATAAAGATCTCTACAACGTAGTGTTCAAGAAACTTCTTGATATTGGAGACTTTGTCGGTATAAAAGGTTTTGTATTCCGCACCCAGACCGGAGAAATTTCAGTACACGCACAAGAGCTAACCGTGCTAAGCAAATCGTTGCGCCCACTTCCAATTGTAAAAGTAAAAGATGGCATAACATACGATGCCTTTGACGACCCGGAGCTACGTTATCGCCGACGTTACGTCGACCTTGTGGTAAACGATCAAGTCAAAGATATTTTTATCAAGCGCACCAAGGTATTCAACTCCATGCGTAACTACTTCAACGAAAACGGTTACATGGAAGTAGAAACTCCTATATTACAATCTATCCCCGGTGGCGCAGCCGCACGCCCATTCATCACTCACCACAACGCTCTCGACATACCTCTTTATCTACGCATTGCCGACGAATTATACTTAAAACGCTTGATAGTCGGCGGATTTGAAGGGGTCTATGAATTTTCAAAAAATTTCCGCAATGAGGGTATGGACCGCACCCACAACCCCGAGTTTACCTGCATGGAAATTTATGTTGCCTATAAGGACTACAATTGGATGATGGACTTCACCGAAAAGATGCTTGAACGCATCTGCATGGAGGTAAACGGCACTACAGAAGTAAAGGTCGGCGAGAACGTCATCAGTTTTAAGGCTCCATTTAAACGTATAACCATGATTGATGCCATTAAGGAACACACCGGCATCGACATTGCAGGCATGAATGAAGATCAATTGCGAGAAGTTGCACAATCTCTCAATATTGACGTCGACGAAACGATGGGCAAAGGCAAACTCATTGATGAAATATTCGGCGAAAAATGTGAAGGCAATTACATACAACCAACATTTATCATCGACTACCCAATCGAGATGTCTCCACTCACCAAGCGTCATCGCAACAACCCGGAACTTACCGAACGTTTTGAGTTGATGGTCAACGGCAAAGAACTTGCCAACGCCTATTCTGAACTCAATGACCCAATCGACCAATACGACCGATTTGTCGAACAAATGCGTCTTGCCGAAAAGGGTGATGACGAAGCTATGATTATCGACAAGGACTTCATTCGCGCGTTGGAATATGGTATGCCTCCGACATCAGGAATGGGCATCGGAATGGATCGATTAGTTATGTTGATGACCGGACAGACTACAATTCAAGAGGTGCTACTATTCCCTCAAATGCGTCCTGAAAAAGTACAAGCCCGCGACAAGGTCGAAGCCTATACCGCTTTAGGAATCCCCGAAGAGTGGGTTGCTCCATTGCAGAAAGCCGGAGTGATGACCATCGAACAATTAGGCAATGCCGTTGCAGGTAAATTGTTCCAAGACTTATGTGGCATCAATAAAAAATACAAATTAGAACTTAAGAATCCATCTCAAGACGAACTTAAAGCATGGATTGAAGCAGCTAATACAGTCAAATAAGTGAATTTTCCTGAGAAAATTCATCATAGCTGTTACAATAAAAGAAATATTAAAAAACGACCTCTATTTAACTTTTATGAAAACAATTCAAGTCAACATTAAGAATGTACTCGGCTCAATAACCGAAAACGACATCCATGCGCTTGATGGAGCAGCCAACAACGGCATGGAACTTCTACACAATGCTAATGGCCCGGGTAACGATTTCTTGGGATGGCTCGACCTCCCAAGTCGCACTACGCAGGCAGAGCTTGACGAAATTCAAGAAACAGCCAACACCCTTCGCCACACATGCGACTACGTCGTGTCTGTAGGCATCGGAGGCTCTTACCTTGGTGCTAAAGCAGTTATCGAGGCTCTAAACAATTCATTTGACGCCTATCAACCGGTTAGTGCAGGACATCCCAAAGTGCTTTTTGCCGGACAAAACATAGGTGAAGATTATTTATATGAACTACAAGATTTCTTAAAAGATAAGAATTTTGGCATCATCGTAATTTCAAAATCAGGAACTACTACCGAACCGGCTATTGCCTTCCGCCTTCTAAAAGAGCAACTTGAAGCACAAGTTGGCAAAAGCGAGGCTTGCAAGCGCATCGTTGCCATCACCGATGCCAAACGTGGCGCATTACGCCAGTTAGCCACAGAGGAGGGCTACAAGACATTTGTCATCGACGACAACGTTGGAGGTCGTTTTTCTGTGCTTAGCCCCGTAGGCCTGCTACCCATTGCTGTTGCCGGATACGACATCAAGGCATTGATGAAAGGAGCTCTTGACATGCAGAAAGCCACCGAGTCCAGCGACAACATTTGCCAGTTATATGCAATGACACGAAACGCTCTTTACCAAGCCGGCAAAAAGACCGAAATATTAGTAAACTACAACCCCAAGCTCCACTATCTCGGAGAATGGTGGAAACAACTATATGGAGAAAGCGAAGGCAAAGACCTGAAAGGCATCTTTCCGGCTGCCGTTGATTTCTCCACCGACTTGCACTCTATGGGGCAATGGATTCAAGATGGAGAACGCACCATCTTTGAGACCGTGATATCTGTCAAAGAACAAAACTACACCAAGGTCATTCCTGCCGATGAAGCCAACCTCGACGGCCTTAACTACATTGCCGGAAAGAGAGTTGATGAAGTAAACAAGATGGCCGAACTCGGCACTTTGATTGCCCACGTCGACGGTGGCGTACCTAATATCCACATCACAATCCCTGCACTCAAAGAAGAATATCTTGGACAATTAATCTACTTCTTTGAGAAAGCTTGCGGTATTTCAGGATACATTCTCGGAGTCAATCCATTCAACCAACCTGGCGTTGAAGATTACAAACGCAACATGTTTGCTCTACTTGAAAAGCCCGGATACGAAGAAGCCACCAAAGCAATTCAGGCAAAACTTTCATAACTCCATAATCGAGTTAAGCTATTACGCGCATCACGGCAAACTGCTTTGTGGTGCGCGTTTTTTATAATAGTTGGCTATTTGAATTATTTTAGCCATCTTTGCAAAACACACCAACAAATTCAAATACAATAAACAATGAAAAACTTATTCTTACCCCTTGCAACAATGTTAATTGCTGCATTAATCTCGTCAGGATGCACTGTTTCAGGAGAAAAGACATCGACATCACAGCCCACCAAAATCATCTTTGAGACTGACATGGGCAATGATGTTGACGACGCTCTCGCCCTTGACATGCTTTATAAATATCAAGAAGCCGGACTCATTGATCTACTTTTGGTGTCAAGCAACAAAACCGATAGTTGCGCAGTCGAGTTCATAAAATTAATGAACGACTTCTACAATCACAGCAACATACCGGTTGCCACAATGCCGTTTGACTCGCTTCCTCCACTTGACAACCATCCCACTTATGTAGAAAAAACGATGAGAAGCGGGAAGTTTAAAGCAATCGAAGGAGTGCCTACCTATAACTCAGTAAACAAATACCGCGAGATATTGGCTTCGCAGCCCGATTCAAGCGTTGTAATTGTATCAGTAGGGTTCTCAACCAACCTCAAGTGGCTATTACAATCACAACCCGACAGCTACAGCCAACTTTCAGGCAAAGACTTGGTTGCTCAAAAAGTAAAATTCCTATCAGTAATGGCAGGCTCTTTTAACGGAAGTAATCGAGGCGAGTTTAATGTCATTATTGATATACCTTCAGCTCAATATGTTTTTGAAAATTGGCCTACCGACGCGATAGTAAGTCCCTGGGAAACAGGAGCACAAGTATTCTTCAAAGCTGAAGATTTAGCCAAAATAACATATGCCGAACCTCATCCTATGAAAGTAGGATATGAAGCATACCTACCCATGCCCTATGACCGCGAATGCTGGGACGAAACATCTGTAATAGCAGCTATCGAAGGTGTCGATAAGTGGTTTTCATGCTCTAATAGAGGCAACATAACAATAGATAACAAAGGTGAAACCACGTTTTCTCCTGATGAAAACGGACAATACCGATACATCACTGTCGACTCTATCCAAGCTAAGAATGTGGCCGACCACATAACTTCAATGGTCTTGCAAACGCCACAAGCCTGGCAGTCCACCGACTAATACCACCCGTCTATCGAGTCAAATCATCGGGATAAGACAATCGGTTTGTTGTCTTTCCGCCACGCAATCTCAGCCAACTGTCGAGTTCGCGGGTATCTTCCTTTAAGACTATTACGCGAGCTCCATTTGGCTTTAGATGGTTGTATACAGTATTTCCTCCAGTATACCTTCCATATGCCAACATTATGCCATAGTGCATTACCGCAAAATCATTATCATGGTCATGTCCGCAAAAAGCAGCCATCACATCGCCTTTTTCACAAAAAGATGTAAATAACCCCGAATTTAGTTTTGGGCAGCATACATTTTCGCCTTTCGTGCCAAGCAACTGAACTTTATCATCTCCTTCTGCATAAGCGTATTCGGGCACAGGTATATGCATAAATGCCAATGCCGGTAGAGGATTGCCATCATTGGTTGCAGCAAACAAATCACTTTGATTGCGATACCATCCTACCTGGTCGTAGCGTATCCAATCGTAACCACCGATTCCGTCCACTTTGGCTCCCGCATGAGTGTCAAAACAATACATCACAGAAGCTATACGACTTCCGTCATTAGACCTTATTGCAAGCGCATAGTCAAGATATCGGTCATCATGACGCTCCGGCATTACGCAATATGGCATCGATTGCACCCGATCGTAAATTTCGTTGAGCGACATGTCAAACTCTCCGTCATGATTACCCATTATAATTGCAAACGGTATTTCACGTTGAATAATACAATCAAGCAACACCGGCAAACTCTTGTCTACAGACTTTGAGTAAACAAGGTCGCCTGTGATGATGACAAAGTCAGGCGACTCCAAGTCCAACACTTCACGCATACAGTCTATCGCTGCATTTGAGGCTTTTTTACCCCATTTATAGTGGGTGTCGGTAAATTGAACGATTTTAAACTCTCCGTTATCATCAAAACGCAAAGACAATTGTTCCTGTGCCTCAACATTTATGAATAGGCACAGGAACATAACTATTATAGCAACAGATTTTCGCATATTGTGATTTTATTTTGAGACATCAAGCACAAGGCGAAGTCCCAATCCTTTTTCACGCTGATCTTGCTCAACGCGTCTACGGAATGCCACACGCAAATCATTGGACACCTCACAATCCCAAGCCCCGCCACGACGCACTCGATTCTTAGAAGGCTGAAGCCCAACCGGATTTTCCACCTCCTTGTCGGGATATTTACATTTGTAGTCACTGCAAAGTTCCCACACGTTGCCACTCATGTCATACAGTCCAAGCTCATTGGGTTTCAATTCCTTTACTACATGTGTAGAGTTTTGGCTATTGTTATAATACCAACCGACCTCATCGACATTGGAACTTCCACTATACATGTAATGCTGAGTCTTGTTTCCACCGCGGGCAGCATATTCCCATTCGGCCTCCGTCGGCATGCGGAATTTTGAGCTTGTCAGCTCTCCCAACTTCTTCAAAAACATTATAGCATCGTCCCAGCTTATCATTTCCACCGGTTTATTTGGATCTTGGAAAGTTGAGTTGTTATATTCCATAACATATTCCCAAAGAGCTTGCGTCACTTCGGTTTCTCCCATATAGTAAGGATTGGTGAGCTTCACCCAATGCACCGGACGCTCATCGTCATCAGCTCCTTCTTGCTCAGGAGTAGCACCCATCTTAAACATACCCGGCTCAACGAGTATCAAATCAAAAGACACCGCACTCTTTATTTGTTCTCCGAGCACATTGGTCTTTGCCGGTAGTTCTACTGTCACCCTTTGCTTCATCGGAGCACTGCCCGAGGCCACAGTCATGATATAAACACATTTTGACTTTACATTTTCAGTAAATTCATAGCGCAAAGGGGTAAATGACGACGAACTAATAGTCAGCCAATTAGAACCATCAGGCATATACACCCAATATTCGCCCGCTTTTTTTTCGGTTTTAATGATATCACCTTCGATTGCAGCATCATCAATAGCCAATCCCAACTTCACCAAAGCACATGGCGTGCCGTTAAGGTCTTCTACTTGATTGACCTGAGCCTCCAGGTCGGTCGGGTCGGCATGAAAGTCTACTACATTAAGTTGTTGGGCTACAACGCCCATTATTGAAAAAACAAAGGCAGAGATTGTAATCAATAATTTATTCATATCATCATTGTTATGGTTAATTTGTTATTTTAAGGTAGTTTCAAGTCACTCATACCGATTATCTCGGTATTCATCGGTTGCCAGGTTCTCACTTGAATAACCGGTTTTTCTTCATCAGTAAAATCCCACACGAGCACGACCATACCCTCATCGTTATATGTAGTAGAATACCACTTCTGATGCAAAGTCACTGCATAATACTGAGGCTTTGAACCATGTCGCTTGATTTCATAGCTATCAAAATTCACATTGATATAAGAATTGCGATTAAATGCAGCCAACAAGCTGGCAAGATATTGCTTCTTATTCTTTTCCACAAATATGACTTTCTGCTGATCACGCACTTGCACATCACTTTTCACACGATCCATCACCACTTTACCAGTAATGATCAGTGCATCGTCACTGAATATGTCCTGCATGAATCTGATATTTTTGTCACAATAAGCCTTGCGAAATTGCTCACACCACTGAATTATCTGCATGCGGCGGTCAAGGTCGTCAAGTCTCACCCCCTCTTTGATCAACTGCTGATATTGGGTTGTTTCCATTGCAAAGTTGATATCGGCTATACGGCCTCTGGAGTCAAACTGCACACATAGTTCTTGAAATTTGTTTTTGTTGTCAAAAGCCGAATCAAGCGGACGCATTTCCACTCCTATGTTTCTCACCTGATAGCCTCTCAAAGTACCGTTTCTGCGTTCAAGTCTCACACAATGTTCCACGATTTCACTGTCGGCAGTCCGGAAATGGACATTATTCCATGTCAAGCCAAGACTCATCGACGCATTGGTGTCAATGTCTATGCCGGTATAATTAATTTCATCATTAGCTATCTCGGCATTGTTTATCGCGGTCAACAATTTCGACATTTGGCTTTCCATTTTGCGTTTTAGCTGACCATCTGAAATCCCATCAGAGAATTCAAAATAGACTTCATTTTGAGCAAGCATGGCGAGGCTGCACGCAATGCAAGCAAAAGCAAATATTATCTTTTTCATAATTCAAGTATTTTTATGTTATCGCGACAGGTTGAACCATATGGCACCATTACCTGAATAGTTACTCAACTTATCATATTGTCGGCTCATATAATTGGGACGTTGGTCGGTGCCTTCGCCCAACAATGCTATCAAACGACGCTCGCCATCATTGGCAAATATCAACCAGAAGCTTGTTGCCGGATTGCGACAATCTTTGTTAGTGCCAAAGCGTGTGACACGATACTCCATTTTCAATCTGTTGAGTTGCACTATCACCTCGTCAAGCGTTCCTTTCTCTACGAGCGAGTTTATAGCTTCTTGCTTCCATTCTTGATCAAATGCAAACTCCGACGACTGCGCCGGCTCATTTTCCACATGTGACTCCGACTGCCCACCGACTTCGGCCACTTTATCATCTGCGGGCTTAGTTTCATGACTTTCCTTTTGTGCAACAAGAGATTGGCCTACAGTCTCCTGCTCCGCAACGGGTATGCATTTGGATTTTTCAATATACGCAAACACCCGATGCATATCCCCACGCTTTCCGACTATATACTCGGCTTGCAAGGTCGCTTCCGACACTCGATATTCGCGAGGCAGGTCATTTTCATTGATATAGTCATTAATAAAGTTAGCCAACATCAACGTAGCATTTTCACGTGCCTCAGCCTCGGTATTCATTGTCGACTCGGCATAAAAATGCATGCCCGAGCGCTTAAGTTGGTTAATCTGTTTAGTCAACGAACTTTGTGCTACACACATAGCTGTTGCTACAAATGTTATCAATATAGCATAAAGTCTGTTCATAATGTCATTTTAGAGTGTTCTTGAAATATAGCCTTAATTTTAGATACCGGTATAAATCCAAACATGTCAACTTTCATGGTTCCCGCTCGGTCGAATATCAGTCGAATATCAGCTTTCACTTTAAGCATATGACCATAGCCATAGTCGGCATTTTGCATAAACACCATCATCACAAGTTCATTGTTATTAACATTAATAACCCCAAAATAAGGTTTGCAGCCGACTGTCAAAAAATAACTTGACATTTGACTCAGAGGCAGTGAATATGTGGCATCGGGACGATCATAACACTTCTGTCGTATGTCTACTTGCAAGGTGTTTTCAATGCTGTTTGTTGTAAGAAGATTGGCAAAACTTTCCACCAAATGAAAAGGGCTATAAGTCAACTCAAATGTACTCCCGCCGTCATTTGATGAGAAGTAAAGATCTGAGTTGAGACTACTTACATAACACGTATCGCCGGGCAATCTGTAAATATCCCTCTCGGGAATATATTGCAACATTTCAGATGCAACGCCTAACGAATCAACCGGTCGTATCTTCCATTCCATCAATTCCTTAGCCAAAATTGATTCATTCTCGGGTAGATCGGTACCTAAAAGCAACTCATGATCGAGAGGAAACTCTATTGAACATTTTTCCTCATCTTCATCACTAAATATCACTTGATAACGTCGCCCTTCAATTTGATTAACTGAGACCATCAGCGTAGTATCACCCACAAGTTTGCGCAATTGCTTTAGATCTCCGACACCAAAGGATATTCCGTCTTCTACCAACTGCTTGTCGACCGACTTTTGACGATCAATCGGGAGATCGGTTTCCAAGGCATAACGTTCTATAAAGTCATATACCGGAGATTTTATTGCCGAACGTTGCGACATTGAAAATAACAGATAGCCAATATGTGTCACCCTACGGTTGTGGACAACCACATTCAACGGATGCTTGTGATATGTCAAAAGACCGAAATATCGCCCGTCGGCCAACGTATCAAGATGCTGAGTTATCTTAAGGGATTCCGCCATGCGCCACAGCAAATCGGTTTGATACTCGACTTGCCGTGCCGTAATCGCAGACATGCTTGCCACCGCAAATACGATGGCAAGCACTATATGACGAAATCTATGATTCATCGGTTTTTTACTTCAGTTTTGCAGCAACTCCAATAAATGGGACTCGCTTACCGTTTTTACGATGTACTTCTCCTTGCTTGAGCACACCATTGTCAAATTTTGCCCCAAAAACAGTTTCTCCTGCTTCAATTTCAAGAGAGGAAGCTGGTACGGTCTTAAGGTCGAGCGTATAGTTACGCTTAAACCTCAATTCCCCGATTCCATGAGGCTTACCATTGCTTACAGGGCCTGAATATGTGGCGACTCCCAAATCGACAGTTCCATTACCATTAAGCACTGGATCTTTAGCTTTTTCAGGCTCAGCCACCGGCTCGGGAGCGACAACTTCGACTGTATCTACCGGAGCCGAAACTGCAGTATCAGGCTCTGCTACAGGAGCTTTAACGACCTCGGTTGTATCGGCTGGTGCACCCTGTGGCTCAGGTTGAGGAGCTTTGTCCCCTTCGGGAATCATTGTAATGGCAAGTATTACAGCCACCGCCACTACTACAGCGACAATTCCAAACAGAACGGGCTTTGGCAGTCCACCCTTCGAGGCCTTCGCCTTACTTTCGTGAAGAGGTTTACCACATTCTTCACACACAAAATTGGTCAATTCAGCTTCTTGTATCTCTTTGCTACGAGCTTTTGAGCATCCACCTACGTTGATGCATTTTCCTTGTTTCTTTGGCATATTCTTTGTTTTTACATTAATCTTTTATTATCTGTCGGCGAGAGTCCCTTCAAACAAAGCCTCGGCGGCCTTGCGATATTCGACAAACAATGGGTCGAGGTCGTTGTTGCGTACAAGCGGAAGAATAGTATCACACACCATATTTTCGATTGCTCCGCGCAATTGCTGACGAGCGGCATTGGTACGATATTCGGTAGATATGATGTTGTCTATGCATTCAGTGATAGTGCGTGCGGTCACGGCATCTTCGACTAGCATCACAAGAGTTTCTTCCATATTTTTGCCCACGCGCACCCACTTGCGACTGAATCCGCTTCCTACTCCAAGAGCAGAGAATGTAGCTCCGGTTTCGGGATCGGTTTTTTCTTGAAGTATTCCAAGACTATGGAGCATAATTGCATAAGGCATGAACTTGGCACGCTTGCCCTCAGCTCGCATTTCAAAGAGTTCGGGCAAATCGAGTCCGCTTTCGGTATGTAGTAAAACCTTGTTGAGTTCGCCATCCTTGCCCATCACTTTCTGATTATACTTGTCTTCAAGGAACTTGATGTTTTGAATGAATCTCAACGGGAAAGCAGATGCCGCGGTAACAATCACAATCTGACTGTCGCGGTAGTTCTTTGAAACGTCTTGATGTTTGTCAAACGAGCAATATGCACGACATTGAGAAGCAAACACTTCGATAAACTTGTCACGGAAGTTGCTTGGATCGTTGTATTCGGGCAGACACAACTGAATCATGCGTCCCATGCGCGTCGGCGCATTTCCGGCGATGTTGCGTCCCATCTCTTCTTGACTGAACTGCATGAAACACTTGGCCTGTTCCACAATCTGATGTACGTAGTTTTCCAACGCTTCAGTAGTGTTATATTCCTGCTTGATTTTTTCAAGAATGTTTACATGCAACATCTTCATGGTCGAATCTTTTTCGGCCATGTCGTTCATTTGTTGCACGGCATTGCGGTTACAAACCTGAGTGAAGCATTTTGCCATGGAGTCAACGTCGCCCATCGCGCTGTTGAGTTGAGAGAAGCCTCGCTCGTCCTCTCCAATGCGGTTGACAAGCTCTTGACGTATTTCACGCGCATTGCGACGTTGTTCTTCAGCATCGCTGACAAATCCGGCCGTAAGTTCACGGATTGCCGCAGGGCTATATTTCTTGTCAAGCACTTCCACCTCTTGACCTTGACGGGCATTGATGTTTTCAACCTTACACTTGCTCTCTGCGGCTTCGCTTACCATTGCCAAGACACTGTTGAGAGTACCCTTGAAGTCGGTCACGCCCACAAGCATTGCACTAAGTTGACGCATCACCTCGGCAAGAAGCAATTTTGCGAAAGTATAGCCCTCTACTTCTGTAGCTACAATATAGTATTCACAACGGTTTTGCTTATACTTGTCAAAAATCTTACGGGATGCTCCGGTGATTGCATCACGCAGCCAACCGATGTCGTTCCACTCACGATTTATCTCTGTGAGTTGCGGAGCTATCACAGTGTCAAGATAGTTGCGACCGTTGGAAATCTTATCGTCGATGCCATTTAAGCGCTCGCTGCAATTATCGATAAGCACTTGGATATATTTTTCCACTTCAAGAAGCGATTTCTCTCCCGATAGCCATTCGTTGAAAAGCAAACGCTCTATGTGACGACGCAAGTACGATGCGTAACCACGCACTTCCGAACGCTGAGTTTCAAAGAATTTCTTAACACCGACACCACGGAAATTCTTTCCATATTCGGTTTCACAGAAATCCAAAAAGATGCTCGGCCAATTGCGTTTTTCGCTATCGGCGGCCGCTTCTTCGCCAAAGAATTGGCACACATTTTCCCAATAGTTTCCAAACGATTCCCAATTATCGGTCACTCCCTTGATTTCTCGAATCGGGGTCTGCAACATGAGCATGCTGTCGGTAAGTTTGAGTGCTTCAAGAGTCTCGGCCTTTTGTTGTGTTTGACGATAGCCCATGCCCACTTCGTCGGCGGTGCATGTGTCAAAGCCCTTGCCGTCAACCCACAAGTTGTATTGCAACTGCTTTACAGCTTGTATGGCATAGTTGTATGTTACATATTCCTTGATTTCGGTTTCGGGATATTCGATGCGTTTTACCCCAAAAGTCATAAAGTCACGAGAATGCACATGACGTCCCGACTCATCGTTTTCGGGCGCATTTCCATCATTCTCCGATGTTTCCAAACGCTTCATGACGCCTTCTTGGCCGCTTACCAGACTCGGAGCGACTGTCTTTTGAAATAGGAAATCGGCAACTGCCTCGGGCAATCTTTTGCTCTTTGGCAACACACGATTTACCTCATTGTAGTTGGAGAAGAGAAACGCCTTGGTAAATGCATCGCATCCTTTAAGCAGACGTGCAACTTTGTTGGTATACACATCGACTTCTCCCGACACATCCGTCGGAGTGTATGCGTTGAGAGCAATGGCATTCAGCTCACTCAATGCCGCATATCCATTGGCGTGATAAAATCCGCTTTCACATCTCTCTTCCACCAAGATTTCGGGAACATAGAGATATAGGTATAACTGGCAATTGCCACCCATCGGGGCTGTAATCTTACGTATTTGAGCAACCACATCGACAATCGAACCGGAACCCGTACCACCGGCCAATCCGGCACACACATGAAATTGGATGGTGCCATCGCCGGTCGATGTCAGTTGCAGTGCCTTACTGCGCAGACGAGCCACAAAACTGGCTTCTGCATCATTGGTCTGGATGTTGTTGGCAAGCAACATACGTCCGAAACGACGTCGTTGTCCTCCGATACCGGCCGAGATTATCGACTGCACCTGATCGTTTTGCAACAATTCACGGTCGCGTTGGCTGAGAAACGATGCTATGCCGGGGTATTGTCCGGGGCTTGCGAGCACGCCGGCCTGTATGCCATGGATGCTAACTTTTTGATCGGGCTGCAGATGCAACGATTCACCCAAGTAAGTCCAATTGGAGCGATTGTTAAGATCTTCATCCGACGAGTCGACATAAAGATAGTCTATATTGGTTGCTCCCGCCACATCGCGCTTGCCCAATTCTGAATATATGCGTTTCCTTAATCCTGCAAGAATCGAGCCGCCGGTGCCGCCCAATCCGATTATTAAATGATTTGCCATGACTTTATATGTATTTAATGATTTTTTCTTATGATGATTGGCCTATAGTTATAGATATCAGCGCCGCATATTGCGATAACGTCCGCTACGCACTGCCGTCGGACGGCTACTTGGCCTGTTATTATACGACACTCCCGAACGGTCGCCCGACATTGGGCGGACAGCATCCTTCTGCGACTGTCGGCGTGTGGCAACAATTACCACCGTACCCACTATATAAAATAACACAAGCCACAATATGCGACCGGTCGTAAACTCATCGATTGCACGATATGCGTTATCAAAAAACGTCAGCACCGTATCGCCTGCATTCATTTTTACTGCCCGGTCATCCAAAAACTCGTCAAGCATCGGATATTGCTCCAAAACTTCATCGGTTGCGGCTCTCACATCGCCACCGCGACGCTCGGCCTGCTCTATTGCATCCAATGCCGCCACCTCAAAGTCGCTGAGCATCGATTTGAGTTTTATGCCGCCAAACAACATAGTCGATTGCACCGTCGACAACAGCAACAACAATGCGACTGCAATTTTCCCTATTGGCGAAAATGCCGATTTTGGAAATATCCCTTTTACTATATAATATATGAGCACGACACAACCAACCGAGAGAAGGAAACCATAAGTCACACTGTCCCACACATAGCTAAACACATTCAAAAATATGTTCATAATCATAAATATTAGAAGGTTATGTCAATAGTATAAAATCCTCAATTTTACATTTTTTGCAAATATACAACCACATCTACCCCCCCAAATATTTAACACACATTAACTTTTCACATTCCCCAATGCTTAAGCATAAAAAAACAATCCCCACTGCCTTACATTGGGCAATGGGGATTGTCAAATTAAATTTCATCTCAAGTTTAAGAGCGATTGGGATTAAACGGCCAAAAGCGTCTCAAACAATCCGGGGCAGCTATGACTATTAAGTCTGAATTTATTTAATAAAATTAATACAACTTCTTAATAACAATCTATTACTTGCGCAAAGCAACCTTGTGACCGTTGATAATATACAGGCCGGCAGGCAGAGTGTTGATTGCCGACGCGTCTTCGACATCCATCACTTTAACACCTTGCAGATTGTAGACTACGTAGCGCGATGCAGTGGCAGTCTCTATAGTTTCAAGGCCGGTCACGTCATCTTCTATCATCTTTTCAACGTTGTATTTAGCTCCATTGACTAGATCCAAGTCGGGAGATTGAGCATCGGTGCCATTGCTAAATATCACTTTGGGTGACGAAAGCTCCTTGGTTGTCACAAACGACACTTCACGAAGGCCGTCTGCGCCTGCCCACATCCAAGTTCCAGGCCACATACCGAGAGGATAGTAATCGGCCTCGTCGGTCCACACATAGGCATAAACATTTTCCCAGTTAGACAGCGTATTGTCGAAATAAAATCTCCATGTATATACCTCGGCTGTCTTGGTAAACTTGTAAGTGGCTGTTTCAGCCAATTTTGGCAAATACACTTCCACATCATATACGCCCGGTGCAATTCCAGCCCAGCCTTCTTCTCCGGCTTTCAATGAGCCTTCCAAGGTCGACTCGGTGGCATCGCTTTCATTGCCATACACCCCGATTTGGCCAAGGCCGGTGTATAGCAACCAATTGGAGAACTCTGCCCCTGCAGCCGCGGTTATCACCAGTCCGGTAGCGCCAAAAGTATCAGCTTTGCCGGTAGGCAACAAACGACCGTCGGGGTTGGCATAATCCCAATTGTTAAAGTCACCGATGATATACAATGCCTCATAAGGAGTGTCAGGGTCTTCGGCCTTGATCGAGCCTTCAATCATGACACTCGGCACGGTTGTATCGACCGTAATTTTGGTACATACATAAGTACCCGAGGTAAGCAAGTTTTTAGAATCACCACTGTTGAGCAATGTCGTTGTTTGTCCCAATTCAATGACTTGATTGTCTGACTGACCGCCAAAGTTGTAAGTCGCCCAATCAGGCGAAGCAATTTTAAACGGACCGGCAAGCTCAATATCGCTGATGCTGTAAACACCGTTGCCATCGTGGGTCAATTTATAGTCATCGACAAACTGCCAACCGTCGCCGGCCGCATTTTTGGTCATGTCGCCAACGATATACAACCCGGGCACTTCGCCTGAAAGCAAGAGTGTTGCATTACCGCTTTCGTCAAATGTCACAGTGATTTTGCTACAATAGGTCTCATCAATATAGATGTTTCCTCCACCCGAGACAAGAGAATAAGGTACTCCAATCACCGGATTGCCACCATTGCTACCATAATTGATTGCACCCCAGTCGGCATCGGCAATTTTAAATTCACCCGACAGAGTTTTATCGGTCAGCGTATATACATATTCACTCTCTTTGGTAAACTTCCACGCATCGACCGCCGGCCAATCCGAGCCGGAAATTGCACCTCTTATATATATATCAGACGTTATTTCAAATTTTGCTTGCTCGCCTTCAAGATAAAGAGTCTTTGCCGTAGGATTGAAAGTGATTTTTGAACATGTCAATGCGCCACCAACCGCAATGTCGCCACCGGGGTTGTAAAGTTGATAAGTAGAGCCGATAGAAATAGCACCGCCACCGCCAAAAGTAGCGTTATCGGCCCATGTACCATCACTGATTTTAAACTTGCCGGTTATGGTTTTGTTCAAGAGAACAAATGTCCCATCGCCATTGTCGGTAAATTTCCAGTCATTGGAAGTCGACCAACCATTGTCACTACCAAGCAGATACCAGTCGGCCGACGCCGTCATCGATGCCATAGCCATGATGGCACAGACGATAAGTGAGTAAAATTTTTTCATAATAGATTTACTTTGTTTGTTATTGTTTTATAGCATCAATTAAATACCCACTGCCACTAAAAATGGCAATGGGTATTTGAATATTAGGTTTTTAATAGTGATTACTTGCGAATTGCAACCTTGTTACCATTGATGATATAGAAACCTTCTGTAAGTTTGTTGAGGTCTTCAACATTTTCAGTTTCCATCAACTTCACGCCTTGGAGGTTGTAAACCACATACACGCCATTGTCAGCAATTACACCGGCAATACCGCTAACCGGCTCTATAACTGTGATAGTAAACTTAGTTTCTCCGAGAATATTGGATTCGTTGCCATATTCCCAGAATGTGCCGGCAGGTATTGTGATTTCATATGTGCCGGGGGCAAACGATTCGGCAAACTCGAGAGTAGCTTGGTTGTACTCTTCATCCCAGTCTTCGTAGAACAAAGGATAACCGGTATAAGCAACTGTTGCATCGGCAACATTAACAGCCGTGATTTCAGCCTCAGAGTTGTAGCCATACTGCATGTTAAACTTAATCCACATATATTTGAAGCTTTCAACCTCAGCATTATTGGCAGGATTAGTATCTACGATAGCCATCGGATCTGAAACTACAGGCTCAAGAACCGTAATAGTGATCTTGGTTTCTTCGTTCTTGCTTGCCTTGTTGTCATAGTCATAGAATACACCGGCAGGGATAGTGATTGTGTACTTGCCCGGCGCAAACGACTCGGCAAAGGTCACATTGGCATCTTGATAGCTGTCTTGAGTGTAATCGGCATAGCCGGTATATGTGGTCAAGCCGTCTTCGCTTGTAGCTGTGATTGCGATGTTAGCGTACAATCCGATACCGTTGTCGCCTACATTAAACATGATGTAGAGGTTGTTGAACGACTCTACCTCTGCGTTATCGGCAGGATAGGTGTAAGCTATGGTCAATGGCTCTGCCGGGATTGTCATGTCCACTTCATAGTATTCAAGCGTCTTGCTCAACGTCTTTGTTCCGTTTGGATCAAGGACGAAGAATCCTTCTACTAGACAGAGATAGAATGGAGGCTCGGCAGTTGTTATGTCTTCAGTCGGAATCAACTTGATTTCGGTTTCCGACACAACCTCTGTCGTGAAGAATGATTCCCAATTATAAGAATCTTCCAAGTGGTTGTCAACATTACCTACTACGTCCTCAGCACCAAGAGCAATGCCATCAACACAAGAAACTGAGATATAGCCTTCATGTCCGGTAATTACCATTTCAGGTACTTTTTGCTCCTTAACGGTAATAGTGATCTTGGTTTCTTCGTTCTTGCTTGCCTTGTTGTCATAGTCATAGAATACACCGGCAGGGATAGTGATTGTGTACTTGCCCGGCGCAAACGACTCGGCAAAGGTCACATTGGCATCTTGATAGCTGTCTTGAGTGTAATCGGCATAGCCGGTATATGTGGTCAAGCCGTCTTCGCTTGTAGCTGTGATTGCGATGTTAGCGTACAATCCGATACCGTTGTCGCCTACATTAAACATGATGTAGAGGTTGTTGAACGACTCTACCTCTGCGTTATCGGCAGGATAGGTGTAAGCTATGGTCAATGGCTCTGCCGGGATTGTCATGTCCACTTCATAGTATTCAAGCGTCTTGCTCAACGTCTTTGTTCCGTTTGGATCAAGGACGAAGAATCCTTCTACTAGACAGAGATAGAATGGAGGCTCGGCAGTTGTTATGTCTTCAGTCGGAATCAACTTGATTTCGGTTTCCGACACAACCTCTGTCGTGAAGAATGATTCCCAATTATAAGAATCTTCCAAGTGGTTGTCAACATTACCTACTACGTCCTCAGCACCAAGAGCAATGCCATCAACACAAGAAACTGAGATGTAGCCTGCATATCCGGTAATTACCATTTCAGGCACTTTTACTACTTGAGTAGTAAATACGCTTGCAGCCTTTGCTTGGTCGATTGTCTGCACACCCCAAGCCACGATGTCAGCGGCATTGATGTTGAGTGTATAGCTACAAGTTGTCAATGATGCGTTAACATCAGCCACGCGCAATGCTCCGGTTTCGGTATCGGCATTTACCAATGTTACAACAGTACCATCAGTTTTCTTAACATATATATTATAGCGCAATGCAGCTTCAGGAGTTTCTGCATCCGAGCCGGCTTGCCATGTGAAAGTCACATTGCTTTCGCCTTCGGTCATTGCCAATGAGGTTGGAGCCACAGGTGCTTGATTGGCTACACTTGTAGAGCCATTGTAAATTGCAAAACAAGGATCGCCATAACCTTCAGCGATAATATCAGGCATACCGTCGCCATTATAGTCGGCAGCCTCTACTACTGCACCACCACGTACATTGCTTATAAGTGATGTATTTTGCACAAACGTATTTTGACCTGCATTAATAGCAACGTTCACCATACCCCATGGCTCGCTGTCGATGCCACCGGCATAAACGATATCTGTAAGGCCATCACCATTGAGGTCACACCAGTCGGCATTACCGCTTGCACATGAAGTAAGAGATGCTGTGGCTGTGAACGTATCGTCACCATTATTGACATAAACATTGGCTATTTTTGCCCATCCGTTTGACATGCTCTCACCGGTACAGAATACGTCAAGAAGTCCATCGCCATTTACATCAACAAATATGCTTGTACCCTTTTCCGAGCCATGCAATCCGAGGTTGAAATCAAAGTTGATTGCAGTAAATGTTCCATCTCCATTATTCTTGTTGATTTGCAAGCAATGGTTGCCTACGGTGTCATTCCAGCCGTTAACCAAAAGGTCGGGATAACCATCATTGTTATAATCACCTACGCTTACAGTTCCATTTCGAGTTGGAGCAATGCCCGATTCGTTTTGACGAGTAAATGTACCATTACCACCGTTATTGGTATATAATACCGGTTGATTTTCAGTCATTGATACAATGTCTTTCCAACCGTCCATATTAAAGTCTGCAACAGCGAGCAAGTTAGACCCAAAGATTTCAATTGTTTCATCACTAAGGTCGCGAGTTTCAACCAAGAATGGTTCTGCAGTAAATTCATCCACTCGGGTAAATGTCATGTCGCCATTGTTCTTAAACAATTGAGCATATCCCCATGACTGACCAAGGATATAGTCCATGTAGCCATCGTTGTTGTAGTCTATAGCATAGATCTGACGACTCCAGCTACAACCGTCATTGTCGGGAAGGTCAACTGTTGATGTGAATTTTGTGCCATCGCTTACAGCTACCTGTATCACAGTCGCCCAACCATTGGCAACGTCACGACCCTTATACATCAAGTCAAGTTTGCCATCATTGTTCATGTCAACCAACGCATGGTTTCCGCGGAATACGCTACTAGACATCAATGATGTATAATCTTGAGCTGTGTATGTAGGCACTTCTACTGCGGGCGCAGGCTCCTTAACTGTGATAGTAATCGTGGTTTCTTCGTTTTGGCTTGCATTGTTGCTATAGTCATAGAATACACCGGCAGGGATAGTGATTGTGTACTTGCCCGGTGCAAACGACTCGGTAAAGGTCACATTGGCATCTTTATAGCTGCTTTGAGTGTAATCGGCATAACCGGTATAAGTGGTCAAGCCGTCTTCACTTGTTGCTGTGATTGCTATGTTACTGTACAATCCGATACCGTCGTCGCCGACATTAAACATGATGTAGAGGTTGTTGAACGACTCTACCTCGGCGTTATCGGCAGGATAGGTATAATCTATGGTCAATGGCTCGGCAGGAGCTGCCGGCACGGTCATGTTTAGATTATATCCTGAAAGTTTCGAGCTGAGGGTCTTAGTGCCATTAGGATTTAGTACAAAGTAACCGGCTTCCATAAAAAGATAGAACGGAGGAACTTCCTCTGCGGTTGTCAAATCTCCGGTCGGAACAAGTTTGATCTCAGTATCTGAAACAATCTCTGTAGTCCAACTTGATTTCCATGAATCCCAGTCTTCCAAACGGTTGTTGGTGCTACTTACCACTTCTTCAGCGCCAAGAGCAATGCCGTCTTCGCAAGTTGCAGTAAAATATCCCTCATAGCCGGTAATAACCAACTCAGGAACTTTTTGCTCAAGCAAGAGTGTTGCTCCGCCGTTGTTGTCCAATGTAACGGTGATTTTGCTGCAATAAGTTTCAGAAATGCTGAGGTTTCCACCATTTTGAGTCATGACATATTCTGTTCCCAAAACAGGATTTGCACTACCGGTTATACCCCAATTGGCCTTTTGCCATTCCTTATCGGCAACTTTAAATCCGCCCTTAAGAGTCTTGTTTGTAAGGGTATAGACATTTGCACTTTCTTTGGTAAACTTCCAGTCGTCAACAGCATCCCATGATGCACCTGACACTTCTCCACGAAGATACAACTCCAAGTCGTTTACCAACACTGTTTCCTGAGTCGGGTTGAAAGTAATTGTCTTTACTTCTGTTCCGGCAGGGAACGCAAGGTTACCTCCTGATGATGAAACAGGATAAAGTACTCCGGGATTAACCACATTAGAGGTCGTGCCCTGACCATAGCACAAATCCCAACTACCATTAGAAATTTTAAATTCAGTCTGAGCATCAAATGTCTGGTTGAGTTCCAAAACAAATGTGCCATCACCGTTGTCAGATAATTTCAAGCTGGCATCATCCGGAATCCAACCATTCATCTCACCGACAAGATAATAGTCAGCGGCCGACGCCGTCATAGATGTCAATGCCAAAATGGCACAGACAAGAAGCGAGTAAAACTTCTTCATAAAACGTGTAGATTTAGGTTAATAAAATATAGTCATTCTCAGATTTATCGTTTTTTAAACATAACCCAAGGTCACAAAATCACGTAAAATACATATTTGCAAAAGTACAAAACTTTATTCCCTCCGCCAAAACATTTGCATCAATTTTGAGTGCAACCGCTTCAAATCAACCATTTTCGCCCTACCATTCATGACTAACTCCAACATCGACAAGCGATTTACCGCGTGGAGCACGACACACGGCAAACATCGTCTTAATTGCTTCTTCCACGCTTTTTGCCTCAACAAGCCAATCACAAATTACGACCAAGCACACCAATTTAAAGACATCGTTCTGCTTTCCGTTTAAAGGCTTTTAAGCATTAAACTATGACTTTTCACCGTCATAAAAAAGCCACACGCTTATTGCATGTGACTTTATTGTAGCCCATAGGAGAATCGAACTCCTCTTTCAAGAATGAAAATCTTGCGTCCTAACCGATAGACGAATGGGCCATAGGGGATTATGTCAATCCTCTATTAAGCGAGCTTGCCAACGTATTTTGCGAGCTTGCTCTTGAGATTGGCAGCTTTGTTCTTAGAGATTGTGCGCTTGCCGGCGAGCTTGTCGAGAAGAGAGCTAACTTTCTTGTAAGCAGCTTCTGCTTCAACCTTGTCAGTCATCTTGCGAAGACGACGAACAGCAGTACGTGCGCTCTTTGCATAATAACGGTTGCGAAGTCTCTTAGACTCAGTCTGACGGATTCTCTTAATAGATGATTTGTGATTTGCCATTATCAAAAAAACTATAATTGTTCTTTATTATTTTTTAATTGTAGCCCATAGGAGAATCGAACTCCTCTTTCAAGAATGAAAATCTTGCGTCCTAACCGATAGACGAATGGGCCATACCCCCATTTACACGCATTGTGTAAAATGCGAGTGCAAATATAGATACTTTTTTTTATTCCCACAAATTTTTTAACTTCAAAACCGCATTTTCTCTTATTTTCATCTTGAAAAAGCCCTTTTATTGCTAACTTTACTACCTCAAGATAGGATAAGCCTTTATTCCCTCCTACACTGTGCATCAAGTATTACTTTTTTAGATCATGCTAAAGCAACTACATTGCATCGCGCTGCGAACAGTCAAATATAACGAACGCCATAACATACTGTCGGTCTACACTCTTGAAGCCGGACGAGTGTCTCTGCTCATGCCGGCTGGCAGGGGTCGAGAAGCCGCCCGTCGTCGCGCCATCACCATGCCGCTCAGCGTGTTTACCTGCGTTGCCGACATGCGTTCCGACCGCGACATATATAATGTACGCGATACCCAATTATCTTTTTCGCAACACTCTATCCATGCCAATCCCATAAAAAATGCCATAGCCATATTTTTAGCAGAAGTGTTGTCTGCGACTTTAAAGGAATGTCATGAGGACTCGCTCTTGTTTAACTTCATGACTGATGCCATCGCTCGCCTTGAGCAATTGCGCCAAGGAATGGCTAACTTCCATATCGCCTTTTTGTATTTGTTCGGACGGCATTTGGGCATCGAGCCCGACTCTTCTACTTATTCTCCGGGATACACTTTTGACATGCACGATGGCACATTTCGTGCTTCGGCGCCATTACACAACCACTATCTAAGCGGCGAAGATGCCGCCACGGTGGCTCGACTGTCGCGCATCTCATGGGACAACGCACACGCCTATCGATTTACCCGCACCGAACGCCAACGCGCGTTGCAAATCATGCTCGACTACTACACGATACACTATGTGTCGATATCTTCGCTCCATTCTCTTGAAGTGTTGAAAGTGCTGTTTGACTGACTGTAGCAACACTCTTGTACACTTCGCAATTAATCATTACCTTTGCACAGCAAAAGAAGATTACGGCCCGGTAGTTCAACGGATAGAATAGAGGTTTCCTAAACCTTTGATAGCGGTTCGATTCCGCTCCGGGCTACTTGCGACACAGAGTGACAAATCGATATGTCACACCCGAACGCTCATCAACCATCGATTCACTTTCCTCCTCTACTACCCATTCCTCCGGTTCAATCGCAGGGAAATAAGTGTCGGCATCGGGTACTGTTGCATCTATCTCCGTAAGATACAGACGTGATGCGAGTGGCAATGCTTGACGATAGATTTCACCTCCGCCAATAATCATCGTCTCTTCTACTCCACC
>CAZLUB010000026.1:0-32286 GCA_964562595.1 uncultured Muribaculum sp. | reverse complement strand
CTTCTTCCCAACCACCGTTCCATCAAGGAAATTGCCGGTATAAACCTGCACACCGGGCTCGTCGGTATACACCTCAAGCGTGATGCCGGTTGCCGGAGACATTAAACGCGCTGCCACTTGTGAATCGTCACCGGCTGTATTCAACACCCAATTGTGGTCATAGCCATTGCCATTCTTTAGCTGCACATAATCATAGTTGTCTATCTCCTCTCCGATAGCCTTAGGCGTGGTAAAGTCCATTGGAGTTCCGGCCACCGGGACAATCTCTCCGGTAGTCATAAACGTACTATCGACCGGAGTAAAGTTGTCGGCATTGACATAAAGCAAATCGCCGGTAACTTTGTTGTCGGCATTGCCACTGAGGTTAAAATAAGAGTGGTTGGTGAGATTGACAATAGTCTTTTTGTCGGTAACCGCCTTATAATCGATGTCAATAGCATTGTCATCGGTCAGGGTATAAGAAATCGTCGCTTTCACATTACCGGGGAAGTTATTGTCTCCGTCGGGCGACTCAAGCGACAACACAAGAGTGTTGTCTGTCGATGATTGCACGTCAAATACCTTATACTGCCATCCGGTAGGACCGCCATGCAGACAATGCCCATAATTGTTTTGTGGCAATTGGATTGTGTCGCCATCTATTACGATACGTCCTTGATTGATGCGGTTGGCATATCGTCCTATGGCGGCACCAAAGTCGCTGGAATTGTTTTCTGGGAAATAATCGGCCACGCTGTCAAAGCCTAACACCACGTCACACATGTTGCCATCGCGATCAGGAACCATAACCGAAACAATTCGGCCTCCAAAGTTGGTTATGCAAACCTCCATCCCCGACGCATTTTTAAGAGTATATAAAGCCGTCTTCTTTCCGGCATATTCACGTTCAAAATCATTGGGTTTTAATCCCGACATAGTAGTTTGCAAACCGGTATTTTTAGCCGTACATGCACTCATTGCAAGCACTACCCCTGCGCACAATGCAAACACTTTAAAATCCTTCATTTATTGATAAGGTTAATTGATTAATTATTTTGTTTTACCTAAAAAGTATGACCTAAATATAAATACAATGCAAAGGTATGTATTATTTTTTTAAAATTCTGTTTATTTTTCAAAAATTTTTCTTTCCCACTTGTTTTTGCTCTTATTTTACCGCAAAAAAGTTAAAATTATAATTATAATGCATTTTTTCTATTAATTTTGCATCAGTCTTTAAGCAAAAGTGTATATTTGCATAAATTTTCCATCGCTACAATCTATTTTGTAAGAAACGAGACATAATCACTTAAAAAATTAAAAAATATGAGAAAAGTTTACGTATGTTTAACCGCACTCGCAATGTCGGCCATCTCGGCTCTCTCATTGAGTGCAGAAAAGATGGCTTGGGCTACCTATGAACCCGATACCAATGGAGTTCAATTGGTAAAGTTTGATGCCGAGACATTTACAGGGGCTTCTGATTTTACAACAATCCTCACGATGGGTGCAAAACAATCATTAAAAGGTGGCGCCTTTGTAGAAGATAAATATTATGCCATTTTTTATGATAGCTCAGCATACTCTTACAGCTGGGGGTATTACGACCAAGAAGGCGAATGGACTGATATTGCAACATACACAAGCCAAGATGAAGACAAAACCGGCTATAATGCAATTCGCTTAATCAACGGCGGCTTAGCCTACGATGCAACAGAACAGGCAATGTATGCCACCACCAAGACCGCCATTTACACTATCGACATGGCTACCGGCATACCAACAGTTTGGATAGATAACACAAATTACCCTAAAACAACAGGTGAAAAAACAATGAACTCTTATGGCATTGCCGCCGACGGACAGGGTTATTTATACGTATTGTGCCACTATGTTGCAAGCAACGTTACCGAAGTAGCTATTGCTAAAATCAACATCGCACAGCAAACCATTAGCACCATTTCTATATCTGGCTTGCTAGGAGCTACCGTCACATCATCACCAATTGGTTTTTCACGTGATAACGATGGGCTGTTTTGGGCTACCGGATTTCTTCAATTAGGTAAAGAAACTGCAAAAGCTTCAGGATTGGCAACAGTAAACCTCTCCGATTTAACAATCACTCGTAAAGGTGAGACATTGCCTGCAAAAAACACTTTTAATACATCGTTAAATCACGTTTCATTTGTCTGCGAGTCGGAAGATGTAGATGTCAAGCCCGAGCTTCCCGAGGGTGTTGAATATAAACTGCAATACATCAACAGCTATGGCGATGCAATGACCGAAGGCAACAATTCGTTGACCAAGCAGTGGGTACACCTCTACGGGCCTGACAACAAGCTCTCTCGCAAAATAATGTATTACTACACTTCTGCAACCGAAGAAAGACAAGCCACCGACGAAGATGGCAACCCGATATATGACGAAGAAGGTTATCCGGTGTATGAAACTGTAGTTGTCAGCACAACCAAGACACCTCAAGAATATTACGTATACGGTTACGACGAAAACGGCAACAACACCACCATCACCAAAATGCAATGGGGCACCTACGACGGCTATGACCAAGCTTGGGGCGATGCCAAAGTCATCCGCACAAACACCTACGACGACCAAAACCGTCTCACTTCGTGGTCAGACAACACCTACTCTTTCAACTACGAATATGATGACAACGGCAACCTTGCCCGCGCTTACCGCGCTTACACACATGAGAGCTTGTATCACATCGGGCAACATGACGTAGACTCGATCTTCTCTGAATATGATGCGCTTGGCCGTCCTGGCAAAGTGGAAATACGCACCAAGTCAAACACCACAACAGATTATTCCTCTGCAAACGATCCTCGCTTGTCATTTGGTACATACACCTACGAAGACCAACCCAACGGCTACTACACCAAAACGTTGATTCTTCAAAAGCAAGTAGATGCCACGCTTGATGACATGGTCGATGGTGTTGAAAACGGTAAAGGCGTTTATGGCAACGGAACCCCCGGTGACAACATTCAGAAGGAAGTATGGAACTACGACTATTGGAACCGCGAAATCGGTTATGAACGCCTCAAATGGGCAGTAGTGACCAAAGCCGGTGAAACCGATGCAGATGGCAATGTTGCCGAAAGCGACATCTATGGCTGGATTCCTTATGGAACCGGATGCAAACGCGAATATGTAAAGAAAGAAGGTACCGACGAATTGCTAAAAACAGTTTGGACATGGGATAACATATTGAAACGTTTCACAAAGAATGCTATCGTAACAGGCTATGCAAATGGTTATTTCTACGGGGCAACTGCACTTGAGAACGTACAAGCCACTCAAGGCGATGGTGCGACAGTCGTTATCACTGCCGATGTAAACCCCGGCCTCGCTGTAGCCGGCATGACATACGCCTACGAAGTTTATCGCAATGGCGCACTCCTCGGTGAAGCTCGTGCCGATGATGGAGGCAAGTTTACATTTACCGACTCAGGAGTAAAGAATGGTGAATATGACTATTTCTTCTACACCAAGACCGATGTTGCCGATGGTGCATATTGGAATATCACCAACCCGGTAAGCGTAACCGTTGAAACTCATCTTCCGGCCGTTACAGCTATCCGCGAAAACAAGTCGGCAAGCGACGACACCTATAGCGTAACTGTCGAATGGGATGCTCCCGAAGTCCCTGCCGGAGTTAATCTCCTTGGTTACAACATCTTCTGGGATGTTATGGAAATCACCAAGAACCCGAGCCCAGACAACTTGGATGTACTCTTGACCGAGCCTACATTCACCAAGTCATGGAGCACATTCTATGAACTCACCGGCGAAGACGAAGACGGAAATGACGTATCTCTTGGCTCAGGCTACAACACCCTCGACAACGAACACACTGTATACATTCAGGCCGTTTATGACCTCGGAAAAGTTGAATCGGAAGTATTTACCGTAACTCTCTTCAACGCTCCTACCAACCTACGCGAAGCAAGCAACACTGCACTTGACCACGTATACACCGTCACTGTGGAATGGGATGCTCCCGAAGTTGCCCCCGGCGTCGAAATCGAAGGCTACAACGTATATTGGGACAATGAAGAAGCCGTTATGGTAACCGAGCCTACCCACACTAAAGTATGGGAAGGTGAAAACACCGCCAAGGAACACAGCGTATATGTAGAAGCCGTATTCAAGTATTTCAACAAACTCGCTTGCGAGCCTATCGAAATCACCCTTGCCGACAATGTATCAGGCATCGACGGCATCTACAACAACGGAGTTGACGTTACAGTGACCGACACTGAGATTGCAGTTGACGGCGCTACCGGCATCGCAGTTTACTCGGCCACCGGTGTACTTGTAGCTCAAACCGAAGACTCTGTCGTTAATATTTCAACACTTGCCAAGGGTGTTTATGCAGCCGTAATAGGCGACAACGCCAAGGTTGTGAAATTTGTCAAAGATTAATGACATCTATATTATAATTGAAAATGTCGGGAGGGCAAAACAGTCCCCTCCCGATGTTTTCGTTTTAAAATAATAAGCCAATGACAAATAAAATCTCAAGAGCAATATTGATTACGTTGGGGCTGTCAACCGCGATCCACACAACAGCTCTCGAAGTCAATTTTGAGAAAGGCATACCATCGGGATTTACCTTGGTATGCAACGATGGAATGCCGACCAACAACGACATTTTCAACCATGTAACGCCTCAGAGCACGTGGTTTTCAGGTATCGCGCCAAGCGATCTCGGCACAAATTGCAACGTTGCCCTAAGCTCATCACGTAGAGAATACGACTTCCCTACCGACAACTGGCTCATAACGCCACAAGTGAGTGTCAGTGACGACACCCGGCTTTGTTGGGACGCACGCTCAATTCACTATGACTACCGTGAAAGCTACAAAGTGATGATAAGCACCACAAGCACCAATCTCGACGACTTTGAAGAACTTGACGTAATCGGCCAAGAAGAATACTTCTGGAAGCGTCGCATGATATCGCTTGCCCCCTACGCAGGCAAAAACGTGTATGTGGCATTTGTACACACATCCCAAAACCAATTTCTACTTGCACTCGACAACATCCAAATAGGAACACCCGACAAAGTATCTCTGAGTGTAGACGACCTGACACTGCGCACAGTGGGTGTAGACGATGACGCCAAAGCCTATGGCTCAATTTTCAACACAGGGAAAACGATTAAAATCAACACACTTGAATGCACCGGCACTCAAGGAGCAACAGAATATACCGAGCTAATAGAAGGTAAAGAATTGGCGACCGGCGACACTTGGGAGTTTGAAATACCCCTGCCCACATCACTCAACACCGCCACCACCTACAACGTCATGGCAATACTTGACGACGGTTCTCGCATAGACATAATGTCGGACCGCGTAGCTTGTTCCCACTTTCCTCGTACGCTATTGGTAGAGAAATATACGGCCAATTGGTGTACCACTTGTCCTCATCCGACTTTGACACTGCGCAATCTCCAACGTCGCTTTGGCGACCGCGTAATCGTCATCGAGCCCCATTGGGCAAATGATTTCATGCAGATACAAGGCTATGCAAGCGTGGAACTATACGATGTGCCTACAGTGTTTTACAACCGAGCATATAAGCATTCCGGTTACTATACTGTCGAGACCTCCGAAGCCGACCAAGCGATGGATCACGCCGCCAACGGGAAGGTAGACGTCGTGGTTGAAGAAACAGAGGATGGCTCGCTAAAAGCCGTTTCGACCGTGGTTTTTGCCGAAGACATTGACAACGCCAAAGATCTCTACCGTCTTGCCTATGTATTGGTTGAAAACGATGTCAAAAACGTATCGGCGCAGAAAAACGGCCAAGCAACAAATACCGGTTATGGCGAATACTACTATCTGCCCACAACAATTCCGGCAGACTTCATGGTGTTTCACGACCTGCCTCGCGGCACCAACTCAGCACTAATGGGTGCAGTGTCAAGCCTTCCATCAGCTATCATTGCAGGAGAATCCTATACCCACGAAACTATTATCGACATTCCCGAATCGGTTACCGAACGCAACAACCTTGAATTGGTGGCGGTGCTCATCCGCGTAAGTGGCGAAGTTCCTGTCATCAATGCGACAAAAGCCGACATCAAGTGGAAAGAAGTCTCATCGATCGACAACGTAACATCGGACAACAACTCATCAGGCATCACTATTGAAGCCACGTCTGAGGCTAACGTTTATCGCATCAATGCCGACAATGGCAACAATTACAACATCTCCCTCATCGGTTTCGATGGAACCGCCAAAGCAATTGCCGTAGGCAATGGCTCGACAAGCATCGACCTATCGCATGAAGTTTCAGGATTTTATCTGCTTCGCGTAATCCAAGAAGGCAATCAGGCGACAAAGAAAGTGATTATAAAATAAAAAATGAATATCTATAACCATTACGTATTATGAAAAAAATCTATTGTATGCTATTTGTCGCAACCTTAGCGGCAAATGCCATGGCTGAAAAGGGAGCTATCATACTCAAAGCTCCCGACACCGACACCTATACTCAGGTGACCGCAATGTCGGCCAATGGCGAATGGGTATGTGGCATGGCCGACCAACAATACCCCGATGCATTTGTATGGAACACCGTCACCGGTGAAATGAAGTATCTGTCGCAAAGTGGAGAGTCGCAAGTCTATGGCATCTCTAATGATGGTGTGGCTGTAGGCTTGTCGCCCGACAATGCCGCAGCTTATTGGAAAGATGGCGAATGGCATCGACTTGACGGCAACGGCATTGCTTATGGCATCAGCCCCAACGGACAATATATCGCCGGACAAACCTATTCGGGTGGAGCCGCCCCATGTGTATGGGGACCCGATGGCAGCATGACCAAGATGTCAATGCCGGCTCTTAAAAGCGGAAGCCAAGTAGGAGCAGCTTGGGACGTCACCAACGACGGTCGCTACGTATCGGGGACTTGCTACAACCCTTATACAACTACTGCCAATTATACAACCGTGATATGGAAAGACGGCGAACCCAATTTTGTACAACCCAAACTTTATAACTACAATTGCGTTGCCAAGAAATTTTCGGAAAACGGCATCTACTATGTCACTCAAAACGGAGCATGGGGACGCACTGACACCGACGAAATCGTTCAAATGCCTTATAACGGCTGGAACATGGAACTTTTCCAAGTTGCCAACGATGGGACTGCGGTCGGATATGTACAAGATGAAATGATGGGAGCTTGCCGAGCAATCATATATCCGCAAGGAGGCACTAAAATGCGTTATCTATCTGACTACCTCACATTGCAAGGTGCCGACGTTAGCGACATTACTTTATACTCATGCATAGGCATCTCTGCCGACGGAAAAAGATTTGCTTGCAATGCCTACACCACAGTAAACATTGACGGCACTGACTATGGACGCATATATCCTATCGTGATCCTACTTGATGAAGAACTCGACAACCGTTGGCCGGCCAAAGTAGAAGCCGAGCAACTCGATGGCATAGGAGCAGTCGAAGTAAAGTGGACAGCCCCTTTCTATGGAGCTGAAAATGTAAAAAGCTACAAAGTATTCCGCAACGAAGAAATCGTAGGAGAAGTCGATGTTAATTCAGAATTGCGATTTGTCGACAAGGGCGTTGCCAACGGCAATTACACCTATGCCGTAACTGCATGTTATGAGTCAACCGAATCTGAAAAGACGACAACCGAAGTGACCGTAGCAGACAAGCAACTCGGCACTCCACGTGACCTTGTCGTTTTATCGCGTGGTTTAGATGACATCCGCCTTTTGTGGGAAGCTCCATCTTCTACCTTACCCACACTCAATTATTATAATGATGATGACGTTATCGAAGAGTTTCTCAATGGTTCACAAACCACATTTGAGCCGGCAACACGCTATCGTGCAGATGTACTTGCCGCATACGGAGATAATGCCAAAATTGAGAAAGTGTCGTTCTATCCTCAAGCCTCAATGAAAGCTTTGACGGTCAACATTTATGATGCTGACAACAATGAAGTACTTTATAGTCAAGAAGTTGACGTCAACACGCTCAAAGCTCTACGCGAAAACGAAATCATGCTCAACGAGCCGTTTGCCATTCCGGCCGAAAAAGACATTATCGTAGGACTTAGCATCACCACCGGGTCTGATGCATTAAGCCCAATGGGGGCTGTGATGGCAAAAGCAGTTATCGGCTACAGCGACTTGGTGCGCACCTCGAGCAATGCTGCATTTGAATCGCTCTACAACATGTCGATGACTTCAGTCAACGGCTCTTATGAGTATCGCCTATCATGGGCAATGGGAATCTGTATATCGACCGGCAACGATGTTGCTACTGTGACCGGTTATGACATCAAAGTCAACAATGCTGCACTTACTACAACATCATCTCTCTCATACGTACATGAAAATCTCACCTTAGGCCAATATGTTTATGAGGTAGCCGCCAAATATAGCAATGGTTATGTTTCAGAATATATTTCGGCCAATATTGACTTTGCTCCTAATACAGCAATGTTGAAAATCACCCCATCAGTATCAACCAACGACATGACGATGACCGCAACTTGGTCAGAGCCCATTGATGATGACGCCACCAACATCACTTATGGACGTGGCACAGCAAGAGACGGAGCTATTGACGCCGAAGACTCCAACTATGCCGCCGCTGTCAAATTTAAATCCTCAATGTTTACAAACTACGATGGATATGTTGTCAAAGGATTGAGTTTCTATCCGTTGGTTAATTGTGACTTCTTACTCCTTCTATATCAAGATGGAGAACTTATAGCCGAACTCGAACCTGACGAAACAGAATATACCGTTGGACAGTGGAGCACTGTATTGCTTGACGAACCGATAGCATTAAACACCGGCAGCAGCTATCAAATGGTAATTGACTGCTGGGCAGTGCCTGTTGGAGAAGCTCCATTGGCAATGGATAATCATGCTGCTTCTGGCTACTATTCCGACTTATATTCCACTGGAGGATATGAAGACTCATTCATACCTCTGTCAGAAAGCTATGACAATGTAGGCAACTGGATGATGGGTATGGTTGTGGCAACTCCGGAAAGCCAACCTCTCGGCCTTACTGGATATAAAGTGCTTATCGATGGCGTCAGCACCGACGACATCATTACTGACACTCAAGTCACCAAAACATTTGAAGACTACGGGCAACACCGCATACGTGTCGATGCAGTATATGGTGAGCCATTGAATCAAGAAGTCAGAGGAGACGTAAAATGGTTTACTCTTACTTCGGGAATCGAGGACATTATTGACAGTCAAGTGTCGGTTTATCCTAATCCGGCAAGCGAATATGTTGCTTACGAGGGCGACGCCAAATCTATGACTGCCTACTCTCTCTCCGGCTCAGTAGCTGCATATGCCGAGGGCAACACTCTTGATGTGTCGACATTGGCCGAAGGCCTCTACATCATCAAAGTGGAAACCGAAGGCAAAGCACTGATGACCAAGGTGATTGTAAAGAAATAACTACATTCAACTTCGCAACATGGCAGATGGGACAAATGCTCCATCTGCCATGTTAGGCAATAAACAATCAACACTAATCATGAAAGTTAATAAAGCATTTATAGCACTTGCCTTGTCGGCAATGTCAATAACAAGCATTTGCGCCGATACAGCATTTGGCTACAGTACCGGTGATGGCTCTAGTCGCCACGCAGTGCGTTTTAATCTTGAGAGCAAGCAGGCTATAGCCATTAAAGTGTCGGCAGAAAAAGCCAAGGCTTTCAATGGCAAAACCATAACAGGCATCAGCGCTCAATTTGGCGATCCCACAGGAGGGTCTGATTTCCGCTTTTACATAGCCAAGTCTCTTGATGGAGATGCAGTCGCAACTGCCACTACAACTTCACCCAAGACTAAATGGACAACCTACGAACTCGACTCTCCACATGTAATCGACGGAGAAGAATTTTATGTAATTGCATCATGCTACTACGACAACGAAGAGAAGAAGCCATTTGTATTTGACGAATCGGGCGACTTCACACACGGCGTAGCCTACGCCTACGCCAATGGCAAATGGAACGACTTGGCAGACCTCAATCTGCAATATGGTGCACCTAATCTACGCTTCGTCATAAGCGAGGATGTCAACCACAACGACATTGCCGTAAAATCGGTAGTACTACCCGGCATGTGCAAAGAAGGAGAGAACGTGACATTCAGTGTCGAATTATTCAATTTCGGCACGACTACAATAACTTCTTTTGACCTAAAATGCACCATTGGCGATGGAGAGGCCTTAACGTTCCCGGTGGAAGGGATATCTTTGGCACAGAATGAAATATTAAAATATCAAGTACCCGAATTTTTAGCTACACAAACCGGCATTCTGCCCATTGAGATTGAGGTTGACAATGTGTCGGGAGTAGACGTTGATATTACCGACAACATATACAATGGCACTTTGTCGATTTACGGCAATAACGTAAACAAACGCATCCTTATAGAAGAATTTACCGGACAGTGGTGCGTTAACTGTCCCCGTGGCTATCTTGCGATGACCAACGCAATTGCCGGCAAAGAGGACCAATATGTTGTTGTGGCTCACCACATCGGTGGGTCGGGAGTAGACTATTTCATAATGTATGAAGCCTATCAGTATTCAGCATTTTACAATAACGGTGGCAGCACCTACGCCCCGGCATTTATGATAAACCGTCTCACTCCCGTAGGCAGCAATACGCCGGTAATTGGAGAAGGCATCATACCTGCACAATGCGCTGTAGCTGAAAACACAGAAGCGTATGTTGGCATCACAGCAAACAGTGCCTATAACCCCACCACACGCACTGCTACCATTACCGTTGACATAGATGTATACAACGCTCCATCGACCGGAGACAACCGCCTGAATGTGTGGATTACACAAGATGGTATAACAGGGATACAAGCCGGACAAGGCAGCGGATACATACACAATCACGTATTCCGCGGATCACTGACCGGATATTGGGGGGATGAAATAGTATTAGAGCAAGGCACTCGCATCACCAAGGTATACAATTATACCTTGCCCGAAGCTATCAAATCAACCTATACCGGGCTTGACGAATCAAAATATCTCGACATGATTATGATTCCTACCGTCCTCGAAAATATGAATGTCGTGGCGTTTGTAGGAGCTTATGGAGCTAATGATGCAAACGCCTTCCCGGTTTATAATGCAACAGAAATCAAACTCAATGCATCAACTACTGGGATTGACGATACGACAGACGACAATACTATTCTTGACATGGTTGTTACTTGCAACGAAGTAGTAGTTAACGGAGCTACGGCTATCGAAGCATACACTATGCAAGGACAACTCATGGGAACAGGTATCGATCGCATAAAACTGCCCATGGGTCTATATGTAGTCAAAGCCACCGATGCCAACGGTAATTCATCAGCCAAGAAAGTAGTTATTCAATAAAGGATATGAAACGTATCATATTGACAGCATCAACATGCGCATTGCTTGCCTTATGTACTTTGGCACAAGGCAAGCTTGCGCCCAATACTCAAATAAGGCTTATGCTCGACAAGGACGCTAAATCGCGTTCGCTTGACGTTGAAATGCTATCAGCCTACATACACATCGATGATGCCACTTGCATAGACCGCTTGAAAGAGCTTGGCATTGAAGTCAACCTCAACATCGGTGATATTCTCACTGCCCGCATTCCAGCAAATGTATTAGACAAATTGGAAGACATTGAAGGAGTGGCATATATACAACTCGCACAATCGGCACAACCTATGCTTGACAAGGCTCGAGAAGTTGCAGGCGTAAATAAAGTGCACGTAGGCTCTGGCTTGCCACAAGCCTATAGCGGCAAAGGTGTTGTCGTTGGTATAATAGATGCCGGTTTTGACTACACACATCCGGCATTCTATACGCCCGACGGTAGCCAATATCGCGTAAAGCGCGTTTGGGAACAAGGCACATCGACAGGAACACCACCGGAAGGATTTTCCTACGGTACGGAATTTACAACCCAGTCGGCAATTGTTGGTGCTAGAGCCGATGTCGAATACAATTCTCATGGCACGCATGTAGCAAACATTGCCGCAGGCACCACTGCCTTTGATGATTGCTCCTACCATGGTGTCGCCGGCGATGCCGATATTGTATTGGTCAGCAAAAGTGCCACAACTGTTGAAAATGTCAACATATCAGATGCTATTGCCTACATCTATGCCTACGCCGACCTTGTAAATAAGCCTTGCGTAATAAACATGAGTCTCGGTACAATGGTAGGCCCTCATGACGGCACCTCCGAATTTGACCGCATTGCCGATGCTCTACAAGGGGAAGGTCGCCTGCTTGTAGGTTCAATTGGAAACTTTGGGGGGAAGCCCCTCCACGTAGAGACAAACGGCGAGACCACTAACACGATGGTCAATCTGCTTTATACGCCCGACTCTGAAACGACCGGAGGCGACATCGACATCTGGGGAGAACCGGGATCTACTTTCTCTATAAAAATCGGTTCTGTGAGAAAATCAACCGGAAAAGAATCGTTTTCCGATGAAATCAAGGTCTCCTCAGAACAATCTCTGACATTACCCATGAGCGGCAACCTGATAGGAGATGTGTTTGTTGCAACTGAAATAAATCCGACCAACAACCGCCCACACGCATTGATAACCTCAGGACTTACAAGTGTCAGAAGCGGATATGCTCTGGCTCTATCAATAATCCCGGATAATGGTGCAACCATACACGCATGGGCCGATGGCACTAAAGTGGAACTCATCAACAACGATTGTGACGGATGGACATCCGGAGACAACGCCTACACTTTGGCTGAAATTGGAGGAACAGGCAAGAAAATAATTTCAGTAGGATCATTCACGACCCGCAACACCTACACCGAAGAGGGTAAAACAGAAAAATCTTTGGATGAAAATATTGGCGAAATCTCATCTTTCTCAAGTTTAGGCCCATCTATCGACGGTCGTATGAAGCCAGATGTTGTTGCTCCCGGATGCTTTATTATCTCTGCAGTCAATTCATGGGACTCATACTTGACCGCCAATGGAATACCCGTAGCAGCGAGTTATCAGTCTCCAAGCGCCAAGATATATAAATACGGTTATATGCAAGGGACTTCAATGTCTGCACCATTTGTCACCGGGACAATCGCGACATGGTTGCAAGCCAATCCCCAACTGACCCCCGAGAAAGTACGTACTGTGTTATCAACTACATCTACCTATGATGTCGACAACATGGATTCAGACCTTATCAACAGTACTTGGGGATATGGTAAAATTGACGCTTATGAAGGCATCAAATCAGCATTAAAGTTGGCTGATGAAAGTGACATAGACGCTATTGACACTCAAGTCGACTATGCAATTCACACCGACAATAATGCATGGATAATAACTCTATACGACACAGGCAACACAGCCATTTCACTATACGACATCACTGGCAAACTCATTAATACAATTTCACGCGAAAATGTCAAGGCAGGTGATACTATTTCCATAGCACATCCGGCACAATCGGGCATTTTCGTAATGAGCATAACCTCCGAAACTGCTCGTCACACGCTAAAGATTGTGAAATAACATAGCAATCATATACACGAAGCCCGGGTCAAATCATTGATCCGGGCTTCATTATGCCTTTAACTGCAAATTAATGGCAACAACCATCATGGCAGCCCCCGCAGTCATGGTCGCCACAATCGTGTTCACCACATCCACAACCGCAGCTATGCACCGGTTGCAATTCTTCAGGTGTTGCATCGCGTACAACACCTACATTACCCTTAAAGCGGATATCTTTACCGGCAAGAGGATGATTGAAATCCATAACCACCTCTGTTTTTGTAACCTCAAGCACCAATCCGGTAATGCGATAACCATCAGCCGTCATCATAGGCAAGTGTGCCCCTTTCTTGATAAATTCAGCATCAAACTTTCCATCAACCTCAAACAATTCTTTTTCTATGCGCACGATTTGCTCTTTGTCGTGAGGACCGAAGCCTTCATCACAACTCACTTTAACATCAAATGCATCTCCGGGTTTTAGTCCAAGAATGGCTTTTTCGAGCGGTATAATCATTCCTTGTGTTACACCATATACGATTTTCTCCGGGTCAGACGGTTCCACCTGATGCACAAGTTTCTCACTTCCATTTGGTTCAACGACATATAAGTCATAGACCATTTCAACATATTTACCTGGTTGGATTGTTTCCATTTTTTATTTTTATTTTATTTTAAATTGCTATTACAACACTACACCCCTCCTAATATCGAGATCAACGACGAACTGATTGTCATGTATATAACCATGCCAATAATGTCGTTTGTAATCGAAATAAACGGGCCGGTAGCAAGTGCCGGATCTATTTTCATTCGCTCAAGCGTAAGAGGCACAAATGTCCCAAATATCGAAGCAAATAACACCACCGCAAACAATGATAAAGAAACAGCAATCGTAGTCACTTGCGAAGGCCCAAATTTAAACACATTATAAGCAAATACCAACAGAGATAAGATACATGCGTTAATTAACCCCACTCCAAGTTCTTTAAACAACTGCTTGGACGATGACTTGATGTCAAGAGAACCATTGGCTAGACCTTGAACAACAATAGCTGATGACTGTATACCTACATTACCTCCGGTTCCGCCAATCAAAGGAATAAACAAAGCCATTGCCGGATTTGTTGCAAATCCGGCTTCAAAATTCCCCAAAATCAATGAATTTCCGATACCTCCCAACATGCCAATTAACAACCAAGGCAATCGAGCTTTGGTTTGCTTGAACATTGTGTCATCTGTTTCCACATCGGTCGAAAGACCTGAAGCCAACTGATAGTCTCGTTCGCTTTGTTCACGGACTTCATCCATGACATCATCAACCGTAATTTGTCCCACCAATCTACCGATTGAATCAACAACAGGCATGGCAACCAAGTCATATTTTTCAAAGTCGAGTGTTACATCTTCAATTGGAGTATCGGTCTTCACTGCAACAGGATCGACTTCCATTACATGTTTTATTTTTGACACAGACGGATGTGTTATCATCTTTTTCAACGGAAACACACCTTTTAAGCGGTCATCATTGTCAACTACATAGACATTATATATTTCGTCCATGTCTTCTGCTTGACGACGCATCTCTTGCATGCATTGAGGCATAGACCAATTCTCATTGACTACAATCATCTCAGTGCCCATGAGACCACCCGCTGTATCCTCGTCATATTTCAACAAATCGATAATGTCTCCGGCCTGCTCGACATCATCAATATGAGCGAGGATCTCATCTCGATCTTCCTCATCAAGTTCTTGAATAATGTCAACAGCATCATCTGTATCGAGATAGTCAATCTGCTTGGCAATATCTTCGACCGGCATGTCACTGAGCAAGCGCATTCGATCGTCTTCGTCAAGCTCAACAAGCACATCTGCCGCAGCTTCATCGTCAAGTTGCTTAAACAGGTATTCACTCTCGTCTTCGTCAAGATCGGTGAAAAGTTCAGCTATATCGGCAGGATGCAATTCCGTGAGCAGTCGATGCACCGCATCAAGATTTTCATCCTTGATGATTTTTTTTATTTGGTCAAGATATTCGGGGCTATACTCTTTCATCCTTATCTACTGTTTTTGTGTTGCTCTTAATCGCGCCACCAGATTGGTCAATTCGATAAATTCGTTCACACTCAATTGCTCCGGGCGTTTTGCCCATACAGCATCATCGGGTAAAGGCACTCCCGGAGGAATCAGCCCTTTAATAGAATTACGCAATGTCTTTCGTCGCTGTCCAAAAGTAGTCTTGACAACAAGTTTAAACAACCGTTCGTCACATCCGAGGTCAATGACTTGGTTTCGTTTCATCCTGATAACCCCTGACTTTACTTTGGGGGGCGGATTGAATACATGCTCGCCTACGGTAAACAGATACTCTATATCATACCAAGCCTGAAGCAACACACTTAATATTCCATAGGTTTTAGATCCGGGAGACGCCGCCAACCGTTCGGCTACTTCTTTTTGAAGCATACCCGAACAACATGGAATAAAGTCTTTATAATCCAAAACTTTAAAGAATATTTGCGATGAAATGTTGTATGGATAATTTCCTATGACACAAAATGGCATATTTCCCATCTTTTCCGCCAAATTCATTGTCAAAAAATCTTCTGCAAAAATACGGTCTTTAAGATTAGGGAAATTAACCATCAGATAATCCACACTCTCGGAGTCAATCTCTACAACTTTCACATCATGGCCGGCTTCTATAAGAAAACGAGTGAGCACGCCCATTCCGGGGCCAACCTCCAATATAGGCATCCCGACACAATCGTCAAGAGTGGCTGCAATGCGAGCCGCGACCGACAAATCAGTCAAAAAATGTTGCCCCAAGGCTTTTTTAGGCTTTACTTGTGCCATGACGTCGCGTTATTCTTTTATTATTAGCCTACAAAGTTAACTAAATTATCATCTTTTCAGCACTTTGCTTTCAAAAAATTATGGCTTTTTATATATCAGCGTCAACCCGTCGCGCAATGGCAATATCACCTTTTCTACACGTTCGTCTTGAGCCACCATGTCGTTGAAATCCAATATGCCTCGCGTCTGCGCATCACGAGCATCCCCGTCAGCGACTTTACCATCCCACAACGTGTTATCTGCAATGATAAAGCCTCCCGGGCGCACATGTGGAAATATCAACTCATAATAATCAATATAATTACGCTTATTAGCGTCGATAAAGACCAAGTCCCAGCATCCGCCAAGTGACGGCAACACTTCTTCCGCCGCCCCTATATGCAGATGTATGCGTGAAGCCTGAGTTGATACGTTAAAACGTTCCTTTATAAAATCCTCAAGCTCATCATTGATTTCAATAGTGTGCAATTGAGCATCATCGGGCATTCCTTCAGCAAAACAAAGTGCGGAATATCCCGTAAACGTGCCCAACTCCAATATGCGCCTCGGACGTATCATGCGCACAAACATCTTGAGCATGCGTCCTTGCAAATGCCCGGAACACATTCGAGAATATAAACATTGCACATGTGTGTCGCGGTTAAGACTACGCAACAATTCCGGTTCGGGATCGATATGCGATAAAATATAATTTTCTACTGATTCAAGCATTGAATTTAGAAGATCTTTTGCGGCTATTGTATAATGGCATTAAAACAGTGCGCAACATCCCAAGACATCATATTATTTAAGAAACGACTCTAAGGCCAAGCGATAACCATGCAAACCGAAGCCGACAATAACGCCCCGGCATACTCGAGAAATCATTGAATGATGACGCACTTCTTCTCGCGCATGCACATTGCTGATGTGCACTTCTACAACAGGAACACTTATAGCGGCAATCGCATCGGCTATAGCTAACGACGTGTGGGTATATGCACCGGCATTCAGCACTATGCCGTCGCAATTGCCTAAGCCTACCGTCTGAAGATGGTCGACGATTTCACCCTCATGATTGCTCTGGAAATAATCTATTTCCACGTCGCAATAACGTTCTCGCAATGAAGCAAGACAACAATCAAAACTTTGAGAACCATAAACCCCCGGTTCTCGAGTGCCCAACAAATTGAGATTAGGACCATTAATA
This sequence comes from uncultured Muribaculum sp., assembly GCA_964562595.1. Lineage (GTDB taxonomy): Bacteria > Bacteroidota > Bacteroidia > Bacteroidales > Muribaculaceae > Muribaculum. The sequence continues at coordinate 14,677 of CAZLUB010000026.1, read as the reverse complement.
ATAACTATCTTCATATGTCGATGCTCTTTCCTTTTGAATCTGATATTACAAAGTTAATAAATTTAGACTTATAGACAAAACGAGTTGCCGGTGTCGCTTAATCGGAAAAGATGATATGGTAACGCCATGTCAAGACGAGGCATCTTTGATGCAATCTCTTCTATTGTCAATATACTTTCATCCGTCTCTACCAAAATACGATCGACAGGCATCATCGCCACAGTATCTACATTGAAATGTTCTCCAAAAGAAAGATAAAAACCAAGTCTTAAAAGTTCTTTGGCAAGTTGAGGTTTTCCTCTAAAGCCGTGGATAATCCATGGTTCAGACGGATGCAAACGCTTATTCAATTCAACCAACTCCTGAAATGCTTTGACTACATGAAATATTACCGGCTTACCCACACCTCTGGCGACATCAAGTTGCTGCTCCAATCTATGCTTCTGCAATCTCAAATCGCCCCCTCTTAGTTTGTCTATACCGACTTCCCCGATTGCTACGACAGAGGGATGTCGCACATCGGCATCAAAGCGCGACATGATTTCATCATCATTAGACACACCCCATGGATGAATCCCAACAGAATATATCCTTTCTGAAACGAAACTATAGCCTGGCGCAACTGATATTATTGCATTTTTGCGAGCAGTGTCATGTGTGTGACAATCTATAATTTTCATGGTACCGGATCAAATCCGCTCCCACCCCACGGATGACACCGTAATATGCGTTTAAGCGCCAACCAACTCCCTTTTATGGGGCCATGCTTGCGCAAAGCATCAACAGCATATTGGCTACACGTAGGAGTGTACCGACATGCAGGTGGGAAATGCGGGGATATTGCGTATTGATAAAACTTTATAGGCAACACCAATATTGCCGTAATCCAACGCCCAACCATAATACTTATTCTTGGACCATTAAATCCACCCGTTCCGAGATCTTCTGCAACACCTTAATTATAGCCTTCTCAATTGAAGCATATGAAGAGTTGCTGTCGGACAAATAAATAAATGCTATATCCAAAGGAGCCAAACCTTCTTGTAACACCAGATGACTTCTGTTTAGCCGATATGCCTCCCTCACTCGGCGACGAATAGTCACTCGATCAACAGCATTACGTATTTTTTTTTTAGGAACGGATATTAAAAATTGCGTAGAGCCATTGCGTTTCTCATTTCTACGCCACACAGCCCTTATTGGATATACCACAGTCATGCTGCTTTCACCACGCGTAAATAGAGTTTCGATTGCAGTAAGAGAGCATAGCTTCTCTCGTTTATAAAGTCGCAACGACTCAATCATGCCGAGATATTTATTTTCAGCTTCTTTTTGTTTCCGCTTTAAGAAACAAATCAAGAGCGGCCGTCATAGACGGTGCTTTTTCTGATGGGGCTTCGATGTCTAATCTCAATCCGGCATCACGCACAGCCTTTGCCGTTGTTGCGCCAAAACTTCCTATCCTTATATCATTTTGCTTGAATTCCGGGAAATTTTTTATCAGCGACTCTATCCCTTGTGGACTAAAGAAGAGCAGCATGTCATAATCAAACTTCTCATCAGGAGCAAAGTCATTGCTCACCGTGCGATACATTACGGCCTTAGTGTAATTAATATTATGATTATCGAGAATGCTTACTCCATCATTATGGACATTACTAACGGCATATAGATAGCGTTCCTTATTGTGCTTAATCAAAGAAGGCAACAAATCATCAAGTTTTCCTGTATTTACAAAGAATATTTTACGCTTACGATATATTATATATTTCTGCAAATATACAGCTATTGCCTCGGTAGTACAAAAATATTTCATCGTATCGGGCACCGAGTAACGAGTTTCTTCACACAAACGGAAGAAATGATCTACTGCTGTACGAGCAGTGAATATAACAGCTGTAAAATCTGGTATAGATATACGCGATTGACGGAACTCCTTAGCACTGAGCCCTTCTACTTTTATAAACGGACGAAACACAATTTCCACCCCGTATTTTTCAGCAATTTCGTAATATGGTGATTTCTCGGATGTTGGTTTTGGCTGCGAAACGAGTATTTTTTTTACTTTCACTCTCTTAACTCTATTGTAGATTAGCTAATTAAAATAATGCTACCGACATGGATAGCAATCGAAATGGTTAAAATAACCGGAATAATTTCCACGCTGCAAAGGTACAAAATAAAATAAAGCAACGACGTATAATTGTGGTAAAAAATTCTAAAGCCCTTGCAAATAAACACTATACGTGCTATCACATACAGAACTCCCGACACCACCAACATCCACTCTGTGAACCTCGGGTAAAACAATGCCACAAATACCGGAAGCAACAACATAAAGCCCAACAACATCTGAGTAGCATTGAACCCTCGTAGCCACTGTGACACACCTATTCGGTCGGAAAAGACATATCCTATCAAATAATATATTCCTACTTGACACAAATAATATGCAATGGCTACTCCAATCATACCGCCGGCAAGTGGCAGTATCACATCATAAGGCATCGACGGAGACCATTTTGCCGAAAACAACAGCAATCCTTCGCACACACACACTTGACATACCAGAGCAAATATAATGCGTGTTTCATTGAGAGTGTGGTCGTCAAAAGCATTAGCTCTACGACGCACATTCCACAAATCCGCAACAAAAGCCTTGATGAAATGTGTGCTATGGCGCATATTAAAGACAACAATAAGAATCATTGCCATCATTATGCTCATTATTCCCGAGTTATATCCGGGAGCTTCTACTCTCACATCACCGTCAACTCCTTGAGTGAAAGCAACAACCTCTGTAATAAATTGCGATATTGCCAAGTCATAAGTGGCATCACATTCATACGAAAGACTATCATTCAACAACATATTAGATTTAATATTTTGCTGAGAATGAAGTGTTTTGCGATGATAAAGCCATCGCTAATGCCTCCTCAGGCGACTGGGCGACTTGCCACAATTTAGCATGATCACCTCTCATAAATCCTTGTTCAATAGATCGTTTGAGATGAGCCAACAGCAAGTCGTAATATCCATCGATATTTGCAATCACAATATTGCCCTTATAAAGTCCTAGTTGTCGCCACGTAACAATCTCAAACAACTCGTCAAAAGTCCCGACTCCTCCGGGCAAAGCAATTACGGCTTGAGACAGCAACGCCATGCGTTGTTTACGCTCATGCATCGACGTAGTCACTATCATTTCACTCAATCGATCATGTTGCCATCCATTGTCAATCATAAACTGTGGCAAGATACCTATGGCTTGACCTCCGGCATCAAGCACACCGTCAATAAGCGTTCCCATCAAACCGGCACGACCGCCACCACTTACTGCCGCAAGTCCTCTTTCTGCTATAAGATTTCCCAACTTATATGCAGCATCAAAATAAATCTTAGGGACTTTTGTACTAGAAGCGCAGTACACGCATATTGCTGATTGATTCATCAAAATGATAAAAACTTTAATTGATTAATTAATGACTACAAAGTTAGGCAATATTTCAGAGTTGTTTTTGCTTAATGCCTAAATAATTTTCTACTACTCTTCAATTAGATAAATCAATGCTATCGCAATCGCCGACGGGTAAATACTGATGTTACGGTTGACGTCAACCACCCTACAAGAGCAACCAAGATCAACACCGCCAGTTGGTCGACAAGTTCGACCCTGACTGGATATGCCTCAATTGACATAGCCTCATGATTTCCGCCAAGCTCTATAAATCGTCCGAATTGCTGAGCAAAACACAATGATACTCCCACAACAATACCGACAACTCCACCTACAAGCGTGATGAGCCAACCTTCTAGATGAAAAATACGCGCTATCATGGACCTTGATGCTCCTAATGAATACAACGTATGAATATTCTCATCTTTCTCAATCACCAACATGGACAATGTCGATATTACGTTAAACGAAGCTATGACCAATATAAACGCTAACATTGAAAATGTTATCCACTTCTCAATAGAAATCATCTTAAACGATTGTTCGTGCTGAGCCAATCGATTCTTGACCTCATATCCCGACCCCAGCAATGCATCTATCGCCGCAACCGCAACATCTTGGTCTACTCCGTCTACTAATTTCAGCTCAATTGCAGAAGCTTGATGAGAATTAAACTCAAGCAAGTAACGCGCCACCGAAATTGGCACTATGACAAGGTCAGTATCATACTCTGCCTGTTCCACTTGAAACACTCCTGACACCATCAACGAGTCTGAACGAAACGACGATATCGGATTGACTGTATTGATGCGTCCTTCTCTACGAGGAACATATAACGCCATGTATTCTGTCAGCCCGGGGTGAGCATCCAAGCCTATAGCTGCTCCAACGCTCAACAATGCCATTTCGCCATATGGCGAAATATTGAGTATATAACTTCCATCTTCTTTTATGAGCGACTCGATACCCGTTAGCCTATTGTAATCATCGACCACCCCCTTTAGCGACACCGGCATCTGGCGCGTACCGTAGATAGCCAATGCATGTTGCTCGATTGTAGGTTGCGCCAATTCGACATGTTCTAGTTGTAATAATTCAAACGATAGGGAGTCGGCATTTTCGATTACCGTTCCCACTGCAGGCTCTATGCGTAAATCAGGAGCCAGATGAGATATTTTAGACAGAGCGAGATCGGTAAACCCATTAAACACTGATAGCACACACACGACTGCCATCGTGGCAACCGCCACTCCAATAACCGATATCAGAGATATGACGTTGACCGCACCATGGGTTTTCTTGGAAAAAAGATATCGTAATGCTACTTTTAAAGCAAACATTGCCACAACACACCGCTTTTTATTCCCCTTTGGAGTCTTTACCAAGCAGATTGTCTATATTTTCTATATAATCAAGAGAATCATCGATAAAAAACGACAATTCGGGAGTTTTGCGTAACTGATAGCGCACCTTTTGCGCCAATTCATAACGTATGGTTTTAGCACTGCGGTTAATGCTTTCAAGCAACATGATGCCTTTGTCTGACGGGAACACTGATAAATAAGCACGGGCGACGCTGAGATCGGGAGACACGCGCACTGCACTTACCGACACGATAACCCCATGCGTTTTAGCTGTCTCTTGACGAAAAATTTCACTCAACTCCTTTTGGAGCAAACGAGCTATCTTGGCTTGACGTGTTGTTTCCATATTAAAAATCTATTCTTTTTCACTTCATTATTATACACCTACACACAAGTATTGACTAATAAGCCGACACAAAGTTAATAATTAACCCACACATTCACAACCATTCAACAAAAGGCACTCAAATACTCTCCACTCCTATACTATCGCGGGCATAAATGCCATTCACCTATCTTTAATCAATTAACATTACACACGACACTGATGCGACGTGCCGTGGAAGCGACTTTAGAAGTATGGTATTTAATGGTAAAAAGCAGTGTTACTTCTTACGTGTTGTAGTTGACTTACGTACAGGCTTCTTTGATGGCTTACTATCCTGACTTTCTATAATATCAAGACACTCTTGGAAGGTAAGTGCCGATGGATCTTTCACTGTCTTTGGTATCTTGTAGTTGGATTTTTTATATGAAATATAAACTCCATATCGGCCATTAAGCACTTGCATGTCAGCACTTTCATCAAACGTCTTCACTACCTTTTTGCTTTCTGATTCCCGCTTGGCAACAATCAAGCCACATGCTTCTTCTAAAGTAATGGCTGCAGGAGCAATATTATTAGGTATTGAAACAAACTTTCCATTATGTTTAACATATGGGCCAAAGCGACCTATGGCAACCGACACTTCTGCATCTTCAAAATCGCCAAGTACACGAGGAAATTCAAATAATTTTAAAGCCTCTTCAAGTGTTATCGTGCTCACCGACTGACCTTTTAGCAACGATGCAAATTGAGGTTTTTCATCGTTATCACCATCTCCAACCTGCACTAAAGGACCAAAGCGACCGATTTTGACACTAACCGGCTTTCCTGATATCGGATCTACCCCCAATTGGCGTTCTCCAACTTTGTGCTCGAGTCTCATGTGTAAAGCATTGTCTATGCCGGGATGAAACGAGTCATAAAATGCCTTGATTTGTTCCGACCATTCAAGCCGTCCTTCTGCAATTTCATCCATTTGCTCTTCCATTTTGGCGGTGAAATCGTAATCAAGTATTGATGGGAAATATTGAGTTAGAAACTCATTTACGACCTCACCAATGTCAGTTGGAAGCAATTTGCCTTTTTCGGCACCAGACATCTCGCTTTTCTCTACTCTAGTAATTTCACCATTCCTAAGAGTCATTACCTCATAATTACGTTTCTCGCCTTCTCTCTCGCCCTTTTCTACATACTCGCGATTCTGAATAGTGGATATGGTAGGAGCGTAGGTCGATGGACGACCAATGCCAAGTTCTTCCATCTTTTTTACAAGCGAAGCCTCTGTATAACGCGAAGGCTGCTGAGTAAAACGTTCGGTTGCGGTAATTTCTCGTGCACTAAGACCGTCTCCGGTTGTCAACAATGGCAATAATCCACCGACACTATCCTCATTGTCGTCATCACGGCTTTCTATATAGACTTTTAAAAAACCATCAAACTTGATAACCTCTCCAACAGCCACAAAATGCTCTTTACGCGTCGATGGAATTATATCGACTGTTGTTTTTTCGATTTCGGCATCGGCCATTTGCGATGCAATGGTACGTTTCCAAATTAGACTATATAGTTTCTTTTCTTGTGCATTTCCCTCTATGGTGTGTTTGTCAATATATGTCGGACGTATTGCCTCGTGAGCTTCCTGTGCGCCCTTAGATTTAGTGTGATAACGGCGTATTTTTAAATACTTATCACCCAACGTCTCTTTTATCTCTTCCGAAATAGAATTAATTGCAAACGACGAAAGGTTGAGCGAATCAGTACGCATATAAGTTATGTGTCCCGCTTCATAAAGTTTTTGAGCCACCATCATCGTCTGTGACACTGTAAAACCAAGTTTGCGCGAAGCTTCTTGTTGCAACGTAGATGTTGTAAACGGAGGTGCCGGCTGTTTGCGCAAAGGCTTTACGTTGATATCTCCAACCGCAAATGTTGCTTTCGCGCAATCACATAGAAACTGTTGAGCTATTGTCTTATCGAGCAAACGTTTGTTTAACTCAGCTCGCAATGCAACTCCACTATCAGTTACGAAATCGCCGGTAACGCGATAGAAATTCTCACTTTTAAATGCTTTGATTTCTTGTTCTCTCTCTACAATCAACCTTACAGCCACTGACTGTACTCGCCCGGCTGATAATGCTGGCTTTATTTTTTTCCATAACACCGGAGACAGTTCAAAACCTACAATTCGGTCAAGCACACGCCTAGCTTGTTGAGCATCTACGCGGTTGATGTCGATGTTGCGAGGATTTTTAATCGCACTAAGTATAGCGTTTTTTGTAATTTCATGAAATACAATTCGCTTTGTATTAGCCGGATTTAATTGAAGGACTTCGCTAAGATGCCAAGCTATGGCTTCTCCCTCTCGGTCCTCATCCGATGCCAACCACACCATCTGCGCTTGTTTTGCAGCTTTCTTCAAGTCCGATACCAAAGTTTTCTTTTCCTCAGGAATTTCATACTCCGGGACAAAGCCATGCTCGATGTCAATGCTGAATTTTTTCTTGTTAAGATCGCGTATGTGGCCATAGCTTGACATGACTTTATAGTCATTGCCTAAAAATTTTTCAATGGTTTTTGCCTTGGCAGGCGATTCTACAATTACAAGATTTTTCAGCATGTCGTAAGTATTAAAATGAATTTCGCGGCAAAATTAGAAAAAAGTTGCCTAACTGCCCGAATATTTTAACATTATTATATAAATACGACCTTATAGCACTGTTTTTAACGACTTATCATAATGACGCTATATCACTTCTTATGATAAAGTCAATTTTAATTTGTCGACTAACTCATTAATATATGGATTATGCTCTCGCATAATGGCAAAAGCCTCACTATCGGTCATCGATGTCACCGACGTCAATCCTTTGTTGAGAACTACTTCAAGAGTTATCGAGTCATTTAACATCTTGTTACGTAAATATTTGTGAAGGTCGGGTAATGCCGGATTAAGGCTGTCTCGTATGGCTTCACTTTCTACTGTCAATACAAAACGATTGCCCTCTGAACGTTCAGGTTTGGCAATACGCATTGCATTTATCAACAGATGCTCTGTTGGGTGCGCGTCGATAAAATCATTCCAAGATTTTATCAAGTCCTCTGTTGTGAATGCCGAGGTACGTCGTTGCACTCGCTCTGTTTGGCTCTCAATTGGTTTCTCAGAGGATTTCTGGATGCCATATTTTAGAGAAAGTCCGGGAGTTGAGATATTCCCAGGTTTCACTGACACTACAGGCTTTGTTGTTATTGTTGACGTGGATACTGTTTTTTGTACAGATATCGGTTTCGGTTCCTTAATTCTCAAGTCTGTAGAAGACTGGGCTGTCACATTATTGTTGACTGACGATGTTGTGGCAGATGTGCTCGATGGCGCTATCGGGCGTAACTGCCCCTCTCCGTTGCCACCTTTATTGGGGGAGGGGCTGAGTAATTGGCACAATTGAATGAGCGTAAGCTCTATAAGAAATTGTTTATTAGTTGCGACTCTAAAGTTGAGGTCGGCGGTATTGCATAAATCCATTGCTTTGTATAAAAAGTCTGGAGTACAACGTTGCGCCTCTTCACTCATCGTGGCTCTCACTTGATCCGTAGCCTCCAAAAGCCCAATTGTCGCAGGATCACGCGCTACCATCAAATCACGAAAATGGGAAGCCAATCCATTTATAAAAAAATGGGAATCAAAACCTTTGTCGCGAATTTCTTTATAAATAAGTAATGTTTGAGCTACATTTTCGGACAAAAACGCATCTACCAACTTGCTATAATATTCATAGTCTAAAATGTTAAGGCTATCTATTGTAGAACGATAGGTGATATTACCCATTGAAGATGCAGCTACTTGATCAAATATAGACAACGCATCTCGCATAGCACCATCGGCTTTTCGTGCTATTACATTTAATGCCGTTGATTCAACCTCAACGCCCTCTTGCGATGCCACATAAGACAGATGATCCACCATATCTTGTATAGAGATACGATTGAAATCATAGATCTGACATCGAGATAATATCGTAGGTATAATTTTGTGTTTCTCGGTAGTAGCAAGAATAAATATGACATATGCCGGTGGCTCTTCAAGGGTTTTTAAAAAAGCATTAAATGCTTGAGTAGAAAGCATGTGAACCTCATCGACAATAAATACTCGATAACGACCTTGTGTGGGGGGTACAAGCACCTGCTCGACAAGTCCTCGTATATCATCCACACTATTATTGGATGCCGCATCAAGTTCTACTATATTGAGCGAACGCCCTTCATTGAACGCCCTACATGAATCACACTCATTACATGCATCGCCCTCAGGAGTACGATGTTGACAATTAATGGTCTTTGCAAAAATTCGCGCACACGAAGTCTTTCCCACTCCACGTGACCCACAGAAAAGATAGGCATGAGCAAGGCGATCAGTCGCAATAGAGTTTTTAAGCGTAGCAGTAAGTGCTTTTTGACCAACTACGCTTTTAAACGTTGCCGGACGATACTTGCGTGCCGAGACAAGATAGTTTTTCATTAAAAAATGCTTTTATCTATACACACAAAGATACTACAAAGTCTTGAAAGAACGAAATATTAACTCAAACTACTGAGGGGCAACAGCAAGTTTGCGAGATGCCGACACATACTGTTCTCCATCTGTGCTGATTGTTGCTCTATATACATATATGCCTCTTCCTACACGTCTACCGGCATTATCGGTCAGGTCCCAAGTCACCGGCATTGACTCAAACATATCGCTCTTTCCGGCTGTTACCGAAGTCCACACCGGACGTCCTAGAAGATCATATACTGAGATTGTAATCTCAACATTTGCTCCGGGACGATTGTGTTTTACATAGAAATTTGTCCGATCGACAGCCGGATTGGCATCGGCATATAGATCTACTATTGTTGGTGCTTGCCCGGCTTCAACAACAAAGTCAATCGTAGACTCAGCCATATTGTTGGATGTATCCCAAACTCGCAATCTTAAAGAATGTTTGCCATCTGCCAATTCAGGCAATTGATAATATATCGAACCTGATACAGCCCCATCTTCTCCTACTGAAAAATATTGCGCAACATCACTAAACGAACGCTCGCCATCAAGCACCAACGAAATCTGATGTCCGACTCCGGCACTTGACATATTTATACCTTTATTGTCACTTACCCGGGCTAATACCATCGGAGTTGTATTCACTCCGTCTCCACTATTAAATGTCTCACTATTAAGCCCAAATACATCAATCATTGGTGGCTCGTCATCAGCACCTACCGTTTCGTCAAAGCCATATATATAAAAATCTCTGTTTACACCCATTGCATCACGACCATCGTTGGCAACTGCATAAATATTGAGTGCCGCCAGACGGAAATTGGATGCAATTTCACTTGGCATCGAAATATCTAATTGGAAATGCCCATCGACAACCGAGTCACGACCCACATACAGCCTATCGCCTTGTTCCTCAAATGTTGATTCCTCCCCATTGTCTCCGCCATGAGCCTGCGTAGTCGTACTATATTCGGCATCATATAACGTAGGGACAATGTAGCCGGTAAAATCATTCACCACTTTACCATCACTATCCACTATTCGCCCTTCCATTTCTACTTCTTGACGAGCCATTATAGTAATTTGATCACTTGATAATAGATCTTCTCCATTAATACGGTCAAGAACAGCCACCGGCTCCGGCGTAACCAATCGCAAAGCAGGATCTCCGGCAAGTACATACCGTAATTTATTGGTTTCCGATCCGGTTACTGAATTTTTCGCCCTACGCATAATATCGCCGATTGCCAATGGTCGACCATTTTCATCTCGGTCAAACATGTGTCGAGTTACAGCAAGCGTAATGGTAATATTATTTGCTATCAACACCGGACGCGTTGCGCTAACTGCTGCTATCAGTCCCCGCTTGTTCAAAAACATGCGTTCACCCCCCGATTGCTCCATATCATCCCATTTCAAGAAATCACATGTGGCAGCAAACAACATTGGTTGATGCTGGAGACTTAGTTCTACAATATCTTGTTCTGTCAACAGTCCTTCTCCAGTCCAACTATAAGTATTGGCATGTCCGATATAAAACCACCACATCACGCCTTGATTGAGCAGACGAAACATGCGGTCGCGAGCGCCCTGCGCAACCTTGTTGATTATAGAAAACGCATCGACATAGACTTTGTTATATAAATATTGCCTACCGGCAAATGTCGATATCATCGACGAATAGGCCTGTTCCGATTGGGTTAAGTGCACCCCATTGTCTTGGTCATCACAAGCTATTACCACGCGATTTTTCCAATCAGATTTATTTTTATCTGCCATATAATCACGTATTTTATCAACAACCAGCGAGGCTTCCGAAGCACTTCTCACCGGAATTCGTCCAACAGCCAAACAATAATAATCCGACCCCATTTGAGCTCCTGCTTCATCAAGCAAAAATGCCATAGGATCATCACCCGTATATGAAATATTATCAGTTGAGCCATCAATTGTCTGCCATTGTATCAATGTCGGTTGTCGCTGAGCCTTTATCTCTGCCGTGATAGCTCTATTGTCATAAGAGCCACGCCCCATAAGCAATACATATTTCAACTTGCCATCTTGCACCGGAGTGCCTCCTCCACGCTCCCAATACATTTTTAACATGCGACGGAATGCGTTAATTTGTGGTGTTCCCGATGAAAATTCATTAAAGACATCATTGTCCGTCACCACCATTACATCAAGTTCATCCTCACTATTGCGATGTAAATCAGCCAATTGTTCTGACTGGGACAACCACTCGCTTTTTGTGATTATCACCATGTCGGGGACTTCGCGACCATGCAGGTTTTGATTTGCGACCTCTCCCACGTATTCTGGTGAGGGAAAGACAGCCGACGGATTCCACGCAACATAGTGATGGCATCCCTTTGTTGCTGACCAAGCCAACTTATTTTCACTATAATCTGCATCTACGCGCGTCGTTTCTTTTATGTCGGTCACATCCCATACTCGGGTTTCTTCTGATGCGCCCGAGAGTATCACACCATCACTGTCTACATAAAAGTCGAGTTTCCCATTCAACAACGACAAATCCCGTTCAAACATCACAACCATGCGATCTAAACGCGCCAAACTTGCAGCTACCGATGATTGATAGGTTAAAACGACCGATAATCGTTGGGTACCTCCGTCTATTGCGATATTTTTATGCTCAAACGTTTTACGCATGTAATGGACATGGCTGTCGTTGGCTGACTGAGGTATAATGTCACTTTTTGACTGTTCTACTCCGTTCACCGACAATTTTACAGACGAAGAAGAGCCGATTGTCTTGGTCGCAAACGAATATATTACATCAAAATTATCAGACTTTACGGGGAGGTTAAAATTAAATGCTTGCGACTTGGTATATCTGAAATCTTCACCAAGCAACGTGCTACCTGTTGCTCCGGCCGACACCAATTCTTTTTCATGAAACATTTTATCACGAAATGAGACTGCACACTTTGTGGCATCTATAACTCCTGGGATTCCCGACATTTTCATTTCTCTCCCAATCGTAGCATCTGACTCGGTTAAGAAATAATATCCTTCGTTAGAATAATAATTTATATCATACAATCCGGTTCCGTCGGGCGACCACTTCATTGGTCCTCGAGCATAAAATACCAATCCACGATCGGTCAACTCACTATCAGTTACAGGCAAATCATCTATGTAATTGTCCAATGACATAACATCGCTTATAGGCTCTCCTCCATAGCCCCTTATTACTACACGAGATGGATCGGAAAATCCCCATTTATTTAAATCTGCGGTAGAAATAAGATGCATACCTGTGTCTGATACTTTTATTTTAACCCACCGACCATTAGATAATACTGACTGCTCAGCATACACCGATTGATCAAACGCTCCAATTTGACATGGCATTACTACCATTATCATTGCAACGGCAAGCAAAATACGCAATCGTATATACATCAACTGGTTGTATTTCATTTTAATCATAAGATGCAACTCCACCTTGATTTATAACGGCTTTTAGGCTTTAATATTGTACACAACAACATCAGTGCAATATACAAGGTATTTCGTTAGGCAAATGCGATGAAAGTATGCGCCAATTTTGCGGATAAAGATTATTGGCACGATTCCCTACGTTTTTAACAAACCCCAAAGGCATTCCTTTATATTGCAACAGCACATAACCTCGCAAGCCACTATCAAGAAATAATGCCTCACGACGTAAATATGTAATAGCTTGCTCATAATCCACTTCTACTATTGGAAACACATTTTTTTTCATCAAAGTAGACATTGCCAAGGAATGCGAAGGTATTATATCTTTCCCCTTTATTACTGCCAACTCTAATCCACCATAAATTATATCCAATTCTCTCTCAAGGAGTTTTATCACTCCGTTCCACTTCCGAGGTAAAGCTTTTATTGTATCTCCAACCTTGCATACCTCATAATCATCTGAGTCAATCCATCCCTTACAATAATCAATAATCGGGTTGTTTCTCGACTTATCTTTTTGTTCCTTACTTGTTTTTTTGTCAAACAATCCCATTTTGCGCACAACAGCAACAAACAATCCCTCGCCATCGACACGTCCCGGCAAGAAACGGAGACACGACTCTCGCTCAATTATTCCACATCCTTTAGGCACATGTATTTTGACACGCTCAGCCCCATACGTCTCCACAATATAATCAACAACATCCTCATTCTCACGACGATTAAACGTACATGTCGAATATATCATATATCCCCCGGGCTTTAAAGCCTTCCACAAGTTGTCGACTATTTGCTTCTGACGCTCTGCACACTCTTCTACCAATTGTGGCGACCACTGAGCCACAGCATCAGCATCTTTTCTGAACATACCCTCTCCCGAACATGGGACATCTGCCACTATAATATCAAAAACATCAGGCAATTTCCTAAATAGAGCCGTATCTCCTCGCGACACAACTATGTCGGGGCTTCCCCACTTAATCAAATTTTCCTTTAATACTTCAGCACGCGCATAAACATACTCATTAGCAACTATTATCGAGCCACGAGCTAATACATCAATTGCTTCTGTTGTCTTTCCTCCAGGTGCAGCACAAGCATCAAGATAACAAATCGGCACACCTCCGCTTAACTGATCAATAATGTTGCCATAAATCATCGAAGAAGCGTCTTGAACATAATACAGTCCCTGATGCATAGCCGGGTCAAAAGTAAACGCCTTACGTTCATTCAGATACCACCCATTCCTACACCACTGCACACGACTAACACCTTCAGGTATAGATACCCCCTTATTTTCGTTTCCACGTACACTGATTGTAGCATCAGTTGTCATTAAAGCTTCTGCTAGCCCCTCAAACTCTGTATTAAATCCGTCAGGAAGTTTCATGACACAAATATACACATTTTACACCAACACTAAAAATCATTATAAGATGTAACGCTCTTGAATAAAAGCCACAATGTCTCATGTCGGAAGAAGAGCGAGGTGCAGAGACGGCGCTGACAACGGTTGCGAAGCCGGG
>CAZLUB010000025.1:0-32306 GCA_964562595.1 uncultured Muribaculum sp. | reverse complement strand
TTTGCGCATAAAGAAACCCCAAAAGTTTTTTGTCTAAACTTTTGGGGTCACTTCATTTTGGCATCGCTTTTTTTATTAGTATTTCCTAATAATCTGCTCTTTGCAAGATTATTTTATCTCACTATAAAACAATAACTTACCACCTCCTGCCTTCAATGTTTTTTTAAGTCCGATAGATTAAAACACACATATAAAAGCCATCGTATTAATTTATTTTTGTAATTTTGCATTAAATTCATTAACGATGTTCAATAATATTATATATAAACTTTGCAGTTCTCCCAAAGTCACAATCTGGGGAGATGAACATCCGTTTGCACAAATCATTTAGCCAAGCCAGCCCCATATTATCAGGGGAATTCGGTTATTTTTCTAATTATTAATTTCTAACCACACATTCATAAATGAGGAAATCTTATTTTCTCATAGTGTCCTTATTGGGGATACTATGTGCAAATGCAGTCTACGCCCAAAACGTCAAGGAACTAAGTCTGACAATCGAACAGATGTTTGAATTGGCCGAGTTAAACAACCGTCACATAAAGGCTCATTCCAATGCTACAAAACAAGCATTGGAAGAAGTAAAAGTCGCAAAAAACGGATATCTTCCGTCCATTGATGTTTCATTATCATTTTCTTATAACGGGGATGGAACGATTCTTGATCGTAATTTTAGCAATCCGATTAAAGCAGAGATTCCTGAATTCGGAAATAATTTTGCTCTTGAAGTATCTCAAGTCATTTATGCCGGTGGTGCCATCAGTGGCAACGTAAAATTATCGGAATTACATGCACAAATGGCCTCTCTCGACGCAGAACGTAATCGTCAAGAAGTTCGTTTTTTAATAGTTGGCAATTATTTGGAACTTTGCAAACTGGAAAACCAGCTACAGGTTTTTAATAGCCACATCATTCAGACTGAAAACGTATTAAAAGACATGCATATTCGTCACGAACAAGGCACTGCCTTATATAACGACATTACTCGTTATGAATTACAACTACAAAACTTAAAATTCTACAAATCTCAAATACTTAATGACAAGCAGATTTTGAATAACCAACTTACAGTTGCGTTAGGATTGCCGGAGACGACTATCATTCAAGCCGATTCCTTTAGTTTCTCCGACATAGAAAATAAAAATGAAACAGAATGGCAGGACGAAGCATGCACCTCATCTATTCCTGTCAAAATGGCAAAGAATGCCTTACAAATAAATGAGCAAAAAAAAGTATTATCTAATTCCGAACGCTTACCAAAAATTGCCTTGTTTGCCACAAACAATCTTACCGGACCTGTCACGATTGAGATACCGGCCCTTAACAAAAACTTCAATTATTGGGCTGTTGGGATTGGCATTAAATACAACATTGGCAACATATACAAGACCAACAAGAAAGTGAAAGCCGACAGATTGGGCATAAAAAAAGCTCAAGAAGAAATGTTGGCAACACAGGAGCAGACAAAATTGAGAATACAATCCGCTTACATAAAATACAACGAAGCATGCTCCCTGTTGGAGACAAAAGAAAAAAGCGTCGAGTTAGCTACTCAAAATTATAATGTGGTTAATTATCGCTACTCCAATGATCTGGCATTAATTACCGACTTACTTGATGCATCCTCTCAAAAACTTGATGCAGAGTTACAAACGGTCAATGCTCGCATCAATATTTTATTTAATTATTATAAGTTACACTATATTTCAGGCACATTATAAATTAGCAAATCATGAATAAGAGAACAAAAAAAACAATCGCCAACATTATTATCATCGCCTTTATCATTTGTGGAATATGCTGGATAGCTTCTACCTTTATATATATAGGAAGTGAGTATACCAATAATGCTCAGATTCGCCAAGACATAGTCCCCGTCGCCTCCCGCGTACAAGGATACATCAAGGAGATACGATTTGAAGAGTTTCAATCTGTAAACAAAGGCGATACGTTGGTAATAATCGAAGATAGCGAATATCGATTGCGTCTGGCACAAGCCAAAGCTGACTATCAAAATGCAATGGTTGGGAAAACAGCCATGCAAACAGGCATATCAACTATCGAGAATAACATATCGGTTACCGACGCAGGAATGCATGAAATAGAAATATTACTAAATAATGCAGAAGCCGACTATAAGCGTTTTAAAACTTTGTTGGAAAACAAAGCTGTTACTCAGCAACAATTTGATGCCATAGAAACAAAATACAAGTCGTTAAAGGCAAAACTGGAAACAATGAAACGCCAAAAACAAAGCACAAGCCTTGTTAAAACAGAGCAGACCCAAAGACTAGAACAAAATGAATATCATATTGATATAGCAAAAGCCGCTCTTGATATAGCAGAATTAAACCTTTCCTATACAATAATATTGGCTCCATGCGACGGGACAATGTCTCGTAAAAACATTCAAGAGGGAGAGTTGATGTTGCCTGGTAAACCGCTATTTTCTGTTGTCGACAATAGCAATAAGTGGATTATCGCCAATTATCGAGAAACTCAGCTCAAGAATATTCACATAGGCGATAAGGTGGAAATAAGTGTCGATGCTTTCCCTGACAACATTTTTGAAGGCAAGGTTGAAGCTATTGCAAATGCTACAGGAGCTCAATTTTCAATATCATCTTCTGACAATTCTACTGGCAATTTTGTAAAAGTGGAGCAACGTATTCCGATTAAAATCATTTTCACTGATAATAACGAACTTGCTTTACTTGAAAAGCTTGGAGCCGGAATGAATGTAGAATGTAAAATAATAAACTAATATGGCGTGGCAACAAGGACCTTTTAGATTCATGACATTTAAAGAGTGGGTTTCCGATAAGTACCGTTTTTGGATATATATCGTTTTCCTCATTGCTTTTCAATTCTCCAACGGAATATACTTTTCGGCAATGAGCCAAATGCAAGGAGAACAATCTATTACCATCAACGATGTTAAGATGGTTAGTCATGCTGTTCTTATTGGACTTACGCTCTATTTCCCATTAGCTTTTCGCCTGAAATTCTGCTTTACAAACAGGACTTCACTTATAATTGCAGCCACAGGCTTGATGGCGTGTAATCTCATCGTGCCTCACATAGACCATCCGTTTACCTTGGTTTTAATCGGATTTATCGCAGGTTTTTTTAGGCTGTATGGCACTTTTGAATGTTTTTCAAACATCCTTCCCAAAATCACTCCTTCCTATAATTATGCGGTATTTCTTTCATTTGTTTTCTTCATAGTGTTAGGAGTCATCCACCTGTTCGATGCATTCTGCATGCATCTTATCTATTATTATGATTGGCAACATCTACATTTGCTTGCCATCGGTTTGCTGCTATCAGTAATCTTATTGGCAAAACTGCTGATGCGACCGTTTCGTCCAATGCCCAAAATGCCCCTACTAGGAATTGATTGGTTAGGGATGGTGCTATGGGCAATATTTATTTTATCCTTGATTTTCATTGTTCAATATGGCTATCAACTTGATTGGTTTAATTCGCTCTACATCAGAATTGCATTTGGCATTGCACTCATTTCTTTGGGATTTAATATAGCCAGAATGAATTATATTCGCCATCCGTTTTTAGAAATCGCAGCATTTAGAGTTAACAATTTGACCAATCTGATGATTGCGTTCTTATGTTTGTCAATCATATTGGCATCAAAGAACTTATTGCAGAACATCTATACTGGAGCCATACTTCATTGGGACGCACTAAATCTAAGCACGCTGAAACTATTTGAGTTTATTGGGTCTTTATTGGGCGCAACATTTTCATGTTTTGCATTAATTCACTTAAAATGGCCTCATAAGCTTGTAACGTTTGTAGGTTTTGCTATGATAATGGTGTATGTGTCCTCTATGTATTTTGTTGTTACACCCTACACTAATCTAGAAAAACTATATTTGCCCCTTGCATGTTGCGGTTTTGGACACTTGGCGATCTTTATTGCTTTAACCGTATACATACAAGCGACTGCTCCATTCAAAAACTATTTTCAAGTGCTTTGTATTCTCGGGTTCATCCGCACTGGCATTGGTTCGCCTATCGGTGATGCCATATACCAACATGGGTTAACATTACAGATGAACAAACATTTGGCCGATATCGGCTCCCATATTAATTTAAGTTTGCTTGAATCTACAGAGTGTTTAAACCACATCGGGATAGAAGCTATGATCGCTTCACTTCGAGACCTTTATGGCTATACATTTTTATTTGGGATAGTAGTACTAATATTATTAGCGGCATCCCGATTCAAAAAAAATGTAAAAAAACCAATCCCAAGATTGCGTTTTCTCTATGCTATAATTACAAAAAAACGACAAACTCTAAAAATTTAAATATTTTGCACCTATTTGACAATCACCCATCACCACACATCCCAAAGACAACAGCACACTCATAATCAATCATTTGATAGTCTCTCAGATTATCTAAATTGGGCATAGAGACAGCATCCGTTTGTATTTATGAAATCTTCGTTGCTTTGCCACAATATGGTAACTCATGACTAAAAAGGTCAGAGAAGGGTCTTAATTGAAAATACAAGTCCGGTATTTCTTTATCGTTTCATACATTATTCGTATTGTTTGCGAAAAACAAACAATATGTGGATATGGCAAATATAGATTATAGCATTACGCAATAACAGGCTGCACGCTTTGCAAAGGCAATGGGACACCCTGTACGAATAGCAATCTTGCAATTCCTGGTGAAACAGACGCTGTGCTATTTTAGCGACATTCACGAAGAATTGCCCATAGCAGAAGCTATGTTTCACAACATTTGAAAGAACTTAAAGAGGCCGGGCTTATACAAGACGAGGTTGAAACTCCAAAGGTCAAGTATTTCATCAGTCATGACAATTGGCGATTGGCGTAGGAATTATTCGGAGAGTTCTTCGGGCTGTGTGCGTGTAATAAGGTGAGTTGTTGATAGTCCAATTCCAACTCGTATTGCTTACCGAAGATATGCTCCACAAATGAACGGATAGAGGGAAAATCTCCCTCTTGCGGTTGGTGGTAAATCGGCTCATAGAGATTTAGGAGCTTGCCGATGTGGTTGGATATGGTACAAAATCCGTCATACTTGGAAACACTGCCGATGTCGTCCTTACCATAGTCATGGCGGAGCGTTTCATTGTTCCAAGGGATACGCTTCTTCACATATCAACCGCTCAGTCTCGGTTGCTCCACAATCTTGTAAAGCGTTGTTCCCACTCAGATAAATTTTTCTTTTGCCACACTGCCATCCGATGACGTTTTATGGCTTGTGATTACTTTGTCAGCTTACCGATATACAGAATATTACGACTGCCTATTGGAAAATTGACAAGCGAAAAAAGATAGCAGACTTTCTCTTTTTGCCCTCATATTCTCATTTACCCTTCATTGCGTATCTTCTCCACACCGTATGAGTTAATTTTTGTCGTTTTACCATTTTTCAGCATTTCCGATATTTTTAGCTTAATACATTAATAGTCAGCCCTAAATACACTATCGTCATGATTTCGGTTGATTATTTAAGCCTTTTTTCATAAATTTGTTGATAATAGAATAAAATACCCAACCTAAAAAACATTATAATGAAACATTACACCCCTAAGCAAATCAGTATCGTTATAAGTACTTTTTTTATGTCATTGATAATGCTAATGCCTATCAATCTATGTGCCTCCGATTTTAATGTCGAATCTTGGCTGTCGGTTAAGTCTCCTGGGAATAACGCGACTCAACACCAATTAAAATCTGTCAAATCAGACATACCGGCATATAATTATCGTCTTGACGCAGGAGCAGACGTACCAATGCTCATTTATCGCAAAACTAAAGAAGATGGCAACCTACAACATATCGAGCTCCTGTTGGTAGCATTGGACGACATATGCATTAACTATGGAGAACGCTCTTCTATAGGCATGTCACACGACAACTGCTTGTTTTACATGCCTGGCTTTTGGTATCGCCGCAATTTACGTTCTCCCGGGCAATCTCCCTCCTTTCATGTCGCTGACAGCTGGACCGTAAGAGAAGATCGCCTTAGTTGCCCATTGACTGCAATATACGATGAAACAAGCGGCCAAAGTATATCGGTAATGAGAACTGACGCTATTAAACACGATGCTTTAATGGCTGTTAAAGAAGGTGAGGTAATATTGTCAGATAGGACAGATATTGGATTTACCGGATTTGAAAATTGCAACGGAATAGCGACATTAACCTATGGTTTCCCATTTAAAGAAACGCCCCATAGCTATGTACGCAAACTCACACTTGCTCCATCAGTCAAAGCTTTTCACAAAATGAATAAAGGGGAAAGTCTCACTTTGACATGGACATTGCGCACAAGCAAGAGTGACAGCTACTCAGACTTTATTAAAAACACATGGGAATATTGCTACGATTCATTCACTCCAACAATTGTCGAAAACGTACCTACCGTCGATGAAATGAAAGCCGTGATGAGCGAATACTTCTTGTCGTCATACGTTGACAACCAAGAGTTGATTTACACCTCCGGAGCTGAATTACGCACAGACGATTGCGTAAGTGTCGGTTATGCTGAAATCGGATTTCTCGGACGAGTATTGCTCAATGCGTTCAATGCATGGGAATATGGCAACGCCCACAATATCGACCGCCTTAAAAGTAATAGCCAAAACATATTGAACAGCTATCTATCAAAGGGATTTACTCCCGGTGGTTTTTTCCGCGAACATATCAATTATGGAACTGGCATAGAGACTGATGTCTATAGCATACGCCGCCAATCTGAAGGTTTATATGGCATTCTTCACTATCTTGATTATGAAAAGCAAAACGGACGCAAACACCCCGAATGGGAAAATCGCATGCGACAACTCCTCGACCGCATCATTGATTTGCAAAACACCGATGGCAGTTTTCCTCGCAAGTTTCGCGACGACAAATCGATTGTGGACGGATCAGGCGGCAGCACTCCATCAGCGACATTGCCACTTGTCATGGCATACAAATATTTTGGAGACAAACGCTACCTCGAAAGCGCTAAACGCTCAGCCGACTATTTAGAAAAAGAAATCATCAGCAAAGCCGACTATTTCTCGTCGACTCTCGATGCCTATTGTGAAGACAAAGAGGCCTCATTGTATGCAGCAACAGCTACTTATTATTTAGCGTTAGTCACTAAAGGAGACGAACAACGCCACTACGCCAATCTCTCTAAAACGGCCGCCTACTTTGCCTTGTCGTGGTATTATCTGTGGGATGTTCCATTTGCCCAAGGTCAAATGTTGGGAAACCTCAAGTTGAAATCTCGCGGTTGGGGCAATGTGTCAGTTGAAAACAACCATATCGACGTATTTGTGTTTGAATTTGCAGATGTATTGCGATGGCTCGCCAAATACCATGGAGAAGACCGCTTTGCAGCAATGGCCGATGTCACTTTCACATCAATGCGACAACTACTACCGACGACCGACCGGCTTTGCGGCATTGCCAAGCCGGGCTACTACCCTGAAGTCGTACAACACACTTACTGGGATTATGGCAAAAACGGCAAAGGCTTCTACAACACTTATTTTGCACCCGGCTGGACAGTTGCATCGCTATGGGAGTTGATGACACCCGGACGTGCTGAAAATTTCTTATTGCGCAAACGATAACGATTAATCGTCATGACCCCAACAGTTGTAATCCTTACAATCATAGCTTATTTTGTGATGCTTTTTGCCGTAAGCCATTTTGCCTCACGAAGAAGTGACAATGCGGCGTTCTTTACCGGCAATCGCCAGGCGCCATGGCCATTAGTTGCTTTTGCCATGATTGGCGCAGCCATCTCCGGAGTAACCTTTATAAGCGTGCCCGGAATGGTTGTCGACAAGGGTTACAGCTATCTCCAGATGGCACTTGGCTTCATTGCAGGGTATGCTGTTATAGCATATTTGCTAATACCTCTATTTTACAAACGTAACCTCATTTCGATATATGGCTATTTAGGCGAACGGTTTGGGATGGCCACCTACAAGACCGGAGCCTGGTTCTTTTTCATATCCAAAATTCTCGGAGCGTCAGTGCGCTTTTTTGTAGTATGCATAGTCCTACAGCCATTGGTTTTTGACCCATTGGGAGTGCCATTTACTTTAAATGTTGTTGTTACAATCACTTTGATATGGCTATACACATTTAGAGGTGGAGTAAAAGCCGTGATCTGGACCGACGTCCTTAAAAGTTTCTGTCTGATAATGTCGGTCGTACTAAGCATTTATTTCATTGCCAACAATTTAGGGCTCTCGTTTGGGGAATTGGTAAATGTAATCGCCGATGACAAAACATCACGAATATTTTATTTCGACGACCCTACACGCGGCATATATTTCTGGAAACAATTTTTTGCCGGAGCATTCATGACTATTGCCATGACCGGCCTTGACCAAGACATGATGCAACGCAACCTGGCTTGTCGGGACTCCGGTCAGTCGCAAAAAAACATGATTGTCAGCTCTATCTTGCAATTTTTTGTAATTGCAATGTTTTTATTGCTTGGTACATTGCTCGTGATTTATGTTAACGAAACTCCCGGTTTAGCAATGCCGACCAAAAGCGATGAACTATTTGGTCTGGTAGCAACGCATCCCTCTCTTCCAATAATAGTCGGGATTCTGTTTATATTAGGCTTGGTGTCGGCAGCCTATTCTGCTGCCGGCTCCGCGCTTACATCACTAACAACTTCTTTTACGGTTGACATCCTTAATGCATCAAACCTCGAAGACTCTCGTCTTTCTCGCTTACGCAAGATTGTGCATATAGGCATGTCGTCCCTCATGGGCTTGGTAATTATTTTATTTTATTTGTTGAGTGAAGAAGATGCCATTAGTGCAGTTTACACATTAGCATCCTATACATATGGTCCCATTTTAGGAATGTTTTTATTCGGAATGTTTACCAAGCGTAAAGTCAGAGATGGGTGGGTACCACTCGTGTGTGTGCTATCTCCGATTATTAGTTGGATATTAAAATATGCACTATTTAAATATTTTGATTACGAAATAGGCTTCGAACTACTGATAATCAATGCCTTGTTTACTACCATAGGATTATTTATCGTATCACTCCGCCACAATAGCTAATCAACAACCACTCATATAACAACATACAATGGCACGCAATCTGTTAAATAGATATATATGGCTGATTGACACTATTAGACGCTATGGGACAATCACTCGCGAGGAACTCAACGAACTATGGAAACGTTCGCCTTTCTCCAATGGCGAATCATTACCTCGACGAACATTCTACAGCTATAGACAGGCCATAGAAGAATTGTTTAATGTCAATATCGAGTGTAACCCGTCCACATTTGAGTACTATATAGATCAGGGCGACACTCACCATGAAAATGTCACCGATTGGTTACTAAACTCAGCCGCCATAAGCAATATGCTTAATGATTCACGCGAGGTATCTGACCGAATCTTTTTAGAGAATGTTCCATCCGCTCGTCAACACCTTCCTATTTTAGTCGATGCTCTCAAAGAATCACGATCAATAAAGTTTGACTATCATCCGTTCTCCCGCATTAATTCCTCTCCTGGAGTATCAGTCGAGCCTTATTTCTTGAAGATATTTAAACAACGCTGGTATGTGACCGGACGAAATACCAAGGAAAATTTGATAAAGACCTACGCACTTGACAGAATGAGTGATGTAACCATACAGTCATCAACATTTACCATGCCCGAAGATTTTGATCCTGAAACTTATTTCCATGATAGTTATGGCATCATTTTCGATGAAGGCTCAGTTAAACAAGTAGCCATTCGCACCGATTCACGTCAAGCCAAATATTTTCGCTCTGTTCCGTTACACCACTCTCAACATGAGGCTATACACGACTCCTATTCCATATTTTATTACCGCATACGCATCACTCCTGACTTTGTTCAAGAACTACTATCCTACGGCCCAAAAGTCACCGTAATTTCGCCTCCTGAATTGAAAGCAATGATGATCTGCAATCTACGTGATGCTCTTGCCAATTATAATGATTAAGCACCTTGAAATGCAACTGTCAATGGGCATCAAGCCAATTTGAGCCACTTCCGGTTGAAACCTCGAGAGGGACATTGCCATGATATGCATTTTTCATGTCGCTTATAACAATTTGCATGAGTCGCTCAAGTTCATCGGGTACGACGTCAAACACTAATTCGTCATGTACTTGAATTAGCATTCGTGACTTCAAACCCTCTTGTTGCATATCGCGAACAATATTTACCATCGCAATCTTTATGATGTCGGCGGCAGAGCCTTGTATCGGAGCATTGACCGCATTTCGCTCAGCATATCCACGCACAACTGCATTCCGCGAGTTTATGTCAGGGAGCATGCGCTTTCGCCCTTTTATTGTAGTCACGAATCCATCATTACGCGCTTTCTCAATAGAACTGTCTATGTAATCGCGCACACGCGGATAGGTGGCAAAATATCCATCAATAAGCATTTTTGCCTCAGAACGCGGTATGTGCAGACGTTCTGACAATCCAAATGCCGAGATGCCATATATAATGCCGAAATTGGCAGTCTTGGCTCGACGCCGTTGCTCTTCGGTCACATTTTCCATTAGCTCGTTGTATATACGCGCAGCCGTTGCTCTATGTATATCCGCTCCGGATAAAAACGCGCCAATCATATCGGGGTCTTTGCTGAGATCAGCGATTACGCGCAATTCAATCTGAGAATAATCGGCACTTAAAAGCAAATGTCCATGATCGGCAACAAAAGCCCGACGTATTTCACGACCATTATCGGTACGGATAGGTATATTTTGTAGATTAGGATTAGCCGACGACAAACGACCGGTAGCGGTTGCCGTCTGATTAAATGTAGTGTGGATACGACCTGTTGACGAATTTATCAACGATGGCAATGCATCAATATATGTTGCCAACAATTTACGCATACCTCGTATATCAAGTATCAACCCTACAATAGGATGGGCGGTACGATATTTCTCAAGGACTTCTTCTGTGGTAGAATAAGACCCTCGCTTGGTGCGACGAGCTTTTTCGTCTATTTTCAACCGTTCAAAAAGCACTTCACCCACTTGCATTGGAGAGGCAATATTAAATGGGCCTCCGGCAAGTTCATAGGCCTGACGTTCCATATCATGCATTTGAACCGTCAATTTACGCGAAAGTGATGCAAGTTGCTTAACATCTACACGTACGCCGTTCCACTCCATATCGGCAAGCACTTTGACCAAAGGCAATTCAATCTCGTCCATTAGATTGCCAAGCCCCTTATCGGCAATATTTGATTTCATGACTTTGAACAATCGCAGTGTCACATCAGCAACTTCACACGTACGTTGCATTTCTTCTCCGACCGGTAAAGGGATTGCAGATTTTTTGCGAGACGCAGAGTCGTCATCATAATCAAGTATACGATAATCAAGATAAGCCGCCGCCACTCGTCCCAACGAATGATTCATTTCCGGCTCAAGCAGATAATGAGCTACAGAAGTATCATAATAGTCGGCAATCATAGGAATGCCCAACCTTTTTAACAACAAGTAATCATGCTTAACATCATGGCTCACCATGACGACATCGGGAGACTGGCATAATCGAGTCAACTCGGCTATAATCGCATCAAAATCACGACTCTCCGGATTCAACGCCACATATCGGGCTTTATTTTCAGCAGTTGATATCGCAATACCACATATCACCTCCGACATAGTGTCCACGCCTACACCATATACCGTAAAGCCTACTGCCGGAGACGTAATTGCCTCATCGACAATCCTTGCCAAACTTTCCACATCATCAACAACAGCATAGTCACAAGCAGTTATTGACTCAGAAGCCATAGTCTGCGGTTGAGTATCAACCAAGTCAAATAACGACATCATGCCATCGGTGGCCGGCATAGTCGGCTCTATATATTGTTGTGATACTGCCGACTGGGTCGATTCTTTTCGCCCCGCACGGTCGAGTGTGCGTTTGATAAATTGCTTAAATTCCAACTCAGTAAATATATCCACCAATTTATCCACATCTACCTCTTTTCGAGCAAAATCATCGACATCAAGAGAGACCGGGACATCGGTCTTTATTGTCACAAGAAATTTAGAAAAACGTATTTTTTCGACATTCTCAGAAATTTTCTTTTGAAGAGCACCTTTTAAGTTTTCGACATTTGCTATCAAATTTTCAACCGACCCCCACTCTTCGATAAGTTTTACAGCGGTTTTTTCTCCAACTCCGGGACACCCGGGTACATTGTCGACCGCATCACCTTCAAGAGCAAGCAAGTCAATAACCTGCGACGGAGAAGTCACTCCATATCGTTCACAAACTTGCTGAGGGCCACGTATTTCCGACTCGCCGCCTTTACTTGACGGCCGATAAATATACACCTTGTCGGTGACCAATTGTCCATAATCCTTATCCGGTGTCATCATGTAAGTTGTAAAGCCCTGAGACTCTGCTTGTCGCGACAAAGTTCCAATCACATCATCAGCTTCATATCCCGGGACTTCAACTATGGCTATATTGTATGCTGAAATTATGTCTTTGATGTAAGGCAATGATGCTGTTATATCTTCAGGTTGCTTATCTCGTTGCGCCTTGTATTCAGGATAGGCCTCATGGCGAAACGTAGAACCATGTGGGTCAAAACACACTGCTATGTGGCTTGGATTTTCTTTCTGTAAAATTTCTTCAAGAGTGTTTACAAATCCGAATATCGCCGATGTATTAAATCCGCGAGATGTAAAGCGCGGTGCACGTATCATAGCATAGTATGCTCGATATATCAACGCATAGGCATCGAGCAGAAACAACTTTTTATCGTTCATTAGAGGATATTTTGGGTGAACAAGTCAATAAAATGAGTATAAATATAGGCATAAATTGGAGATTTTACTAATTTTGCAAGACCAAATTTCTTACATGACCGGATTAGAAACAATACAACATTCAATATCATCAGAGCTTAAGATGCTTAACGACAGCATCAGGCAGTCGTTGCACACATCCAATTCTCTTATGAATGATGTTGTAGAGCGCTATCTTGAGACAAAAGGCAAGCAGATTCGTCCGTTGCTTGTCATGTTGAGCGCAAAGTTGTTTGGCTCGATTGACGATAAAGTGATTTCAGCAGCCGCTTCGGTTGAACTACTTCATAACGCATCATTAATACATGATGATGTAGTTGATGATACGCAATTACGCCGCAACCGTCCAACTGTCAACGCAGTGTGGGATAACCGCATCGCTGTATTGGTTGGAGACTTTTTTGTCTCAACATCGCTTCACCGCGCTGTTGAGACAGGCGACATGCGCATTATAAATGCGATTGGAGAACTCGGGCGAACGTTATCGTTGGGAGAAATTGACCAAATACAAGTAGCTCGCAAACACATCGTAGATGAAAGTTGCTATCTTGACATTATCGACAGCAAGACTGCGTCTTTATTTGTCACATGCGTCAAACTTGGCGGATATGCCATAAACGCTCCCAAAGAAGACATTGAGCGATTGAGTCGCTTCGCTCATCTATTTGGTTTATGCTTCCAAATTCGTGATGACATATTTGACTACTACGAAGATTCAAAAGTGGGGAAACCAACCGGAAACGACCTTCGCGAAGGCAAAATCACCCTTCCGTTACTTTATGCGTTAGGACTGACAGACCACCCTGAACATAAACGCATGGTAGAACTCGTGAAAAACGACGAACTGACTACTGAGCAAATTGATATGCTCATCAATTATGCCAAAGACAATGGAGGTATTGACTATGCCTACGAACGCATGCACAATCTTAGGGAAGAAGCCGTTGACATAATAAGCTATTTCCCTGATAGCGATACACGCCGTGCATTTATATCCATATTTGACTATATAATCTCGCGCGATAAATAATCTAAATAACAGACCAATATCATGATCCCTTAGACTCATTCTTCGGGATATAATAAATATTTACGTCTCAGCATTTTGAACTTTTCCACTTCATCACGCCAAGTCGCCTTGATTTCTTTGGCACTATACCCGTCGACAATCATGCTCCTCACCTTGTCATTTCCAATAAGTTTGTCAAAAAACGATGTAAAAAAACTCTCTTTCCCCGACTGCATATTGTGATAAGCGTCGATAATGTATGATAAATCAACACCTTTAGCTATAACCGAATCAGAATCAAGCCCACTAAGATCCACGCCATTACATTTCCGACCGAGTAATGGTGGATATTTTGCTCCGGATTTGCTTTGGGGTTTGAACGAAAATCCCCTGTCTGACATATTGGGATGCCCATAAACAAGAAATGGCTTATCCGTCCCACGACCGACACTAGCCACTGTGCCTTCAAAATAGCATAATGACGGATAAAGATAAACAGCCTCCATTGTCGACAGATTGGGCGATGGAGCTGTCGGCAATTGGTAACGAACAGAATGTGAGTAGCCTAGGCACGTTATTATATGCAAACCAACACGACGCCCTTCTTCAAGCCAACCTTCTCCGTTGGCCATCATCGCCAATTCACCAAGCGTTAAGCCATGCAACACCGGAATTGGCAACCTACCAACGCCCGACTGCAACGACATGTTTAACACCGGCCCATCCACAATCATTCCATTAGGATTAGGTCGATCAAACACAACAACTTCGCGCCCTTGCCGAGCAGCTTCATTCATGACATCAAGCATCGTGATATAGTAGGTATAAAATCGCGTCCCAACATCTTGCAAATCAACAACAACAATGTCGAGCGACTCAATAGACTTGGCCAATCGGGTCGCTTTACCTCGTCCATATAGCGACACTATAGGTTTGCCAGTAGCCTCATCAACGGAATTATCAATTTGCTCACCGGCATCGGCCGTTCCCCTAAAACCATGTTCGGGAGAAAACAACGTCACCACATCTACTCCGGCGTCGAGCATTACATCAAGAGTGTGCTTATCACCTACCATCCCTGTGTGATTAGACAACAGTCCGACCTTCTTTCCGTCCAATATCGACACATATTCATCACACCGGGCTGCCCCGACAACAACTACTGCCGATTGGGCTTTGACTGTTAACGCCGATAACATCAACAAAATTAATGAAGCTACAATTTTTTCTGCGTATCTCATATCAAATATTCTCCTATCAATTACGCCCGTTCTGCTTATTATGAGCCTTCTTTGACAACATTCTATGACCGATGCGACAATACAAGCACTTGCGCGTTTCGCAATATTCTCTTCGCAATTCAATAAGAGCCTGCGATGTAAATGCATCGTTACATACCACTCCTGCATGCTGAAACAGAGCAACAATAGTGTTACTCTCAGCTTTCATTCCATGTAACAAGTCAAAAGCACGAGTTTCATAGCCTTCATTTCCCGTTGATACGCCATAAGCATGCAACAATGGGACTACAACATTTATGATAAGTGAGTATATCGACCCTCTGCTCAACGCTGAAGTTTGAGCCCCTGATTCAATCCCATTTCCGGGAGTAAAATGGGTTGACCAATATCCTGAAATCTCAATATCAAACAACCGGCAAGCTTCTTCTATTGACGTCACATCGATAATACGCGACATCAACCTAAACCCACCAAACACCATTGATGCAAGATAGGCAATGCGACGATGAGGGAAATTGGCCGGACGCATTCGCGACATTTTCCATCCGGGAGATTTAATTGGCTGTAAGTCGAATTTACCTGCCAAAAAACGATATTCCTTGACGAGCATTTCAATATAAGCATCAGTAGAACTGACGTTATCAAGCAATCCCGACTGTCCAAAAAGCAGAGCCTCTATACTTAATTGCGAATCACTATGCTTTCCCATAAATCGCAATGGGATACTCATCGCAAGACGCTCAAACGGCTCTGAATTAGTGCCAAAGCCCAAGGCACGCGCAAATGTCACATAACACGTCTGCTCCCAATCACCGGCAAAACGATTCAACAACGATAATATGCGATCACTTTTGCGATATAATCTCTCATAAGCCAAAGTATCGATCCACCCCGAAAGATGCAATTTTTCCATCTCTTTAATCTCATCGATACATGGCAATTCATTGCCACAAGCCGCCTTATCTACAAGTTGGCGATAGCTTTCATGAAAAGTCGGAGAACAAGGCATTCGTAATTGAGCAATTACACTGCCGTCACTTCTCACTATGCTACAATCGTCCTTCTCCACTACATGCAATATCACCGAGTCGTAAGCCTTGTCATTGTCATGGTGATGACGATGCCAATCCGAGGCCCTAACGTGAATTTCAACATCGCCCGCCCATAACTGTCCGTCTATTTTTATCTTGGCATTGAAAAAGTCAGGGCCGGCATCGGTATTGAGCCGTCCTGGATCTATGACCTGCACACGACGCCCGTCAACAGTCTTCATGTCTTGCTGAAGCCATAGACGGTATTGCCAGATATATTGCATCAACTTTTCCATTAACACCCTAATAGAATTGTCAGTCTAACACAAACTTAGCAAAAATAGCTGAATATAAAGCCAACAAGCAGTCAAAAAAAGTGGTTTGCCGACAACTTATCAAGCATTTGACGCGGAGTGAGAAGGAATATAGGATGAACCCAGTCGGGAACAAGTTCATCCATTGGTAGCAATACAAACTCGCGTAAATGCATCCTCGGATGAGGCAGTGTGAGTTTCGCCGACTCAATAACAATATCGTCTATCGCTATTAAATCGATATCAATGCACCTATCCACATAATTTCCATATTTATCGCGATGGCAATCTGTAGATATACTACGCTCAATCTCAAGTAATCGGGTCATAAGATGCAATGGTTCTATAGCTGTCTCCACAGCAATACCAAGATTTAAGTATTCATTGTCGGAATAATAACCCCAAGGAGAACTTTTTACCAATGTCGCCCTTCGAGCCTGACATTGACACAAATGTTCAATAAGAGCGACCGATTGCTCAATATAAGCCAATCGGTCGCCCTTATTTGAGCCTATGTTTATGTAGGCTGTAGGCATATAAAATCTATTTTCTTAAAGTTGCTTCTTTACTTCAACTTCTTCAAAAGCTTCAATAATGTCACCTTCTTGAAGGTCATTGTATCCGGCAATACTCAAGCCGCAATCATATCCCGACAAAACTTCCTTGGCATCGTCCTTAAATCGCTTGAGCGACCCAAGTTCTCCTGTGTAACGCACAATACCCTCGCGGATAATGCGAATCTTGCAAGACCGCTTAATCTTACCTTCACGCACAATCGCTCCGGCAATTGTACCAACCTTAGAAATTTTGTAGGTTTGCAACACTTCGGCTGTTCCAACCACCTCTTCTTTGAGTTCGGGAGCAAGCATACCCGACATTGCATCTTTAACTTCTTCAAGAGCCTGATAGATTACCGAATATAAGCGTATTTCAACTCCATCTCGCTCGGCGGCGCGACGTGCAGCCAATGATGGACGCACCTGGAATCCGATAATAACCGCATCTGATGCGGCAGCAAGTGTAACATCGCTCTCTGAGATTTCACCGACAGCCTTATGCAACACATTGATTTGAATCTCTTCTGTTGATAGCTTGATAAGCGAATCAGAAAGAGCTTCAATAGAGCCATCAACGTCACCCTTGACGATTATATTGAGTTCATGGAAGTTGCCAATTGCACGACGACGACCTATCTCTTCAAGCGTCATACGTTTATTGGTTCGCAATCCGAGTTCACGTTGCAATTGTTCACGCTTAGTAGCGATTTCGCGAGCTTCTTGTTCGCTTTCCATGACATTGAATGTGTCACCTGCCGTAGGAGCTCCATTCAAGCCGAGAATCAATGCCGGAGTGGCCGGGCCGGCTTCTTTGATGCGCTGATTACGCTCATTAAACATAGCTTTGATGCGTCCATGATGTGTCCCGGCAAGAATTGTATCACCGACATGGAGTGTCCCATTTTGAACAAGTACCGTAGCCACATAGCCACGTCCCTTGTCAAGCGAAGACTCTATGATTGAACCTACAGCCATTCGATCAGGATTTGCCTTCAAATCAAGCATTTCCGCTTCAAGCAAGACCTTTTCCATAAGGTCTTCAACACCAATCCCTTTCTTAGCTGAGATATCTTGTGATTGGTACTTTCCGCCCCAATCTTCTACAAGATAATTCATTGCAGCTAATTCTTCCTTAATCTTATCAGGATTGGCTGTTGGCTTATCAATCTTATTAATTGCAAACACTATAGGCACACCGGCAGCTGAAGCATGGTTGATGGCCTCAACTGTTTGAGGCATCACATTATCATCGGCTGCAACTATAATGATACACAAGTCGGTAACCTTAGCTCCACGCGCACGCATAGCTGTAAAGGCTTCGTGACCGGGTGTGTCAAGGAATGTTATGCGACGACCGTCCTTCAGTTTAACATTATATGCTCCAATGTGCTGTGTTATACCACCGGCTTCACCGGCGATTACATTGGCGCTACGTATATAGTCGAGCAAAGACGTTTTACCATGGTCAACGTGTCCCATAACTGTAACAATGGGAGGTCGAGTTACGAGTTCATCTTCACTATCCTCTTCCTGCTGTATGGCCTCAACAACCTCAGCCGATACATACTCAGTCTGGAACCCGAATTCTTCGGCAACAATATTGATTGTTTCAGCATCAAGACGCTGATTGATTGACACCATAACTCCAATATTCATGCATGTTGCAATTACATTGTTAACAGGAATGTCCATCATCACAGCAAGGTCATTGGCTGTTACAAATTCTGTCAACTTCAGCACACGGCTTTCTGCAGCTTCCATTTCGGCCGCTTCACGTTCACGAGATTGGAATGCTTCTCGCTTTTCTCTACGCCATTTTGCCGCCTTTTTCTGTCCTTTATCTTTGTTTGTGAGACGTGCAAGCGTTTCTTTTACCTGCTTTTGCACATCTTCTTCATTTACTTCATTATTGAGAATACGCTTGACACGAGCCTCTTTTGGCGCTTTATCTCTACGGTTGTTTCCATGATCGCCACGAGAATTGCCTGCTATAGGTTGTTGATTGGATGTCTTCTCAATATCAACCTTTTCCTTCCCGATGCGCTTACGTTTCTTGCGGTCACCAGAGGATGCATTTGCATTTCCTTGATTTGCATTACCGCCATTAGACACTCGTTCTTTAGCAATACGCTCATTTCGGCGTTCCTCCTTTGACTTTTTCTTAGGCCTTGTCTGCTGATTTAAAGCAGACAAATCGATTTTGCCAACAACATTTATCGTTGGCCCGGCTTTAGGGCGGTCAATTGAGAATATTTCCTCTGCTTCCTTTTTTGTGGAAACGGGAGTGTGTTCTATTTCATTCTCTTTGACTTTTACCTCTACCTGTTTAACAACTTCATGAGCTGGTTTTTCTTCTTTAGCTTTAGTCTTTACCTCCTCAACTTTGGGCTGAGTAGGCACAACCGGCTGTTCCGGTTGCTTAACTTCAACTTTTTTTACTTCGACCTTGGGTTGTTGCTCCGGTTTCTTCTCCTCAGGCTTAGACTCCTCTTTTGGTTTTACTACCTCAACAGGCATCTCCTCCTTAGGTTGGTCAACATCATTGACCGGTTGAGCAGGCTCCGGCTTTTTCTTGCCAATATTATCAAGATCGATATGACCTACTACACGTGGTTTATTGCCCTCAACAGTCAATTTTATTTCTTCTGGTTGTTTTTGGGCTACAGGTTGGGAAGCCGGTTTTGTTCTCTCTTTCTGGCGTTCGGATGAGAACTTTTCCGATTTTGACTTCAAATCCTTATCACTGCTATAGGCATTGACAAGCATGTCATAGGCAGCGTCATCGATTCGTGAATTGGGATTCATCTCGATGTCGATACCTTTCTTTTGTAAAAATTCAATTACGGTTGGTAGGGCTATGTTTAAGTCCTTTGCTACTTTGCTTATTTTATATTGCGCCATATAATACTTTATGGGATAAGGAAATTAGTCTTCAAATTCGGCCTGTAGTATCGATATTACGTGATCTACGGTACTTTCTTCAAGGTCGGCTTTTTCAATAATAAGTTCACGCGGTAAAGCTAGAACATTCTTGGCAGTGACACAACCTATATTTTTAAGAGCATCGATGACCCATGTGTCGATTTCATCTTTAAATTCATCGAGATAAATATCATCATTAAACTCATCGCCACTGTCACGATACACATCAATAACATAACCGGTGAGTTTAGATGCGAGCTTAATGTTGAGCGCTCCCTTACCAATTGCCAAGGGCACCTCTTCGGGACGAAGAAATACTTCTGCTCGTTTTTCTTCCTCATTCAAACGGATTGATGAAATCTTGGCCGGACTCAATGCACGCTGAATGAATAGTTGCGGATTGGTAGTGAAGTTAATTACATCGATATTTTCATTACGTAACTCTCTTACAATGCCATGGATACGCGACCCTTTAACGCCAACACATGCCCCTACCGGATCTATACGATCGTCATAGCTTTCTACGGCAATCTTAGCACGTTCACCGGGGATGCGAGCTACAGCACGTATGTTGATGAGTCCATCGTGAATTTCAGGCACTTCGAGTTCAAAGAGACGACGCAAAAAGTCGTCAGATGTACGCGAAACGGTTATGCGGATATTATTGTTTTTGTTGTCTACTTTTGATATGACTGCACGCACAGTCTCTCCTTTGCGGAAGAAGTCTCCGGGAATTGCCTCGCTCTTTGGCAACAAGAGTTCGTTTTCATCTGTATCTAGAAGCAACGTCTCACGTGCCCATGTCTGATACACCTCGCCCGATACGAGTTCTCCTTCGCGTCCCTTAAATTGCGAGAATATAGCTTCTTTGCGAAGATCGAGAATCTTAGATTGAAGTGTTTGACGAAGATTGAGAATTGCACGACGACCAAAATCAGCAAAAATAATTTCTCGAGTATGTTCCTCGCCTACCTCCACATCAGGATTTTGGTCAGCACGAGCATCTGTTAATGAAATCTGAGTATAAGGATTGGTCACTTCTCCATCAGGTACGACTTCTAGATTTTGGAAAATCTGTACATCGCCTTTGTCCGGATTCATGATGACGTCAAGATTTTCATCAGTACCAAACATTTTAGCAAGTACATTGCGGAATGACTCCTCCAAGACACTTATCATTGTTGCCTTGTCAATATGTTTTAGTTCCTTAAATTCGGCAAAACGTTCCACCATATTGGTGGATTCCTCTTTCTTAGCCATAAGTTGTTGCTATTTTATTTGAATTGTATTGAATATTTTACATATTTGGTTGCAACGAATTGCAAAGTTTCTGGCTCTATCACTTCCTCAGGGCGTTTTTTCCCCTCGACTTTCACCTTCTTGGCAATCTCGATTGTGAAATCTTCATCTCCTACGGCAGTAAGCACTCCTTTAAGTTTACGACCGTCGGCAGTAAGCACTTCCACTTCATTGCCAACATTTTTGACATATTGTTGACGCACTTTAAATGGAGAGGTCAACCCCGACGAACCAACCTCAAGCTCATAATCCTCGACATCACGGTCAAATTGAGCTTCTATGGCACGTGTAATCTTGGCACAAGTGTCGAGATCGACGCTTTTCATGCTGTCAATTTCAACAACTATTGAATTGCCCGAATTAATCGACACATCGACAAGAAACAAGTCAGGGTCAGCTATCTCCTTGACAATTGTATCGGTAAGTAATTGTTTGTCAATCATTGATTTTGTATAGTATATAAACAAAAGGAGAGGACTGTCGCCCCCTCCGGTTGTCGATTCTGTTTACAAAGATACTATATTATTATGCGTTGTGCAACTCAACAGCTTCTTCGTTGACGCGCATTAACAATCAAACTATTATTTTTAAATATATTTAACTTATTTATATACATTCTCACTTGACATTTCCTCAGGCGATTTACGTGAGTGTAGTCGTGGCTCGTCAGTCGAATACCCCAACGCCACTGCCAGCAATATGCGCTTACCGCGAGGAACGCCAAGCGACTTCCTCAACGCCGACTCGTCAAACCACCCAAGCACACACGACCCCACACCCATGTCCGTAGCCGCCAATATTATGTGAGACGCCACGATTCCGCAATCAATCAATGGGAAATGCTTGTTGCGAATCCAGCCACCTAAACGAGCTGTAAAATTGGGTGACTCCTGGACTATTACGATAAAAGCTGTCGCATTGTCAACAAATCCATTCATACCCATTGATTTTAGAGCAGACGCAACCTCTTTACGTTTACCGGTATCGGTCACTACAACCAGATGCCAAGGTTGCGAATTACATGCCGATGGGGCAAGACGAGCAGCCTCTACTATACGCCGCAAAATTTCCGACTCCACAACCCGATTGGAATCATAGGCACGGCAACTTTGACGAGCCTCGGCCAATTGGAGAAAGCTATTATATGAGTGCATACATAATTTGTTATCGATTAAACTCCATCAACCGACTTAGATATTTACCGATGATGTCAAACTCTATATTAACACATGACCCGACCTCTATGTTCTTAAAGTTGGTCAACTCCATTGTATAGGGAATTATCGCCACTCTAAATGAGTCGACCTCGGAGTTGCACACTGTCAGGCTCACACCATTAACCGTCACCGAGCCCTTCTCAACCGTCACATATCCCTTACGCGCCATGTCGCCATCTACCGAATATCTAAACCTAAAGTAGCGACTGCCATCGACATCTTCAATGTCGTCACACACAGCCGTGCAATCGACATGACCTTGCACTATATGTCCGTCGAGACGGCCATTCATCACCATGCTTCGCTCAAGATTGACCAAATCGCCCTCTTTAAGCAGTCCGAGATTACTTCGGTCGAGAGTTTCCTGTATCGCAGTAA
Organism: uncultured Muribaculum sp.; assembly: GCA_964562595.1. Taxonomy (GTDB): domain Bacteria; phylum Bacteroidota; class Bacteroidia; order Bacteroidales; family Muribaculaceae; genus Muribaculum. The sequence goes on along the minus strand of CAZLUB010000025.1, from coordinate 9,462 downwards.
CTGTGTAAGTGGAGTTGTCTCTATCTATTGCCACCACCGTCAAGCATACGCCATTGTGTGCTACCGACTGATCGATTTTCAACTCATTTACATAGGAGCATGTCAACGTCAGATGCACATTGCCTCCGTCACGCACTATTGCCACCACACGGGCAGCCTCTTCTACTATTCCTGAAAACATATTGTATTGTCTATTTAGATTCTTTTTTGTGCAAATTTAACAACAAACACATGAGATATGCAAAACCTGTTTCGACATTTCATCACAAGCGCACATGACATTCTTTGCTTCAACAAATATACCAACAAACGAGCGAAAAAACATCATGCCCACTTGAATATTTTTCACAGTAAGTGTAGTTATATGATAGCGGATTACCGCAAACCTCCTTAATTGTTACTTAAAAATGAAAGTGCACTTCTTCACAGAAGCACACTCCCTCATAACCAAAATTCAAAATGTTTTTAATTTACGTTCTGCAAATTTAGAAAATAACTCCAAAAGAACAATATAATAATCATTTGACTTTAAATTAATATTTACAAAACTGCACTATCAAGAAGATATACAACATGCAATCTTGACAGTGCAGCTTACGTTTTTTTGAGTTGACCCTTAATTTACGATAACTATGGGACACATTATGTTATGAGATAACATGATCACTTAAGCATCGTGTTTCCCTAAATAAAGCTACAATCCGGCGATGAAGCCCGACTTTCTTAAAAATCGGGATGTTAAAGCGGACGACCTTCGTAGCGAGAAATGGCATCGACCCAACGACGCTCAATCGGAGCGGAATGCCCGGTAGAGAGGTCTATGCCGGCCATTACTGTGCGACCGATGCACTTCACTTCGCCGGTATCGGAATTGACTATGCGCTGCTCAAGACGGAAGCTTTTTTCTCCCACATGCGTGACGGTGGTGAGCACTGCAATGTGCTCGTGCAAAAACGTAGGAGCATAAAAGTCACAGTTGATGTTTACCACCACGATATTGATTCGCTTCCAATCGACACCTTCAGGCATCACGTCCATAAAATAATGACTTTTACCAAGGTCAAAAAACGAGAGATAGACTCCATTGTTCATGTGCCCAAGCACATCTATGTCATTAAAACGTATTTGCAAAGGCAACATGTGGCGAAAGGGAAACTCGGGTGCGGTAACGCGCGGATTGGTCGATGCAGGCAATTTTATTTCGTCCATAGAGTATTTGAGTCTTTAATGAAACATTATATCTGTTATAACATTTGAGCCGACAGCATTGTTAAGCGAATCGACTATTTTTTGGCGATGATACTGCAATTCATTTTTCAACGCAGCCGAAGACAAGTAGACATGCAACACTCCTCCGGCAACAAATCGGCGTGTCGTGTAACGATTCACCCCCTGGCCTACTATTTCAGGCCATAGGTAGGCCACACGTTGCTCATTGACAGCCGCCTCAATATTGTTTTCACGCATTGCGACCTTAATAATGTCGCCGATCAATTGGGGTTCGGTGCGTTTCATCGTTTTAATGTTGATAATGGGGAGTAAAAATGCCTTCACTCACATGCCACATGCGATAATCACCATGCGTGCGCGACATGATTTCATCAAGATGGTCGCGATTGGTGTCAGTGATAAATATTTGTCCGAAAGAAGGACGCGTAACCAACTCCATGATACGTTCCACTCGCGTTGCATCGAGTTTGTCGAAAATATCGTCAAGCAACAGCAAGGGTTTCATGCCCGAGGTGTCGCGCAAGAAATCATATTGAGCAAGCCGTAATGCTATGGTGTAAGTTTTACATTGCCCTTGCGAGCCGGTGCGCTTCATTGGCATTGTATCAAGTTCCATCTCAATATCATCACGATGCGGACCTATGGTTGTATGCTTGACAATAGCATCCCGCTGTCGCATCTGCTCAAGCATGGATAGCAAAGTAACTCCACCTTCATTCAATCGGCTCGAATAACGCAATCCGACCTGTTCGTCATCTCCCGCTATAGCACGATAATATTCGGCAAACAATACCGTAAGCCGATCAATCCACTTTGCCCTGCGGTCATGAATATAACGTGACGCCACATCCATTTGCATCTCAACCGCAATGTAGAGATTGCCATCGACAACTCCGTCACGCAACAGTCGGTTACGCTGTTCGAGACATCTATTATAGCGTATGAGATTGTCAAGATACACACTGTCGCTTTGTGAGATGACCATATCCATGAAACGACGCCGCTCCTCTCCGGTGCCGCGTATGAGGTCGATGTCTTGTGGAGAAACCATCACAAGAGGAAATGCTCCGATATGAGCACTCAGGCGCTGATACTCTTTACCCTTACGTTTCAGTGATTTACGCCTACCACGAGCCATACCGAGCAACAGGTCCTCTTCTAATCCACGACGCAGATAAGACGCCTGCAGCATTGTAAAATCCTCATCCCGACGCATAAGCATTGCATCGGCAACTCCGGAAAAGCTCTTGCAAAAACTCAAATAATATACGGCATCTAGCAGATTGCTTTTACCCATCCCATTATTCCCTAAGAAGCAATTTACCTTAGGCGAAAATTCAAGATCGGCATGTGGAATGTTCTTGAAATTACTAATTTTGAGTTGTTGCAATATCATACCACAAAATTACTAAATTCCCATTAATTCCCCAACCTACACAATCGGCATTTAGGCAATCTCCGTATTATACAAATGTAGCGAACCGACCCCTTTAAGAGACCGGCTCGCTATATCATCATTTTAAAATCTTATTTACTTTTTAGCACTACGCTTATTTTCAATAATGTAAGCCACCGGCGATGCAACAAAAATTGTTGCCAAAGTACCGATAATCACACCAAAGAGCATAGCGAAAGTGAAGCTGCGGATTGACTCGCCACCGAGGATGAAGATACAAACAAGCACAAGAGCAGTTGAAGCAGATGTCATAATCGTACGAGCCAATGTGCTGTTGATAGAGCTGTTCATCAATGAGAAGAAATCCATCTTAGGATATAGGCCTAAGTTTTCACGTACGCGGTCAAATACCACCACTGTATCGTTAATTTGATAACCAATAACGGTAAGGATTGCCGCAATAAACGTCTGGTCAACCTCCATTGAGAATGGCAAGATACCCCAGAACAATGAATAGAATCCGATGATGGTGAATGCCGTAAATGCTACTGCGGCAAGCGCTCCTACCGAGAATGCCACGTTGTGGAAACGCACCAAGATGTAGATAAACATCGCAATCAACGCAAGCACAACGGCAATATATGCATCATTCTTCATGTCAGCGGCAAAAGTCGGACCGACCTTTTGAGAGCTCTGAATACCAACATTTTCATTGGTTGTCGAAAAGTCTTCGATTGTCATGTCGCCGATCTCATCTTTCAATCCGCCATAAAGGATTTCGGTAATTTCTCTATCTACGCCATCGGTATCTTCATTAATCTTATAGTTGGTAGAGATACGCACCTTTGTATCGTTGTCGATAGTGATAACCGACAATGAAGCATCGGGGAACAACGGAGCCAACTGGGCTTGCAATTTGTGGGTTTCTACAGGATGGTCAAATTGTACGATATAGTTGCGACCACCGGAGAAGTCGATACCCTGGTTCAAACCGCGCACAAGCAATGAGGCGAGAATTACAACAACTACTGCACCAACAACGCCAAACGACATCTTGCGCTTGCCGATGAAGTCAACCTTGGTGTTGGTGAGCATGTTTTTAGAAATCTTGGTTGAGAATGTAAGATTCTGGAAAGCAGCCTTTTTGCCGAATGCATTATAAACCAAGCGGCTTAAGAATACTGCGGTAAAGAACGAGCATACAATACCGATGATAAGAGTCGTAGCGAAGCCCTTGATAGGTCCTGTTCCGTAAAGCAAGAGTATCACACCTGTGATAATTGAAGTCAAGTTTGAGTCAAAGATTGCAGAGAATGCGTTGCTATAACCATCTGCAATAGCCTGACGAGCCTTCTTCCCGGCACGAAGTTCTTCTTTGGCACGTTCATAGATAAGCACGTTTGCATCGACGGCCATACCCAAAGAAAGCACGATACCGGCGATACCAGAGAGGGTCAACACTGCCTGGAATGAAGCCAAGATACCAAAGGTAAAGAACAAGTTGGCAATCAAACACAGGTTGGCAATCAACCCCGGGATAGCACCATAGAACGCCATCATGAAAATCATCAACAACACAAGTGCGATGATAAACGACAAGAATCCGGCTTCGATTGCTTGTTGGCCAAGAGACGGACCGATTACTGTGTCACTGACGATGTCAACCTTTGCGGCCATCTTACCCGACTTGAGCACGTTGGCCAAGTCCTTTGCTTGATCGACGGTGAAGTCTCCGGTGATTTGTGAACGGCCACCTTCGATTACCGAGTTGATGCGAGGATAAGAATAGACATGCTCGTCAAGCACGATAGCTACCGGCTTGCCAAGGTTGTTTTGAGTTACGCGAGCCCAAGCCTTTGCACCCTCGCTGTTCATCACCATGTCAACAACGTTGCCTTGCATGTTGTCAAAGTCACTTGATGCGGCGACTACACAATCGCCGGCCAAGGCAGGCTTGCCATTGTTGGTCTTAAGAGCGATGAGTTGATATATTTCAAGTTTACGAACAGCCTTAGTAGCAGTGTCGTTGTATTGCACTTCTTGAGGACTTACTTCCCAACACAACTTCAAGTTAGAAGGGAGGATGTGGGTTGCGGTCGGAGACGCAATCAACGAGTCGATGATTTCACGGTGAGCTTGGGTAGCCATACCGACGATAGGAGTTCCTTGATAGCCTGGAGCGTCAAAATTGGCCCAAAAACTCTTTACAGCACCAATTGAATCAGCATTAAGAGCCGACTCAAGAGCCATCAACTGTGATTGTATATCTTCAAGCATATACACTTCATAGAACTCCAAGTTGGCCGAGGCCTTCAACAAATCGCGCACACGGTCATGTTCTTTAACACCGGGGAGTTCGAGAAGAATCTGTCCGTCCTTTTCAAGTTCTTGAATGTTGGGAGCAACCACACCAAATTGGTCGATACGATTACGCAACACATTGGTCGAACTTGACACACGGTCTTTAACTTCTTGCTTTACCGATGCTACAATTTGATCTTTGCTATCGCCTCGTTTTACAACGTTTTTAAACACTACCGACATGTCGGCTGCAGGATCGATGCGATTGTACTGTTCAAAGAATGTTCCAACATAGTCATTGGTCTTAGTCTTTTTAACGACCGAGTCAGTTGCCGCAATTGCGGCATCAAATGTTTTGTTCCCTTCAGCATTGGCCATCGAACGCAAGATGTCAGGAACCGACACTTGCAGAATTACGTTCATACCACCTTTGAGGTCGAGACCAAGGCCAACGCCCATTTTTTGTACTTGATTGAATGTGTAAGTATCAAGATACACTTTTTCTTTACCGATTGAGTCGATAAAGTTTTTGTAAGCTTTCTTGTAAACTTCAGAGTCGGCGTTATTGCCCGACAATGCCAATGCATACTCTTCGGCTTTCTTCTCATATTTATTGGTTACCCAAGAAAATGAGAGGTAGAAAAGACACACGAGCACCAAGAAGATTGCGATTACACCGGCAATTGCACTACCGGTAGTTCCTTTGCTTTGCATGTTGTGTTAGTAAATGATATTAAGTGTTATTAAAAAATTTGCACAATTTTCAGCGTGCAAATATAACGTTTTTTTTCGGGACTTCAATTAGAAAGTGTTTTAAATTCATCATTGAATAAACATATTAGGTTGCTTTTTGGCAGTTTTCGCTGTTTTTTACCGGCTTTTATTGATGTTTATAAAATTACGCGACCTCAACCGACGAGTCGACGAGGTCACGTAATTATTTGTAATGACTAGAATTTAAACAACTTCTAAAATATCACTTATCCAAAAGTAAAGTTCATACCAAAATTGATATTGGCATTAGCTTTACCAACCGGCACATACTGAGGAGTGACCTTAAAGAATTGATGGTCGGTGCCTACAAAGAAGTTAAAGCCTCTTGGATGGAAGTTTATAACCCACCCAAAAGATGTGCCAAATGTCGACAACGCGCAATTCACATTGGCCTCAAACCATTTCACCGGCGAAACATTTGCCGACAAGCGACCTTCAGTCCATGAGAATGCTCCGTTGATGCGTTGAGTAGCAAGAAGCCCGAAGCGCAGATTGCGATAGACAGGAAGCGTATACTCTCCACCGAGGCTCACGGTCGTAGCCAGGCTTGTAGAACGCTTAAACACGCCCTCTTCCTTATGGAAATTAACACAATCTTCCAAATCTTCAGAAATTCGATCCCATTGGCTTTCTAGTTTATTGTCTTCATAGCCCGGCTGATCTTCATCAAAAGCCACATTTTGAAATCCGTCAAACTCCCATTCGACATTGGAGCAGACGCCCTTGACCGATTTGTCCCAGTTTACAAAACCGAGGTCGAGCACCGCAGCCGACAATTCTATGTCGTCAGTCAATTGGTAAGTCGCGCCTAAATCAAACCCAAGGCCAAAGCCGGCGAGGCCAAACGAGTCATAATCTATATCGCCCCACTCGATAAGGTCAGCTTGGTCAGGATCATCATATTCAACTCCGGCCTCCTGCTTTGTGGGAACATACAAGCCATCTCCGGCCGAGATGTCGACTTCCCCATCGGCGGTAATCGCCCAACGCTTATCGCTCAACTGCACGTCCATGTTGTTGATTTTGGCATTGGCATTGGCAATACCGAGCAACACTTTCACCTTTGCACCGATTGTCAATCGGTCGTTAATCTTGTGAGAGTGACCAAGAGCAACTTCAGCAAGGCTTGTTGCATACACTTCCATATCCTTGAAATTGTAACGAGTGTCAGAGCCGTCCATGCCCAACTTCATAAATGTAAAAAAGTCCTTGGGCAAATTGACTCCAAAGTTGTTGCGAACGCCTATTTCAATGGTGTTATAGCCATTAAACCCACGAAATCCGGCCGACAATATTGTCAAGTCGATGTTGCTGTTGATCTTATTGTTGTCGGTAAGGCCGTCAAGGAAGTCATTGGCATCGACACTGCTGTTCATAAACGTAGTAAGCTCCCCATTGGCTGTAGGATATAAAAAGTTGTCAAGACCAACGTTGGACTGCAATCCCAAATTGAGATTTCCCAGCACCGGCATCGCAACATAGTTTCGTTCTCCGGCAAATGCGGGATTCAGATTGTGGCGATAAGTGTAACCTTCAAGAAAGTAGGCCGAGCGAATAGCGTCTTGTGCCACACCGGCCATGAATGACAGTGCTAAAATGCCTGTGATTATATATCTTTTCATGATTTGATTCAGCTTTTGTTGTGTGATTAAATAAATAGACGTTAATTAAGGTCGACGGTAGCCCCTCCTTTTATAGAAAGCACCACGTCCTCAAAAGCAATCGATTGGTTGGCATTTAGCTGGTCGTTGGTCGCAGCAGCACTTGACGTGGCATGGAATCGAGCTTTGACGCCATCAAGCTTGCTCAAGCTGCCCTTAGTTGCCGTGAGCGTAATCGTTACCGGTGACTCCACTTCATTTTCAAGATGACCGGCCGCAATCACTCCGTCAACGACAGTATTTATGCCGGATATTTCATTGCCATGAATGTCGACGGCAAATGCTTCGAGAGTCATATCGAGCGGTATTGTGTTGACGGCAGTCAACGAAACCACCACTTCATTTACGTCTACGTCGTCGAGGTCTCCACTTAGACCATCTTCTATCTCCGAGTAAAAGATATTAAGCCCGGCTCCGAAACACAACGGAGCAACTACGTCATAATCGAGCGATACATTATATTCTTGACCAAGCAAGATAGTATATTCCTTATCAACCAATTTTGCCTCGATGTCGTGCAACTCGATACGGTCTGGAACAGTCTCGATAATCGAGCTCAAATCGGCTACTTTCACGTTTATACCGCCTTCGGGTGCTCCAACACCTTGTGTAGAGAGACAAATTTCAGTCTGTCCGGTGCCCAACAACACCGGGTCGGTGCCATATTTTTCTCCAATCCCTACGCTTCGTTTTGTGCCATCGTTGTCATAAGCCGTAATCATGGCATTGATGCTGACTTCCGCAGGCGACGAGTTGCTTGTCGACAAGTATATCTGAGGATTATACAGATTGAGCGTCGTGCCCTCCTCGCTTAAGAAATCTGGAATATCGTTGATGCGTATTGTTGTGGGGTCAACAGTCACTTTCGGATCAAAACGTCCTGTCACACTGAGCAGTTCGGCTCTCACCACATGATAATTAGAGAACACTTCAATGTGCATTCTTTCTCCTGAGCTGAGATGTATGTGTGATATTTCAATATCACCGATGGTTTTCACCTCTGAGTCATAATAAAATTTCCCAGGAGCATAAAGGCCTTGCCCTTCAGGCACTTTATCAAAGTCGATGTGATGGCCGATTACTTCGACATGCAATGATTCGCCCTTCTTAATCACGTGGTCTCGCGTAAACTCCAAGATGTGACCGTCTTTAACTATGCAATATTTATCGTCTTCGACCGTTAATGTAAGGCTCTCATCAAATATCGTCTGATATCCTTTCTTAAAAATCACTTCAGGAATATCAGAGGTCGTGTCATAACCATATCTGACATCGATATCCACAATTGTTTCAGCTTCAGAGATCGAAAGCACTTCGGTTGTAACATTGTCATCGCTCACTTCAAAATCCGAGACAATCTCCACATCGGACACCAACAAATGGTCGTAATCAAACTCCTCGCCATCGGGCAATGTAGGCAACTGCACCGGCAATTCGATGGTTGTGTGACCGTCTTTATTGTTATGAAACACCACCGGATCGATTTTTATATCGGCGTGACGCGTATCTCCGTTTTGCACCAATGCATAATCTCCGGCCACAAGCCCATAATCGCCATCGTTATCAACAGTGATTATCGAACTGCCTGGTTCAAGGTCAAATATTGTGGAAAGGAAAACGGGGGCGGTGTTGCTTGCCGGCAATGTCAATTCTCCACCTCCTACTGTTACTGTCATGTCGATGTCCTTTGACAAATCATATTCATCATCGACACATGAGTTGAGCATTGGTAATGCTAATGATAAGCCAACGACAATCATTGGCTTAAAGCTTTTTGAATATACCATTTAAAAAATTGTTAGTTGATTATTGGTTTTAAGGTTTACCTCAAATATATGCAAAACAGACCCAACAACCTCACGTCTGAAGTTGTTGGATCTGTCTCCTTTAAAAAGCTACTTTTCCACATCAAATTTAAACACACAATGGCTTGAATAAGTCTGACCCGGCTCAAGGATCACAGATGGCCAATCGGCCTTGTTTGGACTGTCGGGATAATGTTGTGTTTCAAGACATATCGCCGTACGTTGCTGATATGTTTTTCCCTTCTTCCCAACCACCGTTCCATCAAGGAAATTGCCGGTATAAACCTGCACACCG
>CAZLUB010000024.1:0-33267 GCA_964562595.1 uncultured Muribaculum sp. | reverse complement strand
TTGTTGATAACCAACTGACACTCTTTTGATTATTTTCGTCGAATTCACGTTAATTTATACTAAATCACATCTCATGCTTTTCGTATATCGTCACATTTGATTTATTTTGCATAAAATAACTGACTTGAAGTAAAGAAATCCGATTCTACGATTATGAAAACATGGTTTTATTTTATAATATGCATCATTACAACCTTCTTGACGCTACACCCACAGAGAGCCAATGCGCAAGCATTTGATACAGAAAACCTTACCGACTCCATACAAGAAGAACATATTATCATAGCCGATTTCCTTGATGCAACTCCCGAATCTATCGATATTCCTGCTGATACATTAACTATCGATACGATTCCATATACAACCATTAATTTTATCAAAAAAAGCGACTTGCCGCTCATGACCTACATCCCGGTTGTTTTTGATCACATTGAATTTATTGACAGCATTGATTTTATAAATGACACTACTCTGATAAGCGAAGGGGCTATCGACTGGCTAAAACGCGAAAATGACCGACAACAACGTTTTCGTCAGCTAAAACAAAGCCACATGCTAAAACGCCCCGACATGGTCAAGTACAATCTATCATCACTGCCCGAACCGCCAAAAAAATATGAAGCCATAGTAGACCCTTCCAAATCAAAGATAACAATACAGGAAACTACCATCGACAAGAGCAAATTATTGGCAGATGTCGCTCCGGTAGAATATGGACGCAAAAACTGGCTGCACACATTTGAAGCATCGTTGCAATTTTCTCAAGCGTTTGTCAGCCCTAACTGGTATCAAGGAGGCAACAATAATGTCAACACCTTCAGTGATGTCAAATGGAACGTCAAACTCAACAATAAGTTTCATCCCAATCTGTTATTAGAAGCCACAGTTCGCTATCGGCTTGCAATGAACAATGCGCCACAGGATTCAATTCACGACTATGCAATAAGCCAAGATCTTTTTGAATTTTACGGGGATTTTGGATATAAGGCACACAAACGTTGGTACTATTCAGTAAACACACAGTTTAAGACACAGCTACTCAACAACTACAAGACCAATAGCCATGATTTAAAAGCCGCATTCATGTCTCCAGGTGAAGTCAACGTTGGTGTCGGTATGACATACAACTATGCCAACAAGAAAAAGACATTTTCATTTGACGCATCGATAAATCCATTATCCTACAACATGAAAATCTCAACACACCCCGACATCAACGAGACAAGTTTTGGGATAAAAGAAGGCAAGCATACAGTCAGCGACATCGGTAGCAACACTACCTTAAAATTTAATTGGAATATTAAATGGAATATAACTTACTCATCACGCCTATACGCATTTACAGACTACTCTTATGTACAAGGCGATTGGGAACATACAATCAATTTTTCGGTCAACCGCTATTTGTCGACAAAGTTATATATCCATCTTCACTACGACACCAACACCACACACACCAAAGGTTGGAATGACTGGCAGTTGAAAGAAATTTTGACTTTCGGCCTACAATATAAATTCAGCACTGTGTAAAACATAATAATTCCCATGCCACGCATTGCGATAATACTGATATCCATTTTGGCTTATATCTCACCGTCACACGCCAATGATTTTTTTGAATCACTGCCAAGCACATCACAACAATTAGATGGCTACTTCAACCGTGACAGCGTGGAGATGAGATTGGCCGCAAGCCCATTACACCGCATTGAAGGCATATGGCAATTCCCCGACAATGGGGCGCAAGTAGTTATCGAGAGATTCAATCCCGACAAAATCCTTGATTCAAACATCTCCTACTACCGCATTATCGTACTTAGAGCACCCGTACGCTCTTTACTGCCAGGAACAACCATGGGATATATATGCCCAAGTGCCGATAAAGATGCTTTTACGGCCAAACTATACACACGATTTGATGGCGGACAAAAACTTTCCCATGCCTCCCGTTTTGTCTTGACACTGACTGATGATGGCCATCTGTCTTTTAAGAAAACAGGCACTAAGATCAGTCTAAAACCGTGGAGATTACTCCCATATGTATGGCGACTTGGCATTAACGTGACTAAAGACGAGCATCATGGCATAAACGGATGCATACGCTTGTTTCCCCCACCAATCAACGGGCCGATAGAGCCTCGATACCTATAATTGCTTTAACCATGAGACTGCTTCTAGTACTTATTGCATTTATCGTTGTCACTTTGCATATGGCTGCTGACACACGCACGACGCGCCGACATCTAAATGTTGTCGAAATAAATCAGCATGCCCATAACGACTCTTGCCCACCATCATACAATGCATGTCCCGACAGTATTATAATCAAATCATACGACAAGCCACTTCGCTCCAACAGAGAATCTTTTATAGTCACCAATCTACACCAAGCCACACTATCATCTATCTCCATAAAGATAGTATACCGAGAGATGAATGGAGAGATGTTACACAGCGAGACCTACAAGATAAAATGTGACATTCCTCCAAAAGAAACTCGTATGCTATATAAATCATCTTGGGACAAGCATCAGTCCTTTTTTTACCACGGCACACGCACTCGCCACCGTTCGACATCGGCGCGTGCATATGACGTAGACATTAACGTTGTCACAGCCACAATCTCACAATAACAGCCAAATACAAAAAGATGAAAGATGTGACTGAAGCTTCCCAATCTCGCGATATGGTCAATTGCGACAACCATCTCAATCGGTTACATTCGTCACGCACCTATCGTTTTGCCGGGATTCTCGCTCATTGGCTTGACCGATACGGGCTTGACGGATTGATTGGTTTCATTCCCATTGTCGGAGACTCTGCATCTATCATAACAGCCCTGCCATTCATTTACATAAGTGCGTTCAAAGTAAAATCATTACCACTGACATTAGCTATAATATTCAACGCACTATATGATTCATTAATCGGCATGATTCCCTTTTGGATAGGCAACATACTTGATTTTTTCAACAAATCCAATGCGAAAAATTATCGTCTGATAGAAAGTTATGTCAATGGCGACAGAGCCATTATCAACGAAGTCAACAGCAAGGCTTGGTTGATAGGGGTGCTCATATTCTTGCTTTGCGCATTGATTTGGCTGGCTATATGGCTTATTTCAAAACTATGGCAATGGCTTGGTGTTGCCACTGACAAGATCCTCAACATAATTTAATTGGGCCACCCATATTATTGTAGAAAAACAACTTCTTCAAAAACTCTCCTATCTAGACATAACACCCTCCGATATATCAAGGCCCGATGGAGATTGGAAGATACGAAGATTAAATGACCGAGCCACTGCTATTACATAATCAAAGATTTCAGCTTGAACTGCCTCATAATAAGTCCATGCAGTGCCATTAGTAAAAAAGTATAGCTCTATCGGCAGCCCGTGTTGTGTCGGCTGCAACTGTCTTATCATCAGCAACATTTTACCATTCACATCAGGGTGCGACGACAAATACTTTTCTAAATGCCTACAGAAAACATGCAAATTTACGACTCTTGCAGTTGTCTCGGTTGAAGCATCGAGCCATCCTTGACTCTTAAAATAATCAATTTCTTCGGGAGAACAAAAACCGACACTATTCATGTCAATATTAATCGAACGCATAACACGACGACCTCCACTCTCTTGCATGCCACGCCAGTTTTGAAAAGAATCACTTATTAATGCATAAGGAGGTATCGTAATTATGGTTTTATCCCAATTTTGCACTTTTACCGTGGTCAATGAAACATCTAGCACCACTCCATTGGCGTTACGTGAAGGTATGACTATCCAGTCGCCAGAATGCAACATATCATTGGCTGATAATTGCACACCAGCAACCAACCCGAGTATAGTATCTTTAAACACCAACATTAACACCGTAGCCGCGGCTCCAAGTCCGGTCAATATTTTTAGAGGATTCACATCAAGCATAATGCTTATGGCTATTATTGTAGCAATCGCTACCACCACCAATTTTAACATTTGAAAAAGCCCCTTGAGCGGATGATTTCTCAAATTTTCATGTTGGCTCGACACTAAATAAAGCGATGAAAGAAACGTTGTGAATACGCGAGCCACCATCACTATGATATACAACCAACATAATTTGTTGATATATCCGAGAGTCGTTGGCATTTCATGAAATGCTAACGGGATAAGCAGATAAATCACTATCGGAGGGACAAGATGACAAACACTTCCAAGCAACTTATCGTTGAGCAAATGATCATCCCACGTGGCTCGTGTAACTGCTGTCACACGCTTAATTATAACTATAACTACCCTACGACACACAAAATCGGCAGCGTATGCGACCAACAAAATCAGCAGAATGATTACTATTCGAGAAAATAAATTAGGAGTTTCCGATGATAATTCGATAGTCTGGAGAAAGGTTCTGATGGTTTCCATTTAAAAAAATTGTTGTTATGTAAAAAACAACAAAGGGCAGGCGTTAAAAGTGCGCCCGCCCTCGCGTATTATAATAGATTTTGTCTGTTAAGATTATTCTTCGTCGCTTTCCTTCATGTTATGGAACACGTTCTGAACATCTTCGTCTTCTTCAAATTTATCAAGAAGTTTCTCGAGGGTGACGCGTTGCTCTTCGGTTACTTCCTTGACATCATTCGGGATGCGTTCAAATTCAGAACTGATGATTTCATAGTTGTTATCCTCTAGATACTTCTGAATATTAGAATATTCTTCAAAAGCTCCATATAAGATGATTTCTTCCTCATCGGCAACTACCTCATCTACGCCACAGTCAATAAGTTCTAGTTCGAGGTCTTCTGCCGATACACCATCTTGAGGTTTGATTTTAAACACACACTTGTGCTCAAACATGAATGACAGCGATCCTTGCGTACCAAGAGTTCCACCATGCTTGGTGAAATAAGAGCGTACATTTGCCACTGTACGAGTATTGTTGTCAGTGGCAGCTTCTACAACAATGGCAATTCCAAATGGTCCGTATCCCTCATATACAATTTCTTTATAGTCGCCTGCATCTTTGTCGGTAGCCTTCTTAATGGCACGTTCCACTGTATCTTTAGGCATGTTGGCGGCTTTGGCATTTTGCATCAACGCACGCAAACGTGGATTAGTGCTTGGGTCAGGACCGCCTGCCTTAGCGGCAATTGTGATTTCTTTACCAATGCGAGTAAATGTACGGGACATATTGCCCCAGCGTTTGAGTTTTCTTGCTTTACGGTATTCAAAAGCTCTTCCCATAGCTTGTTATTATTTTGGTTGTTTTAATTAAATTTCAATTAACGCAATGATGCTCCCAATTTTGTTGTAAGATTGGTAATTATCTTATTCATTACGGCCTCAATCTGCTTGTCTTGCAAGGTTTTTTCATCATCTTGTAGGGTTATTGCAATGGCATAGCTTTTTTTGCCCGCCTCAAGATTTTTTCCTTCATATACGTCAAATAATGTCACATCTCGCAACATGCGCTTTTCACTTTCACGCACTATTTGTTCGATTTGAGCCATTGTGACAGACTTATCTATAAGCAACGCTAAATCTCGCTTAACAGGTTGAGTCTTAGGCAGTGGCGAATATGTAACTTTTTTCTTAACCGCAAGTTTTACTATGGCGTCCCAATCAAGTTCGGCATACAATACTTCCTGCTTAATATCACATTTACGCAGCATAGCCTTGTTCACGCTACCCATCGTGCCGAGTTTCTTGCCCGCGCGAGTCACAACGTCAAGCGCATTTGCATATATCGGGCACGAATCAATCGGTTTTAATTCTATTTCTTTTGCACCAATACCCAGACGATTAAAGATATTGGCAACTATAGCTTTCAAATCAAAGAATGTCGCTTTTTCATCAGGACGTGCCCAATTGCCGGAGCGGATATTTCCGGTAAGCCACAAACCGAGACGTGCACCCTCACTATAGGGAGACAACGGCTTATCCGACGCATCAACCGATGGATCGAGATTATAAACGTTGCCAAACTCATACAACATCAAATCGGCATCGCGACGGTTGATATTATGCTCTATCGATTCAAGACCGCCAAAAAGCAATGTCATACGCATAACGTTCAAGTCACTACTTAACGGATTAAGCAATTTGACCGGAGCATGATGTTCATCAGTCAAAGTGTCAAAGTAACTTTCAGCGGTAAGTGAATTGTTAAGTATCTCATTAAAACCTGTTGACGACAACTGGTTGCTTATAAGTTCTCTGAGCTCATTGCTCATGTCTGTAATTGTCTTGAACGACAAGCTGGCTCGCAAGTTTTGCGACAACTCCACATTATTGTATCCATAAATGCGCAACACGTCTTCAACTACATCGCAAGGGCGCTGCACGTCTACGCGGTAAGTTGGCACCAACAAGTCTATTTCTCCGTCACGACGATTGGCAATCTCCATTTCAAGAGAGCGGATAATCCCATCCACTATCTCAGCCGGAATATTTTTGCCCACAAGGCTATTGAGATAGTCATATTTAAGAGTCACCGGGAATGGCTTTACTTCCTCGGGATATATGTCGATGATGTTTCCACATATCTCACCTCCGGCAAGTTCTTTGACCATCAATGCCGCCAATTTGATACAATAAAGCGTTGCATTGGGGTCAGTGCCACGTTCATAACGGAATGAAGCATCAGTGTTAAGTCCATGACGACGAGCCGTTTTGCGTATCGATGTAGGGTTGAAATAAGCACATTCAAGGAATATTGATGTAGCACTTTCAGTAACACCCGAGTCAAGCCCGCCAAACACTCCGGCAATGCACATTGGCTCTTCATCGTTGCATATCATCAAGTCACGTGCATCCAATTTACGTTCCACGCCATCAAGCGTGGTGAAAGGAGTCCCATCAGGGCATTGACGCACCACAACTTTACTACCTTTGATTTTATCAACATCAAAGCAGTGGAGCGGCTGTCCCATGCCAAGCAATATAAAGTTTGTAATATCTACAATATTATTTATCGGACGTTGACCTATTGCTGTCAAATAGTTTTTAAGCCATTCGGGACTTTCTGCAACTTTAATGTTGCGTATTGTCAATCCCGAATAGCGAGGACATGCCTTTACATCTTCAACTACTACTTCAACTGCCCCATCTTGACGATCGACCTTGAAACCATCAACCGATGGACGGATTAGTTCGACCGGCTCGTCATTACGAGCCAACCATGCGCTCAAATCGCGTGCCACGCCATAATGCGAGGCCGCATCGACACGATTTGGGGTCAAGTCTACTTCAAGCACATAATCGCTTGTGAGATTATAATATTCGGCTGCGAGAGTTCCCGGTTTTACATCGTCAGTGATTACAATAATTCCGTCATGGGACTGTCCGATGCCGATTTCATCTTCGGCACAAATCATTCCAAATGATTCAACACCTCGGATTTTCGACTTTTTGATA
This sequence comes from uncultured Muribaculum sp., assembly GCA_964562595.1. Taxonomy (GTDB): domain Bacteria; phylum Bacteroidota; class Bacteroidia; order Bacteroidales; family Muribaculaceae; genus Muribaculum. Next base: position 25,865 of record CAZLUB010000024.1, on the reverse strand, counting down.
ACAAACTCTTTGTCACCATCATAAAGCGTAGTGCCAACGGTGGCAACAACCACAGTCTGACCGGCGGCTACATTTGGAGCACCACACACGATTTGTGTAGGTTGCCCATCACCAAGGTCTACTGTCGTTATGTGAAGATGGTCGCTATTGGGATGTTCTTCACAAGTCAACACTTTGCCGATAACGATTCCTCGCAATCCGCCTTTTACCGATTCGACTTCTTCGACGCTTCCTGTTTCCAAACCGATAGATGTCAGCGCGTCGGCTAATTTCTCAGGAGTTAGTGAGAAATTGAGATACTGTTTAAGCCAGTTATATGAAATATTCATTAGTAATAACTTGATTTTGTGGAATTGCGAATAAAATATTCCACACTAAAATTAGTGCAAATTTACAAAGAAAATTACACATTTCGACCATAACCGACACAAAAACAAACAGTCGGAGAGAAAAAAGGCCTGAAATGTCAAACTGTCCTATTCCTCCGACGTTTCCGGCATGTAGACATACGCACCAAGGTCGGGAGCCTCGCCTCGTAACAATCCTTGTCGGTCGATCATTGCTTCGGGCATCGTCAATGATGGATCGGCCGATGCAATAGCCGGAGACTCGTCGTGAAGGCGATAGTCAAAATAATAATCCTCTCGGATAGTGTAAAATTTAGGGTCAGAATCCCATAGTATATTCACAAAATTGGCATCATCTTCACCAGCCGGCTTAAGCAAACATGTGTTTATTACAACTCCGGGATACTCCGTCAGATCTCCGGGATAGACCGTCGAGCCATTGCCATATATAATCGAATTTGTAACATCGGCAACGGTCGATTCATCTCCGATGTGCAACATCGAGCCATATATAGCCGAAAACAAGTAGTAATTTGCCAATGTGCAATGATTTAATTCATGGCGGCCGCCATTAAGATACACAACATCATCGGCGGCCTCTGCAAACTCACAACCGATGGCCTTAAGCGATGCATGATTGACCTGCAACACAGATGCGGCCGAATTACGCAATTGGCAATTTAGCAATGTAAGCACCGGCGACGATGTCTCTATGCCCACCGAGTCTACAACCACTCCCCAGGCTGTGTTACGTATCGACGTATTGTCAAGCAGATTGCCGCGACTTGAGGCAAAAAATCTCACACCTCCCCATTGCCCCGACATCAATTCATAAGGGATACGTCCAACGACTTGGCCAAGTCGGTCTCCTGTCATATTAACCGGAGAATCGACACTACCATTACTGATAAGTGTACCATGCACTCTCAACTGTGCCGCATCGTGAAAATATAGCGTAGTCCCCGCATTCAATGTAAGAGTAACCCCTTTGGCGACCACAAGGCTATCATATATCTGATAGGGGCGATCAGAATTAAACTGCGTATCCTCGGTCAGCACCGATGCATACCGACGGTCAACATCTTGACCAAACGCATTTAGCACGACTGATTGAGTACGGCCATTGGCTGTAAAATCAAGCATTTCATTTATCTCGATAGGTGTCAACGCCCCATTCTCAGGAATCAGAGCATCAACCAACACATAGATTGAATCATTGGGGCGAATGTCAACATTTTCAAAGCTATCTCCCGCCCTGCCATCCACATTTACACGAAACATCGACTCTTCTCCATTCCGAAGTGCGATGTGGCTGATGCACAAGTTCTTATCATGACGGTTATAAACCATAAACTTGTGAGTAGGCGTACCCGAGTCAGTGAACACCGTACCCAATTTCAACGTATCGGTCGAAAACTCAGGTTGATCGGAAGGATTATACGTATAGCCATCTTCGATGCACGATGTCGAAAACAAAGAGATGAACAATGACAATGTTACTAAGATATATTTAAACATCGGAGATTTTATTTGTTTTAAAAACGCATTTCATAGCGGTTTATTGCATCTTATCGAGACGAAGTGCTTGGTCGTGTGGACAAAAATTTGTAATATTGCCAACAAATTATGAATATTGAGATAATCGACGCAAAAAGTTTTAAGCAACTATTCACCAACACCGTACACATCTACAACACTACGGAATTTTCCGAACTCAATCGTGAAAAGTGTGAAAATGTTGTATATCTTGCGTTCTACGACAAGAAAGCCCGCCTTGGCTTGATTGCCGGAGAACGCAATGGGGCATTGCACTCTCCATTTTCAGCCCCTTTTGGTGGATTTGTCAGCACCGGAGATGTAGACATCCGACATTTCGACAACGCAATCTCATTACTCGTAGCTGAGGGAAAAAAGATAACCCTCACATTGCCTCCGGCATTATATCTTCCGACATTAGTTGCCAAAACGACAAATGCCTTGATAAGCCACGGTGCAAAAGCCATTGCCGACTTAAACTACCATTACGACTTGAGCCGGTTTACTCACTACATGCAACAACTCGACTCCAAGACACGCAACAAGTTAAACAATTCTCTAAAACAAAATTTCAATTTAGAGGTATTCAATGGCAACGACTCCGACAACTCCGGCATAGAACGTGCTTACCGCGTCATTCAACTCAACCGCGAAGCAAAAGGCTATCCACTGCGCATGTCACTAAACGACGTCACATCAACAATCAAAATTATCAAAGCTGATTTTTTTGTACTCACTTTAGGCAGCGTCGACGTTGCCGCTGCCCAAGTGTTCCACGTCGCCGACGGCATCGTACAAGTGATTTATTGGGGTGACATACCTCAATATTCAAGTTATCGGCCGATGAATTATTTGGCTTATAAAATATTCCAGCATTACCACCGATTGGGCATACGCATTGTCGACGTAGGACCGTCATCAAGCGATGGCGTCCCCAACTACGGTTTGTGTGAATTTAAAGAAAGCGTGGGGTGTGAAGCCACGCTCAAGTTTACATTATCGATTGGATAGCTTTTTATAGCGCCAAATTAAAAATCGCACGAGTGGCCACAGCATCGAGTTTGACATAGTTGCCTATGACTTCGCCTTTATGCTCATGCAGTTTTGTCACCAAACGGTCGATGTCGGGATTCTCAATGCCGAGGCCGGCAAACGTCGTTGGCATTCCGATTTCGGCAAAGAACGATTTCAGACATTCAATACCTTTCAATGCAACATCATAATCAGAGCCATCTTCAGTAACACCCATTACTCGACGGGCAAACTGCGCCACTTTGCCGGGATTTTTCTCTGCTACATATTTCATCCATGCCGGCAACACCACGGCAAGACCGGCTCCGTGGGCAACGCCATAGATTGCACTGATCTCATGCTCGATAAAGTGTGACGACCAGTCTTCGACACGCCCAGTGCCACACACTCCATTGTGAGCCAACGTGCCACTCCACATCACATTTGCACGAGCCTGATAATCATCGGGGTTGACTATCACTTTCCGGCCTTCATTCATTATGGCCGTCAACACACCTTCGGCAACACGGTCAGTAATCTCGACATCGGCAGTATTAGTAAAATAGCGCTCTGTGATATGCACCATCATGTCGACAATGCCACATGCAGTTTGATATGGAGGCAATGTAAACGTCAATTCGGGATTCATCACCGCAAATACAGGGCGCAATGCACTTTCGGTGCGCAAACTTATTTTTACAAGTCCCTCTTTTTTGGTAATCACCGAGTTTCCCGAGCCTTCACTGCCGGCTGCAGGAATAGTCAGCACCACACCGACAGGCAAAGCCTTTTCTACGACTGACTTTCCGGCATAGAAGTCCCAAAAATCCCCATCATACATAGCTCCGCAAGCAATTGCTTTTGCCGTATCTATAACCGAACCGCCACCAACGGGCAACAGCATATCAACGCCTTCGCGACGCACTATCTCAATCCCTTTATACACGAGGTCGTCAAGAGGATTGGGTTGCACTCCGCCCATCTCTATCCACTCGACTTCGGCGCATTCAAGAGACCGCTTGACTCTATCGAGCAACCCGCTTCGCTTGGCCGAACCGCCACCATATACTATAAGGACTTTTTTACCGCCAAAAGCACGCACCAATTGTCCGGTTTTCTCCTCAACATTCCGTCCAAACTCAAACTTGGTAGGACTCCAAAATACAAAATTTTCCATATTGGTTATTTTTACCTCAAATATAGCAATAAACAAGCGAGAAACATCAAGCTTGCTTGAATATTTTTCACTGCGAGTGCCGGATATATTTCCCTACAGAAAAAACAAACAGACGGTCAAAGTCTCACGACTTCAACCGTCCAAGCGAGTAATATTAAAGAGGATTGGATATATTTCTTTGCCTATCAACGTGGTGGGCGATCACCACCAAATCGACCGGGACCGCCGGAACCAGCTCCTCGACGCTCACCATCTCCTTTCGGCTCTCCACCTTTGCCAAAAGTATTAAAGCGATAAGTAAACGTAACCATCACATAACGTGTGAGTGAGTTATAGAACGTATCGTCGATATAGTTGGCAGTCACGTTGCGAGATATTGATTTGCGTTGTTGCAACAGGTCGTAAGCTTTAACTGCAATGGTAGCCTCGCGACCTTTGAGAAATTGATAAGCTATAGATGCATTCCACATCCATTGCTCCTGGTCGTAACCATCTGAGTAACCACTTGTACCCATATAACTTAGGTCGGTGTTAAGCACCAAGCCAAACGGAGCATACCAAGCGCCGTTAAATCGCCCGCCATATGTGTGGACGGTACGGTTGGAACCTACTTGCAGCGAGTTGCGGGTAGTTTGCAGGTTGTAATAGGGTCGCAACTCGGCTTCCCAATTTTCAGGACGGAATGCAATCGACACTGACGGGCCGAGATTGAATGTACGCGAACGGTTGCGTTCACCATTGTTAAAACCTATTGCTTGGTTAAATCGTGCAAACACATTTCCGTTAAACTGCCAATTCTTATTGCGGAACGGCAGAGAAATCATCGAGAACATATTGGCATTCCACACTCCATTGACATTAGTGTAGGTTGTGGTCTGCCCACCCGTTTCACGATTATAAGTAGTTGTAGAGATAATGCTGTTTTGTGTTACACTTGCATTAGCCGACACCATTATCGAGCGCTGCGCCTCTGCATCAAAGTCGCTAAATCTCAAGCGTATATTGTGATTAAACGAAGGCGACAAATTGGGGTTACCGACAACGATGCGCAATGGGTCGGTCATATCGGGCACCGGCTGCAATTGCGCTACCGACGGCTCTGATGTCTGTCCACGGTAGTCGACATTCAAGCTACGCGATTTGCTCATCTTATATCGGTATCTCAAATAGGGAGAATAGTTCCACACCCAACGTTCAGGAACATTGCGCTTAGGGTTGATGAGATCCTCGCTCTTGGTCATCGAAGGCACTACAGCCGCTCCTACATCGATTGTGTAGCTGCTCCTGACACGCTTGACTCCCACTTGCATGCGTTGATTAAAGAAATCATTGCGGAAGCTATTGCTTAAATCTTCATTTAGTATCAACTCGGTATAATCGACTATCGGGTCGCCGGTTGCCGGATAAGTCACCGGATGATCATAGGTCAGACGGTCGGCATTGTTCCATCGATAATTCATGCGATAGCTCAAGTCGAGGAAATAGCCATTTTTCACATCGCCCAACGGCTCTGTCCATGTAGCCCTGAAACCAACGCGATTGCTCCATGTGTGATTGTCGGCATATTGGTCATACAAGTCGAGCGAGTCAACCAAGAAAAATCGGTTGAACGAATAGCTGTAATCGTCCTCAGTCACATTTGAGAATCTATACTCCAACGACAATGAGTAAGAACGTCCTTTACGCGATTCAAATTTGTGATTAAACCACAATTCACCACCAAACTCATAAGATTTCCCATCAGAGTTGCCCGTATTCAAGCTTTTAGTCACCAACGAACGAGCCAAGTCACCGGCATTGGTCACCGACGAGTCCACACTGTTTGACTTATTAAAGTTTAATGAGAAGTTGGGTCGAAATTCAAGTGTGCTCAATGTATCCATTTCCCAATGCACACGGAAGTTACCATTAACATTGTGTCCGCGGTCGCGTGAACGTCTGCGAGTGGCTTGATATGACGTAGAGTCGGTAAAGAGATATTGTCGATCTTGACGAGTAATGTTAGTTTGATCGGTGTGGCTATACATCAAATTACCACCAACGCGAAACTCCTCACCCTTGCCGACATTAAAGTTCACGCCAAACGACTGCGACTCATTAATACCGTTAGTGCCTCCAAATCGGCGGAAACGATTACCATTGCTGTCGGTAAAGCCAAGTTCGTTGACATTGTTGAAGTTACCCAAAAATGTAATCTGGTTTTCATTCCAGAAACGATTGACATTAAAATTAGCCGAATAGCGGTCGTCCGTGCCGTAACCGGCCGAAGCGACACCAAACCATCCGTTTTTCATTCCTTTTTTCACTGTAAGATTGATGACCGTCTCCTCTTCGCCATCATCGACACCGGTCAAGCGAGCAAGGTCGCTTTTTCGATCAACGACCTGTAACTTATCAATCATGTTGACCGGCAAGTTTTTTGATGCCACCTTAGGGTCGTCACTGAAAAACTCCTTGCCATCGACAAGTATTTTTTTTACTTCTTTACCCCCGGCCTTGATTTTTCCATCCGAATCGACTTCGACACCCGGAAGTTTTTTAAGCAAGTCTTCCATCACGGCATTTGGCTGAGTCTTGTAGGAACCGGCATTATATTCTATTGTATCTTCCTTGACTACTATTTCAGTTTTCACACCTGTGACTACCGTCTCTTTTAACACAATCGACGATTCGGCCAATACGATTGGCTTCAATTTCACATTGCCGTCCTTGACTACTACATTCTGATTGTCGGTACCATATCCGATGTAGGTCGATTGCACAATATATCGACCTTTTGACACGCCTTTAAGTGTAAACCTGCCGTTTACATCTGTCGTCGTACCTTTAATAAATGAGCTATCGCGCTGAGAGAGCAACCTCACAGTTGCTTCAATCAACGGTTCACCCGCCTCATCATTAATTGTCCCTGTAATGTTTTCTGCATGCACTGCCAGGATGCAACAAATAGACATGGCGATTGACAATACAATTCGCCGCATAAAAATGTTCATACCTTAGAATTGTGATTTTATTACTTAAATACAAGGATAAGACTTTTTTAAGCAAAAAAGGTTTAATGCCATTTTTTATTTTTCTACAAATCCATGGTTTTAACATCTTTTTTTCAGGAAAATCAACGATGATTCAGAAGTTGCTCAGCTAAATTCGGCAAAAGCCAACGGCAGCAACGACCTCACCGACGGCAATACAAATATATCATTTTTACCCACCAGCAACACCTCCACATTCTTGCCCGCCAAAGTTTCATATTCGAGCAAAGCCTGACGACAACTGCCACAAGGCGATATTGGCACATTCACTTCCTGCCCGTCGGTGTCACGCGCCGCGATGGCTATAGCCTTGAAAGACGCATCGGGATAAGCCGCATGAGCATAATAGCATGCAGTGCGCTCGGCACACGTACTTGATGGGAATGCAGCATTTTCTTGATTGGCACCCGTCACTATTTCTCCATTATCAAGCAATATGGCCGCTCCGACATTAAAACGACTATACGGAGCATAAGAGCGATAAGTTGCACTTCGGGCTTTATCGACCAACTCACGTTGCCATTCACTCAATTCGCCATACTCTATCGACTTGACGACTGTTGTAATATGCAGTTCTTTCATAATTAAGTATTGTTATTCTACAACAAAATAAATGAATTAATCGCAAACATCGTCAAAATTGATAGTTTATTTTTCATTTACCGGACACTAATATTTTTCAAAGTTGTCCCATCGACTCCGGAACAACACTAAAAATCGGTCAAGCACCGACCGACGACAACCCGCCTTGTCCCATTTAACGCATTTTGTCCCTTGATTTACTTTTTGCAAGCAATTGTGCTTCAAAAAGTCGATTTTCAGACGTTTTTAGACAATTTTACTCTTGTTTTGGATTATTTTCCCTATCCTTTGGTGCAGAATTCTTGAATTTTGTGCAAAAGTTTTTTCAAACCAATTTCAACCAGAAATACCATCATGAGACAAACACTTTCATTAGTACTTTTGTTGTTAACAGTTGCGACCGGATTCAGCATTCCGCGTCCCGAATATCCACGTCCCCAATTTGAGCGCGCCGACTGGCTCAACCTCAACGGAACATGGAGCTACGAATTTGATTTTTCAGAAAGCGGCATGGAACGCGACTTGTTCAAGTCAGAAGGATTTAAAGATCCGATTACCGTTCCTTTCTGTCCCGAAAGCCCGCTTTCAGGCGTAAACCATAAAGATTTTATCAACGCCATGTGGTATCACCGCAACATCACCGTTCCTAAAGAATGGGCAGGCAAACGCATCATGCTCAACTTTGGTGGCGTTGACTATCGTTCAAACATCTACATCGATGGCAAGCACGTGTTTGAACACCACGGAGGTTCATCATCTTTTGCAATCGACATCACCGAATACGTTAAGCCGGGCGTTGAAAGCGACCTTGTAGTATATGTACGCGACGATGTACGCTCACAACTCCAGACCGGTGGCAAGCAATCACGTCGACTCTATTCTTACAACTGTCTTTATACTCGCATCACAGGTATATGGCAGACTGTGTGGATGGAACCTGTTGACATGAACGGCTTGAAGAAGTGTCACATCACTCCAGACTTAGACAACAGCCAATTCATATTTGAGCCTACATTTTATGCCGTCGACGGCAACGCCACATTTAATGTACGCGTGCTCGATGCAAAAGGAAAAGAAGTCGCCAAAGCTTCTGCTCCTGCAAGCAACAGCACATTCATTGCCACCAAAATAAAGAAAGCTCAGACTTGGTCGCCCGAGTCACCTTATCTATATGATGTAGAATTTACCGTTACCGATGCCAACGGCAACGTCATCGACCGCGTTGATTCTTATGCAGGGATGCGTAAAGTTGAACTCCGTGGCAAGACATTCTACCTCAACAACGAGCCTTACTATCAGCGCCTTGTTCTCGACCAAGGTTACTATCCCGACGGACAATGGACAGCTCCTAACGACGAGCAACTAAAGCGCGACATCGTTCTTGCCAAGGAAGCCGGATTTAACGGTGCTCGTCTACACCAGAAAGTTTTTGAACAGCGCTTCTTCTATTGGGCCGACAAACTCGGCTACCTCACTTGGGGTGAATCTGCAAGCTGGGGTATGGATTGGACCAACCTTGTTGCCGCTCGCAACATGATCACCGAATGGGAAGAATGTGTTGACCGCGATTACAATGCCTTATCACTTGTAGCCTGGTCGCCACTCAACGAGACTTGGATGCCTGACAACGACGGCCGTCGCGCTCGCTTGACCAACGACCTATACTTTATCACCCGTCGTCTCGACCGCACTCGTCCGGTTGTATCGGCAAGTGGTGGCTACCATGCAGGCTTCACCGATATCTTTGCCGAACACACCTACGTGCAAGACCCGGTTGACCTTTACGAACAACTTCGCGTCAAAGAAGACGGCAGCGTTTACCTCCATCATCCCAAGTTTAGCGCACCCTACAAGGGAGAAGCTTATATGATCGATGAGTTTGGCGGCATCCAATGGATTAAGGCTATGAAGACCGAGGAAGTTGCCGGCGAAGAAGAATTCTGGGGCTATGGCAAACCACCGCGCACAATCGAAGAGTTTTACAAGCGTCTCGAAGAGCAAGTAAACGTAGTGCTCAGCCTCGACCACATCACAGGCTTCTGCTACACTCAGATTGTTGACGTAGAGCTTGAGAAGAACGGTATCTACACCTACGACCGTGCCAACAAATTTGACATGGAGCGTATCCACAAAATCTTTACCAAGTCACGTGAGCAAGCCAAGAAAGAAGTAGAACAAATGCTCAAAGAACGCGGAAAAAAATAAGAAAAGTTAGGGGGTTGTGTCATTACCGGCACAACCCTGTCATAACCATACAAAACAACCCAAATTTTATTAACTTAAATCTTTTATTTTATGAGAAAAAGAAACTTTTTACTCGTATCTGCATTGGCAACAATGCTCTCTATGTCTGCACAAGACTTTATCCTTCCTGATGCAGGAGGTACAGGTGAAGCATTGCTTCCTGAAGGCGTAACTGCCAACATCAAGCAAGGCAAGAAGTATGCAATGGACAAAAACATGGTAATTGCAGGTTCTGAAGCTAAAGGTTACAAAGCTTACTTCCAGGCCGACAATGGCGTTAACGGTGAAGAACTTTGGGTAACCGACGGTACTGCTGCCGGCACTTACATGGTAAAGGATATCTATCCCGGTGCAACTTCTTCTAACATCACTTGGCTCACTCGCTTTGGTGAAAAGGTAGTTTTTGCCGCTACCGGTGACGAAGATACCGGCAACGAACTTTGGATCTCTGACGGTACTGAAGAAGGCACTTACATGGTTGCCGACATCGACTTTGCAGGTTCTTCCGACCCTATCGGTTTCTGCCAATTGGACGAAACCCGCTTTGTATTCTTTGCATCTTCATTTGATGCCAACTTGGTAGAACAAAAGTGGCTCTGGATCTCTGACGGTGCTGCTTGCGAAGATGTTGAAGCTGAAGGAGCCGGCACTTATATGTTGGCTGAAGTTGACAGCAAGTATCCCGGTACTTCTTATGACAACCTTTTTGACGAAGTTATGCGCGTGGGCCGCAAGGTTTACTTCAAGGCTGACATGTCTGACAAAGACGGTGTCACTTACGGTGAAGAACTTTGGGTAACCGACGGTACTGTAGAAGGTACTCACATGGTTGCTGACGTCAACAAAGAAATCAACACCAACAAGGAAGATGGCTCAACCAACGGTGCAGCAGTAACATTCATGCGCCCGACTGCCGACTACCGCATGATCTTCAAGGCATGGAGCGAAGAAACCGGTAACGAAATGTGGATCACCGACGGTACTGAAGCCGGTACTTACGTTGTAGACCACAACACCGAAAAGAATCCTGAAACCGGTATTGGTAACGGTTCTGACCCGACAATGGTTGGTCAAGAATACAAAGGACAAGTTGCTTTCCGTGGATTTACCCCCGGCATCGGTAACGAACTCGTTGTTGTTGACTTCAACACCAACACTTCTAAAGCTTATGACGTCAACGTAACTACTGACGGTGTTGCTACTTCTGATGCATGTCATTCATACCCCGACACCGGTATGTGGTTTGACGGCAAGTATGTATTCTGCGCTGTACGCGATGGTTTCGACAACAACTGGCCATCAGCAACCGGTGGTGAACTTCAAGTTTACGATCCTTCTAATGAATCATGCTACCTCCAATACAATTACGGACCTGCAGCCGGCGGCTGTAACTGGGTGAAAGAACCTATCGTAGTAGGTGGCTCAATGTACTGGTGGAACGAAGGAAATATCGGTGTTGAAAACTCAACTACCAAGCTTCACCGTCTTGACGCTGTAACCGGTGTTCCTTGCATCGTATCTAACATCAGCGCTCAAGGTGACAACATCAACACCCTCCGCAACCTCAACGGTACACTCATCTTTGCTTCTAACACAACCAAGCAAGTTTATTCTTACACTTACCGTTCAGATGTTGCCAACCTCGAACTCAATCCCGATGTAATGGAACTCGACTTCGGCCCTAAGGGAGACACCGGTATTGAAAACGTAGTAAGCAATGCAGCAACAGTAGCTGTTGAATATTACAACATCCAAGGTCAGAAACTCAACGCAGCTCCTGCCAACGGTCTCTATATCAAGAAAGCTATCAAGGCTGACGGCAGTGTAGAAGCTGTCAAGGCTGTTAAGTAATCAACTCACACACAAAGAGATTCACCGGCCGCTCCGGTTCGGTGAGTCTCTTTGACTTTAAAAATGCAGTGATTCCTTATTCACGCCTTTCCTATTCACTCAAGAAGTGACTTCAAAACAAAACTAACATTCATAACATTATGAGTAAATCCAATATCCTGAGAACGATAATCTGCTTAATTGTCTCGTTCTTCACACTAACCGCATGGGGACAGAAGGTCACCGTGTCGGGCGTAGTAATAGATGGGAGCAACGATGATGTCCTCATCGGTGTTACTGTAATGGAAAAAGGCACGTCAAACGGTGTATCAACCGACCTCGACGGCCGTTTCACGCTCTCAGTACAACCCAATGCTACCCTCACATTCTCTTCAGTAGGTTATCAAAGCCAAGAAGTAAAAGTTGCGGGACAAAAAGAAATAACGGTGGTGATGAAAGAAAGCAGCACCGTGCTTGACGAACTTGTAGTAATCGGTTACGGTGTTCAGCGCAAGAGCGACATCACCGGTTCTATCTCATCGATCGCCGGCAAAGACATCAACGATGTGCCGGTAGCATCGGCTTTGCAGGCCTTGCAAGGTAAAGCATCGGGTGTCAACATCATCCAGAACACCGGTGCCCCGGGTAGTGCGACTACCATCAAAATCCGTGGTACGGGTACGGTCAACGACTCCGACCCCCTCTATGTAGTGGACGGCTTCATCGTTGACAACATCGACCACATCAACCCCAACGACATTGCCAACATCGAAGTGTTTAAGGATGCTGCATCAAGTGCTGTGTATGGTGCGCGTGCCGCCAACGGTGTTGTCGCCATAACAACAAAGACCGGTCAAGAAGGCAAAGTAAAAGTCACATTCGATGCATTTTTTGGTGTTTCAGAGCCATGGAAAACCATCGACATGATGGACCAAGAAGATTACCTCTTAATGCAAGACTACATAAACGGAACAAGTCTATATTCGGCCGACGGTCAGCTTTACATGACCAAGCAAGAAGACGGCACTTTGGCATTTGACCAAACAAAAAAAGACAACTTAGATAAAATCAAAGCCGACACACCATCAAGCTGGTGGGATGCCATCACTCAGACCGGTGTCAAGCAACAATATTCTGCATCAGTGTCGGGCGGCAGCCAGAAGACCAAATACTTGGTAAGCGCAAGCTACTTTAACGAACGCGGTATTGTAAAGACTTCAAACTATCAACGCGTCAACGTTCGCGCCAACCTCAGCCAAGAGCTGTCTTCATGGTTGAATATGTCAATGAACGTATCCTATGCCAACGAAGACCGCGACAACGTGCCCGGTGGTTCAGGCTCAATCCTCAAGCAGGCTCTATATTACAACCCGACTACAGTAATCCACCGTCTTGACGGATATTGGAACGCTTCACACCCGATTGCGGTAATCGAACGCAACCACAACAAGCAGACCAACGACCGCATCGACCTAAACATGAGCTTTGATGCCAAGATTGGCAAATATCTTACTTACCAATTAAAGGGTTCTTACTACACCCGTCCGCAAGTAAACGACACGTTTACCGAAGTGGGCAACCTTGAAGAAAAATGGGGCATATCCGACCTCACCACCGTGTATAAAAACTCTTCAAGCACCAATAAGTGGGAGATTAACAACCTTTTGACATTTAACTGGCAAAATGACGTTCACGCCGTTACCGTATTGGCCGGCCAGACTGCCGAAGGTTACAAATACAGCTACCAACAATCGACCAAGCGCGGTACTCCTTCAAATGCTGAAGACCAGTGGTATCTGTCAAGCGGTTACACCGGCGACAAGACTTACGGACTCGATCGTAAATGGACCGCAGTCGGTCTTATCGGACGTATCAACTACAACGTACTTGACCGCTATTTGTTCCAGGCCAATGTTCGTGCCGACGGATCATCCAAGTTCTCTAAAGACAATCGTTGGGGCTACTTCCCCTCAGTATCGGTAGGTTGGAAATTCTCAGAAGAGTCATTCCTCAACACCGAATGGATGAATCTCGGTAAACTCCGTGTAGGTTATGGTATCCTCGGTAACAACCGTATCGACGAGCTTGCTACTTACACTTACTTGACCAATCAATACAACTATGCTTACGGCACAGGCCAACACTCATTGCAACCCGGCTCAACCGCTCTGACAATCGGCAACCCCGACATCAAGTGGGAAAAGACCAAGACATTCAACGTCGGTCTTGACTTCGGATTCTTGACCAACAGCATCACATTTGGCATCGAATACTTTGACAAGCGTACTTCCGACATGCTCATCGCCATCCCGACCGTGTTGTCGGCAGGTCTTAACTCCAACCCGATGACCAATGCCGGTGCCGTTCGCAACTATGGTATCGAAACATCGTTGAACTATCAGAAAAATTTTGGTAAATTCAGCTTCAGCGCAGGCTTCAACCTTTCATGGATCAAGAACGAAGTTACTTCACTCGGTACAGGCAACGAGCCAATCTATGGTGCAAATACGGCTCTTGCCATCACCGACTACGTGACCAAGACTGTAGTAGGCCAACCTATCGGCAGTTTCTATGGCTATGTAACCGACGGTATCTTTGACTCTTACGAAGAGGTTCAAGCAAGCGCACAATACGATGCAGGCAAACTCTTGACCGAACAGACCACCAAGCCAGGTGACTTCCGTTTCAAAGACCTCAACGGCGACGGACAGATCACTCCTGAAGACCGTACATTCCTCGGCTCTCCGCTACCCGACTTCATATTTGGTATACCATTGCAATTCAGCTACGGCGACTGGGATTTGAACATGTTCTTCCAAGGACAGACAGGCAACGAAATCTTCAACGTGACCCGTTACAACCTCTACAATGCCAGCACAGGCAACGTACTTGCTGACTTGCGTAGCAAGCATTGGTCGGGACAACTCTCAGATGAGCGCGCATGGTATCCGCTCAATCTCACCGATGAAGTTCCGGAATTGCGCAGTAGCGACACCAACCAAAACTTCCGTGCATCTAATTTCTTTATAGAAGACGGTTCTTACTTGCGTTTGAAAGAGTTGCGCCTTACCTATAATTTGCCGAAATCATTGATTTCGAAGTGGGGCATCAGCAACCTTGCATTCTCACTCACAGGTTACAATCTCCTCACCTTCACCGCATACGAAGGTCTTGACCCGGAAGTCGGTCGTCTCGAAGGGACAGAGGGTAATAACTTAAACATGGGTGTAGACCACGGTAACTACCCACAATCACGCTCATTCACATTTGGGGTAAAACTTAGTCTGTAACACACTAAATGAAAGAGATCATGAATAAATATATTTTAAAATTATCAGCTATCTTAGCTATCCTTGTGTTATCAACAAGTTGCGATGATTTCCTTGATGAACCTGTGTTGGGTAACTCTACCGATGAGACTTTCTACGACACTCAGTATAAGCTTCAATCGGCACTCAACGCAACATACGACATCCTACAAAGCGATGCCTACACCGACCAAGATTGGCGTTTTGGTGAAGCATTGGGCGATAATGTGATTGTGCATGACGTAGGCTTGTCAAGCCACATGGGTCAATTGGTAAACTTCCGTTTTGACACCAACAACAACTACATCAAAAATCGTTGGAGCATCTTGTACAAGGGTATCCACCGCGCCAACCAAGTGATTGCTAACGCTCACCGCGTTCAGATTGTCGACTATGGCGTATCAACCTACAACAGCGTACGTTACATTCTCGGCCAAGCCAAGTTCTTACGCGCATTCTTCTATTTCAACCTCGTAAAGACCTACGGCGGCGTGCCCATCCGTCCTGAAGTTGAGACAGTCGACAATCTCGTGATTCCACGCAGCTCGCTTGAAGAATGTTATGCTTACATCGAAAAAGACCTCCGCGAAGCCGCTGTAATGCTTCCTACCCGTTTCCCCATCACCGAAAACGGCAAAGCGGGATCTGGAGCGGCAATTGCATTGCTCATGAAGGTGTTGATGTATCAAGCTACCAATGGTGTTCCTTCTGAAAAATGGGAACAAATGAAAGAACTCGGAGACTACTTTGTAAAAGGCGGCTCTATGACCTACAACAAGATGCTCCGCTTTGACGAACTCTACGGCGAAGACGGCTACAACATGGATTGGGAAACATTCCGCCAAAGCCTTTGGTTTAAGCCACAAGCCGACCTCGATGAGTCAGAAAAATATGAAGAACTCAATGGCGAAATGCCTGTTCTTGTTAAGTCATACGGATTTAACTATGTCGACTATACCGGAGCTGCAATATCCTACTTGGATCAATTCTATGTAGCAGGAGAATTTTGCGAAGGCTCAATCTTTGAAATCGTATTTAAAGAATCGGGTGACGGCACCAGCGGTGACACCAACGAAGGTGACTATATCTTCCAGGAACTATTCCCTGCAAGTGCTACCGCAAGCCACATGCACTGCGTAGATGAAATAGTTCAGACCATCTTTGGAAACGACCCACGCAGCCAACAGATGCGCGGACACCAATCATCAATCGACTTTGACAACGACTACTGCTTTGTGGGAGCCGGACGTCAACAGACATTAAAATGGTATACCCCACGCAAAGAACGTCCCGTATATGGAGGTGACAACGCCAAGAATCGTCGCGTAATCCGCTACGTTGAAGTAGTGTTGATGTATGCCGAAGCGCTCAACGAATGTGGTTATGGAGTAGAAGCCATCGAACAACTCAACAGCTACAAGACCGTCGCCAACGGCACCGCAACAAGCGCACTCTACACTGCCGGTGGTTATGGCTACGTTCGCAACCAGATCTGGGATGAACGTCAGATAGAACTTTGCTTTGAGTTTGACCGCTTCTTTGACATCGTACGTCAAGGTCGTGCCGATGAACTATTACAAAAATTTGCCGAAAAGAAACTCAATGGCAGCCGTGGACAATACTTCCGTAAGGGTATTAACGAAATCTTCCCGATTCCACAAGACGAAATTGACGTTTCAAATGGTATCGTAACTCAGAACCCCGGTTATTAATCTTAAAACCAATCAACAATGAAACTGACATTAAAAGCTATATTAGGACTATTGGTTGCGGTGTCGTTTACTGCGTGCGAAGACGATGAAGCAACTCAACCGGTTGCACAAGTCAGCGTAGAAAAATTTCACTATGATACCAACGAGTCAATGACAGTCAAATTTACCGGAAGCGCAGACAATGTGGTAATATATCCCGGTGACAAAGATCACGACTACGAACTTCGCGAACAGTCCAATACCGGTCTTATCGTAAACAAGGGAACATTCTCTTATGCTTACCAACAACCCGGGACGTTCAAAGCCGTGTGCGTAGCAACCAATCACAGCAACGAGGGGCAGTCGATAAAGACCGACACTTGCTCGTTTTATGTGAAAGTAACCGACGACGTGTATGAAATCACCTCTCTTTCGGCAGCCACCGTACTTTATGACGAAGTATATGCCAAAAGGGTAAACTCGACCGACTACATGCTCGAAATACCTCGCTACGTAAAGAACAAGACCAAGCACAACCTTCCCGTCAAGCTGACTGCACAACAATTGAACATCTCAGTAGACTCTGACTCTACCAAGATATACATCGACGGCAATGAGTATTCTTCCAACAAGAAATACAACATCAGCAATGCCGTTGAGATCAAATTGGTATCACACGAAGGCACAGAAGGCAACTACACGCTTTATGCTTTAAACTATGGTGAATTTAGCACATATACTCTCGCCGGCACCAAGTATAAATACTCCAATTATACTCGCCTTGACGACGAATATGGATATGCCGAGTTTAACTTCACCGTTCCTGCCGGAACCGACATAACAGCACTCGTTCCTGCATTTGAGCTATACGACAACGAAAAGGTATATGTCGACGGTGTCGAACAAGTTTCGGGCGAAACCGCTCACGACTTCACCAATCCGGTAACCTACACGTTTGTGTCCAACCATGCCGACAATGCCGACATCAAGGTTGAATCGACCGTTGTAGTGTCTGTAACAGTAGAATAATACCAACGCCTCAACGAGAGGCTACTCCGCTATAAAAACCGGGACTGCCACGACATGTCGCATGTTGCAGTTCCGGTTTTTTAAAATCAACCTCAACAAACAACTCATTATATGAAGATAATAAGACTACTCCCCCTGATTTTGACCTTACAACTTACTTGTAACAACATCAATGCCGCACGCCAAGAACCTTATTCGGCATCTCGAATACTATGGGATCTTAACAGTTTGGAACAAATATACACCGCCGGCAATTATTCACGTATCATTCAATTGCAAGACGGGCGGTTGATTTGCGTTGCCGAAAAAGGCAACGGAATTGCAGCCAGTTTCAGCTCAGACTACGGCTCGACATGGACGGGTGAAACGATTATAGTACCAAATGGGAATATTCCATACGCCGTGCCCGATGTGATACAGTTGCAAGACGGCACCATAATTGTCGGATTTAATCCACGTCCGTCGTCTCCTTACAGCGAAGACCGTCTGTTTGGAATACGTTGCGCAATAAGCTATGACGGTGGCGAAAAATGGACCGAACCAATCTACATTTTCGATGCCCGACACACTTTTGACAACGGGTGCTGGGAACCTCAATTCATCGAACTACCATCAGGCGAGATACATTGTTATTTTGCCAACGAAAACGAATACACTTCAAGTGGTGAACAGTGCATATCTATGTGCCGTTCGTTTGACAAAGGTCTCACTTGGAGCGCTCCGGTCAAGGTCTGTTTCCGCTCGGGTTATCGTGACGGCATGCCCGTCGGCATCATCACCGACAATGGCGAGATAGTCGTAATCATAGAAGACAACGGTTGGCCAAGCTACAATTGGAGTTTCAGAGCAACTACCGTACGATGCTCGCTTGAAGACAATTGGAATAACACCGTGTATGCCGACAGTCCCAATCGTGAAATAATATTTGAAAATGACGAAGATAAGAAATATCTATCGGCGGCGCCCTACCTGCGTAAGCTACACAATGGAGAGACAATCGCGTCATGGCAAGGCAATCACAACGGTCGCCCCAGCAACTATCTCAACATGTTTGTGGCAGTAGGCGACAAAGACGCCCGCAACTTCAAAAACGTAAGCGAGCCATTCTCCCGCAACGAAACCGAACATGCTTTGTGGAACTCCGTGTCGGTGATAGGCGACGGCAGCGTCCTTGCTGTGGCTTCACTTGGAGGAGCTACAGTAGGCAACTCTATATGGATGAAAAAAGGCTGGCCGAAGACCGGTTTTGAAGCCAATTACGGCACCCCCACCATCGATGGCGTCAACCTTAAAGACGGCTACACTTATAAACAAGCCCGCCAAGTATATATGGGCAACACAATCGGGACACGTGCGACCGCAGACTTCCTTTGGGACAACAATTACCTATATTTCACCGCATTAGTATCTGATGGCAACCTCAAGACTGAGTTTGTCGACAACGACGGCATCACGCTTTTCATCGACACTAAAAATGCATGCGACCAATTCCCACAAGAAGGTGTTTACAAAATGTTTTTCAACGGCAACGGCACGGTGACCGACTTTAAATATGGCAAAAACAATCGCTGGATAAGCCAAGACACTCCTGAAGGCATCAATTATGTAATCAAAGAAAAAACGACATACTACACTATCGAGGCCGCTATCCCATGGTCGGCTCTCGGGCTCGAATCGGCTCCCATCGACACCGAAATGCGAGTAAACTTGGAAATGGTAAACCGCAGCGATGCTTCAATCAAAAAAGAGGCTCTTCCGGAAACCGACAACAAGGCATCATGGACATGGTTTGCATTTAACCTCAACCCCGCCCCCGAAAGCGGCATCGAAGAAATAGCAGTCAAAGAAAATACTGTCACAACAATCATGGCCGGCAACACTCTTCACGTAAGTTGCCATGATGAAGATATTGCAACGGTGGCTCTTTACTCTATCAGCGGAGCATTGCTTCACCAAGCCGACAATTGCGGAAAATATTACTCTATAACCACGCCTGAGCAAGGCATAGGCCTGCTACAAGTCACACTTGCCAACGGCCAGACGACAACAAGAAAAATCGCTTTCTAATAACTAATAATAAATCAACCCCTTATCATGAAAAAAATAATAGCACTAATCGCTACAGCGGCCATAGCTATGACTGCATCTGATGCTATTGCAGTAAAAAAAGACGCCTATACTGGTTCGCGCATTTTTTGGGACTTTGACTCACGTCAACAACTTTTTGACGCACACAGCAATTACGCCCGTATCATCCAACTTCAAGACGGCCGCATCATGGTGGCCTGTGAAGGCGGTGGCGGCATATCAGTAAGATATAGCAGCGACTACGGCGACACATGGACAACGCCCGAACGTATCGCAACCAACGAGAACATGTTACCTTTTGCCGTTCCCGACTTGATTCAACTTAAAGACGGAACAATAATCGTAGGTTTCAATCCTCGCCCATCGTCGCCATATAGCGAAGACCGTCGCTTTGGATGTCGTTGTGTAATCAGTGAAGACAATGGCAAAACATGGACTGACCCCATCACTATCTACGATGCTCACTACACCGGCGAAGGCGGTTGCTGGGAGCCATCATTCCTTGAACTTCCGTCAGGCGAGATTCACTGCTATTTTGCCGACGAGTCTGACTTTATGACCAGCAACGAACAATGCATATCGGTGTGTCGCTCATTTGACAAGGGAAAGACATGGAGCGAACGCTCACGCGTGTGCTTCCGCTCCGGAGCACGCGACGGCATGCCGGTGCCCATCTTGACTGAAGATGGCGAAATCATCGTAATAATCGAAGACAACGGTTGGCCCGGGAAACCGGGTTTCCGCGCGACAACTGTGCGTTGCACTCTTGAAGACAATTGGAGCACACCGATACTTGCCGACAGTCCCAATCGTGAAATTATCTTCCAGAACGAAGAAGACTACACGACTTACCGCTCAGCAGCCCCCTACTTGCGACAACTCCCTACCGGTGAGACTATCGCTTCATGGCAAGGCGACCACTGGGACCGCGTGGCCGGACAAGAAAGCACCTACGACATGTATGTGGCAGTAGGCGACAAAGACGCTCGCAACTTCAAGGCCGTAACCGCTCCTTTTGACCTCGACCCCGGCATTCACTCTCTATGGAATTCTGTAGTGTGTGTTGGCGACGGTAGCGTAATTGCCCTCGGCTCAATCGGTGGCGCCAATGCCATAAACATGATTAAAGGCCGTGCCTATTCCTACTTTGAAGCTGAATACGGCACTCCAAAACTCGATGGCTCATCATTGAGAGAAAATTACACCACAAAGATGGGTAAACAGATATACATGGGTAGCGCACGCACCAATAAAGTCAATGCCGACTTCCTCTATGACCATCAAAATCTATACTTCACCACTCGCGTAGCTGACACCAACATCTATAGCGGTCAAGGTGATGCCGACTATATAGAATTGTTCTTTGACTTTGAGGATTGTTGCGACACTTTCGGACAAAAAGGAATGTTCCAATTCCGCATTAACCTTGACGGTACGGTAGAAATGAAATCAGGCAACAACAATCGATGGACCACAGTGAGCGACACAAGCGCCATTACAGCCCTTTCATCAATAAAGACTTCCTACTATGAAGTGGAAGTGGCCTTCCCATGGTCGCTTTTTGGATATGACAAAGTGCCTACCGAAAAGCCGATACGCTTTGACTTCCGCGTCAAAAACTTCACCGGAAACGACCTATTGGAAGTCAACATCCCCGATGCAGTGCGTCGCCAATCATGGTCGTGGATGGAGTTGAAGCTGCGCGAAGCTCCTGAAAGCGCACTTGAAACCACTGTCGAAAACGACGATATTGACGCTGTTATCATCGACAACAACATCCTTGTAACAGCCAACTCCGACATCAAAGATATCGCTTTACACTCTTTGGCCGGAGTAACCGTATATT
This sequence comes from uncultured Muribaculum sp., assembly GCA_964562595.1. GTDB lineage: Bacteria > Bacteroidota > Bacteroidia > Bacteroidales > Muribaculaceae > Muribaculum. The sequence goes on along the minus strand of CAZLUB010000024.1, from coordinate 4,144 downwards.
CAGCAAAAAACTGCGGAACATCGCACAACATTTCCACTACACTGACCGGTGGAGCTATACTTCAAGTAACTCTTGCCGACGGACGCCAAGTAAATAAGAAAATACTTCTGTAACATATCGAATTGGCAAGACCAACCGACAAAAGACCCACATACTAATGTTATCGATAAAATTTATCGATAACATTAGTAATTATCTACAACCTCAGGAATTTTTAAACAAGGAGCCTAACCATGAAATATTTATATATAATTGTCACATTTCTATTGATGTTCACTTTTGCATCAGCCAAAGATCCTTACAACTACCCGCGAATTTTTTGGGATCACAATAACTTTGTAAGCACAGGCCTGTATGGAGGTTATGCCCGCGTAATTGAGCTCCAAGACGGCCGATTAATGATGCTTATAGGCAATACCGTATCATATAGTTCGGACAAGGGCAATACATGGAGTGCCATACAATCTGTAGCTCCTGCACTTAATAAAATCTCACACGCTTCACCCGACTTCATACAACTTTCCGACGGGACAATTGTGATTGGCTTAAATTTACGTCCCCACGAACCTTATTCAGAAGACCGGCTTTTTGGGATTCGCACTGTACGAAGCACCGACGGAGGACAGACCTGGGAAGCTCCGGCCTTTGTCTATGATGCCAAATATGAATTTATCAACGGATGCTGGGAGCCGGCATTCCTTGAGTTGCCATCTGGTGAATTGCACTGCTACTTTGCCGATGAATCCGACTTTACAAGCAGTAGCGAGCAATGCATCTCGATGTGCCGCTCTTTTGACAAAGGAAAGACTTGGAGCGAACGCACTCGCGTTTGCTTCCGCGCAGGTAGTCGCGACGGCATGCCGGTGCCCATTCTCACCGCCAATAATGAAATTGTTGTAATAGTAGAAGACAACGGATGGCCGGGATACTCCGGATTTCGCGCAACGACAGTGCGCTGTTCACTCGAAGACAATTGGAGTTCGACAGTACTTGCCGGAAGCCCCAACCGCAATATGATTTTTGAATATGAAAAAGACTACCTGACCTACCACTCGGCGGCTCCTTATCTTCGCAATCACCCCGACGGATACACCATCGCATCATGGATGGGCGACCACTTCGGACGCATCAACTACCAGCTATCGACCTACGACATGTTTGTCGCTGTCGGAGACATAAATGCTCGCAATTTCAAAGGTGTTTCCGCTCCATTTGACGAGCCTATAAATAGCAGTGGTTCGCAATGGAACAGCGTAACAGTCCTCAATGACGGAACGATACTCGCCGTCGGCAACGGAAATGAAGACGGCGAACTGACATTGGCACGAGGCTATCTTAAATCACAATTTGAAGTCAATTACGGGACACCTGTCATCGATGGCACTGCTGTTAGAGAATCATACACCGACTCTAAATCAAGCCAGATAACACTTGGAAGCAAATACAAAAACCGCATCAGCGCCGACCTCCTCTATGACAATGAATATCTCTATTTCAGAACGATGACTATCGACTCAGACATCGAATACGACAATGAAATAGACAATGACGCCTACGAATTGTTTTTTGACTTCAACAATCTTTGCACCGACAACACTTATGGTCAAAATGGCATGTTCCAACTATATTTTGGACTTGATGGCAAAATAGAGGTAAAAGCAGGCAACAACAATAGATGGACTACGATAGAAGACGTAAGTAGCATACAATACGTCACCAACATTAAGAAAGTTTACTATGAGACCGAAGTGGCAATACCGTGGTCGTTGTTCGGATACGATCGTCCGCCTGTCGACAACACCATACGCTTTGACTTCCGAGTCAAAGATTTTACCGGTGATGAAATTATCGACATAACGATACCCGACTCCGAGCGCCGTCAATCATGGTCGTGGATGGAATTGAAACTTAATCCGGCACCAGAAAGTGGGATTGAAGATATTGTCTATAATAGCGACGACATTAAAATCACTGCAAATTCAGGCCTGATTGAAATCTCTGCATTGACAGAAATCAACGACATCGCTCTATATGCGACAAATGGTGTTTTGATATACTCCGCCAACAATTGTGGATCGACCCACTACTTCACCACTTCGACAAGTGGAATAGCAATACTCCAAATCAGATTGGATAATGGCAATATTATCCATCGAAAAATAATCCTTTAATATATCTCAACATGAAACACATTTTATTACTTTTAACCGCGGTATGCGCTATCAGTTTTGCAAGCGCAAAAGATCCTTACAACTACCCGCGAATTTTTTGGGATCACAACAATCCGATTAACACCGGGGAATATGGTGGCTATGGTCGCGTCATTGAATTGCAAGACGGACGTTTAATGTTATTACACGGAAACACAGTCATATATAGTTACGATGGCGGAGACACTTGGGAAGGCAAACAAACAATAGCATCAAAAATACACCCTACAATCCCATATGCATCTCCCGATTTCATTCAACTATCTGATGGTACTATCGTCGTTGGGCTTAACACTCGTCCTTCCGAACCCTACACCGAAGACCGTCTATTTGGCATACGCACCGTACGTAGCACCGACAATGGACAGACGTGGGAGGAGCCCGTATATGTTTACGATGCCAAGCATGAGTTTGAGAACGGATGCTGGGAGCCGGCATTCCTTGAGTTGCCATCCGGCGAACTCCAATGCTACTTTGCAGATGAGTCAGATTTCACCGGCAGCATCGAGCAGTGCATATCTATGTGTCGCTCGTTTGATAAGGGCAAAACATGGAGCGAACGTACCCGTGTAAGTTTCAAAGAAGGCTCTCGCGACGGTATGCCGGTGCCTATTTTAACTCCTAACAATGAAATTGTGGTAATAATCGAAGACAACGGTTGGGCAAATTCCGGATTCCACTCAACAACCGTACGTTGCTCTCTTGAGGACAATTGGAGCGAACCAGTATTGGCCGACAGCCCCAACCGCAACATAATCTTCGAGGATAATAATAATTATTTGTCATATCACTCTCCGGCACCTTATCTACGCAACCATCCCGATGGTTACACCATTGCATCATGGATGGGAGACCACTTTGGGCGACCCAACATGCAGCAATCAACCTATGACATGTTTGTAGCCGTTGGCGATATTGACGCTCGTAATTTTAAAGGCATAACCGCTCCTTTTGACCAGCCCCTCGATCAAACTTCTCAATGGAACAGTGTCAGTGTATTAAGAGATGGCACAATCCTCGCCGTCGGCAACGGCAATGCCAATAGTGAATTTACCATAATGAGAGGATATCTCAAAGACCATTTTGTAGCAAACTACGGAACTCCTGTAGTTGATGGGACGTCTTTGCAAGAAGCCTATACCGACCAACAGTCACGACAAATCACGATGGGCAGCAAATATAAAAATCGCATAAACGCCGACTTGCTATATGATAATGAGTATCTCTACTTCACTACATTTACCACCGACAACATCATCAATCTTGAAAATGACGGATATGAGTTATTTTTTGATTTCGAAAATCATTGCACCACAAACGAGTATGGTCAATCGGGCATGTTCCAGCTATACTTTGGTCTCGGCGGCAAAGTGGAGTTGAAGGCCGGCAACAACAATAGATGGACTACTATAAGCGATGTAAGTTCAATTAAATATTTCACTAATATTCAAGACACATACTACGAAACCGAAGTCGCAATACCATGGTCATTATTAGGATACACAACACCGCCGGTAAACAATACCATCCGTTTTGACTTCCGCGTCAAGGACTTTGATGAAAAATTTACCGACATTACAATTCCTGATGCGGTACGTCGCCAATCTTGGTCATGGATGGAACTAAAACTCATGCCCAATCCCGATAGCGGAATCGATGAAATTGCAACAAAAGACTCCGACAAAGAAGTTCTTGCAATCGCTGATGGAGAGACATTGCAGATAAGTTGCATGACAAGCAATATACAATCGATAACACTCATATCAAGCAATGGTGCGACTATCGACCAAGCATATAAATGTGGATCATCTTATCGCATAAATGCACTCTCTCCGGGATTGTACATTGTGAAGATTGCATTGGCCAATGGCAACTCAATAACCAAGAAAGTTATAATGTAAAATGACAAGTTCTCTATACAAGAGAAGTTCACA
>CAZLUB010000023.1:0-33548 GCA_964562595.1 uncultured Muribaculum sp. | reverse complement strand
GTTGTTGATAACCAACTGACACTCTTTTGATTATTTTCGTCGAATTCACGTTAATATTTGAAATAAATTTAAACTGCGTGCTTAGAAATTGTGGAATAAAGCGAATTTCACTAATTTTGCAAACAAAAGGGGGAATTACCCTAATTATTGACAACGATGGAACAAGACTCTCTTTCAGAAGCCGGCTTTAGAAATACTATTGCTATACTTGCCGACATGGATTGGCCGGGTGGAATATGCCCGGCGAGGTGGCATGGTGAGCCTTTACCAAGCCAAGGCATAGTAAAAGATATTGTAGAATTGTCGCGGAGTTTGGTTTTTCCAGGATTTTTTGGCGACGAATCGTTGACATGTGAAAACATTACATATCACACCGGAATAAGAGTAGAACGACTCTATAAATTGTTGTCTGATCAGATTTATGCAGGAACGGCTATGGCTCAAGATTGTGATGAGCATTCCGACAGTAACACTTTGCAAACCATAGCAAAAGAGAAAGCTAAAAAATTTATATTGGCCTTACCTGAATTGCGACGCAAACTCAGTGCCGACGTGAGAGCCACATATCTTGGCGATCCGACAGCCACAAGCCCCCGCGAAGTAACATATTGTTATCCCGGCATACGGGCCATAAGCAGTTATCGCATAGCTCATAAGCTGGTGCAACTGCAGGTGCCTATAATACCCCGTATGATAAGTGAACTTGCGCATAGTGAAACCGGTATTGACATTCACCCGGAAGCTACTATCGGCGAGAGTTTTACAATCGATCATGGAACCGGCATTGTGATTGGCGCAACTGCAATCATAGGCGACAACGTAAAACTTTATCAAGGTGTGACTCTCGGGGCAAAAAGTTTTGACACCGACTGTCATGGAAATCCAATCAAAGGTATTCCGCGTCACCCTATTATAGGTGACAATGTGGTAATATATTCCAACACTTCGATATTGGGACGCATAAAGATTGGTAACAATGCTGTGATTGGTGGAAACATATGGATTACCGAGGATGTTGCCGACAATGAAAAATTAGTACAAGCTAAAGCTAACAACATATTAAGATTGAAGCAGTGATGAATACGGAACACTTTGAAATGGTGGCAAAAACATTCCAAGGATTGGAAGAAGTTCTTGCCAATGAACTGCGCAACCTTGGCGCAGAAAATGTTGAGCCGGGATGCCGTATGGTATCATTTGAGGGCGACAAGGCCATGCTTTACAAGGCCAACTTATGCTGTCGTACAGCATTGCGCATTCTCAAACCCATTTACAAATTTACAGCATCGGACACCGACAACTTGTATGAGTTGACTAAGGAATTCGACTGGTCGCAAGTGCTTGATGTTGACAAGACTTTTTCAATCGACTCGGTTGTCAACTCTGATCAATTCAATCATTCTCGTTTTGTCACTTATCGCATCAAAGATGCCATTGTAGACTATTTTAAAGACAGATATGGACAAGATAAGCGTCCAGGGGTGCGTTTGCAAGAAGCTGATGTGATGATTAATGTTCACATCGATGGTACTCGTGTAACATTGTCGCTCGACTCTTCTGGAGAGTCGCTTCACAAACGAGGATACCGCGTAGCGCAGACCGAAGCTCCGATTAATGAGGTCTTGGCGGCCGGTATCATATTGAAAAGCGGATGGCAAGGAGAGTGTCCGCTTGTCGATCCGATGTGTGGCTCGGGAACGTTTCTTATAGAAGCGGCACTAATAGCGGCCAACATCAACCCCGGTGTATATCGCAATGGATTTGCTTTTGAACATTGGCCCGATTTTGATGAAGAACTTTTTGAGTCGCTATATAATGATGACTCTCAGGAACGTGAATTTAAGTATAAAATATATGGTGGAGACATATCTCCAAAAGCAGTATCCATAGCCGAGAAAAACATCAAACAAGCCGGCGTCGGCCGATATATAGACTTAAGCATTAAAGCTTTGTCTCAATGGAATGATGCTCCGGAAGGGGGGATGATTGTCACCAATCCACCTTATGGCGAACGCATTTCGGCTCCTGATATGGAAGGGCTATATAGCTTGTTGGGCTCAAAACTCAAAAAAGTATTTAAAGGCTACACTGCTTGGATTATTGGGTATCAAGACGAATATTTCAAGTGTATCGGATTGGCTCCCTCTTTGCGTGTACCGATTCTAAATGGTTCGCTCGAATGTGAGTTGCGCCAATATATCATTTTTGATGGAGATTACAAGACTTTTCGTAGTGAAGGCGGTTCGATAAGTAATCCTGAAGCGGCAGCTAAAAATATAAAAAAGGAGCGTCGTCGCATGAGTGATAACGAATGGAGAGACTCCGCTCGAAAGAAAGGTTTTGGGGGTAAGGATGGTAGTCGAAAGAGCGATAGCAGAAAATCCGCCGCTCCTAAAAAAAGGAGTGCTTTGGAGGAAAAATATAAGCCAAAGACAAAGCGTTTTAGCCAAAAAGAAGACACTGTCGAAAAACCGGTAACAGCATCAGAAAATCCGCTAGCGTTTAGGCGTAGTGAGGCGGCCTTGAAATCTATTGTAGGCAAGCAGCCTTCTCTTCCGGTGGGAATGCGTTCGCGCCGAGGATGGAAACGCAATGACGATAATAAAAAAGACGAATAACCGACAATTTTATTGAAAATGGAAAAAATAAATGTGTTGCTCCTCGGCTCCGGAGGTCGTGAATCTGCTCTAGCATGGAAAATGAGTCAAAGCCCCATGCTCAACAAGTTGTTTATCGCTCCAGGTAATGGCGGTACCAACCAATACGGCACTAATGTGGCATTGTCGCCTCTCGACTTTTCTGCTATAAAGGCATGGGTTGAGGCTAATGACGTAAAAATGATAGTGGTAGGTAATGAAGACCCGTTGGTAAATGGGATTTATGATTACTTTATCGGCAGTGACATTCTTGTTGTCGGGCCAAGTAAAGCAGGGGCCGCACTTGAAGGTAGTAAGGATTTTGCCAAGCAATTCATGGTGAAAAACAACATCCCTACGGCTCGTTATCGTAGTTTTACGGCAGAAACAATCGAAGACGGATTCCGATTCCTCGAAGAACTTAAGCCCCCTTATGTCCTTAAAGCCGATGGACTTGCTGCCGGCAAGGGAGTGCTCATACTATCCACTATTGAAGAAGCTAGAGAATCACTGAGAGAAATGCTTTCCGGCATGTTTGGAGCATCATCAGCCACCGTTGTTATCGAAGAATTTCTATCGGGTATAGAGTGTTCGGTTTTTGTACTTACCGACGGCACTGACTATCGTGTATTACCAGTGGCTAAAGACTATAAACGCATTGGCGAAGGAGATACCGGTCTCAATACAGGTGGTATGGGAGCTGTTAGTCCGGTGCCATTTGCCGACACAATATTTATGGAAAAAGTGCGTAATCGCATAATTGAGCCAACCATAAAAGGACTTGCTGACGAAGGTATCATATATCGTGGATTTATTTTCTTAGGGCTTATAAATGTGGAAAATGAGCCAATGGTAATAGAGTATAATGTGCGCATGGGCGACCCCGAAACCGAGGCCGTGATGTTGCGCATCGATGGAGATTTGGTGGAGGCTATGAAAGCCGCCGCGCAAGGAAGTCTTGCCGATGTTCCACTTGGAGAAGACCCTCGTACGGCAGTAACTGTTATGATGGTGTCGGGCGGCTATCCCCAAAATTATGAGAAAGGCAAGGTCATTACAGGAGCTAATGATGTAACCGACAGCATTGTGTTTCATGCCGGGACAACTATTGATGAGTCGGGACAACTATTGACATCGGGTGGACGTGTATTATCTATAAGTTCTTATGGAAATAATATTGCAGAAGCACTATCTAATAGTTACGCATCAATTAATAAAATTGATTTTGACGGAATGTATTTCCGACGAGATATCGGTCTTGATCTTCAAAAACTGATAAAATAATATTTCCAACGATAGTGGTGGAAGCGAGAATATCCAGAGCCTTGACCGGTAGATTGGGAACAATTGCCATGATTGCTATTGCAATCATGGCAACTATCGTTTCCTATTATTTGTTGGGGGGGGATATCGGTTCGGTAGATTCAACAACTTTGTTCCCTCCTGCTTCACGCTGGGTTGATAACGGCATTGTGTCTCTTGTTGTAAATCTAATTGCCGGCATAGTTATAATTTTACTTATCTCAATTATCGAGAAGCAATACAGCATTGTACGCACAATGTCTACGTTATATGCCGGTATATTTATATTGATGCAAGCGGCTATGCCATTAGTGTCAACGCAGTTTTACAATGGCACATTGTTATGTATCATCGTGTTGCCGGCAATTATATCATTGTTATCAACTTACCATAAGCCACAATATACTCAACGCCTATATCTTGCATTTTTGTTATTAAGTAGCGGAGCTCTGGCGGTCAATGAAGTGATGGCTTACTTAATAGTTGCACTTATAATAATGATGCAGATGCAATCGATGTCTCTAAGAGGCCTTTTGGCCGCAGCGTTTGGAGTCATTACACCGTGGTGGATATTGATAGGCTTTGGTATAATAGAACCTATAGATATTGAGTTGCCTCGGCTGACATGGCTACACGAAGTGCCAGACAACACAACTTTGATACACTCCCTTACCACAGTAGGGGTGACAATGTTTGTTGGGTTATGCTTATGTATTGCAAATCTAATTAAAATATATAGTTACAATGCACAAGCGCGTTCTTACAACGGAGCTTTGGTGGTGACAAGTTTAGCCACCTCTTTGCTTATCATAGCCGATAATGGCAATTTTCTTACCTACACTCCTCTGCTCAATTGTTTAACAGCAATACAAGCCAGCCATTTCTTCGTAATCAATCACAACCGACGCATATACATTGCAATCGTGGGCTTTATAGCTATTTATGCTTTGCTATACGCGTGGGCTTTAGCATTGTAGTTATTGAGCAGTCGCTTGATCGTAATAGGCTTTAGCTTCGATAAGCATACATCCGCTTGTGTGAGAAGTTAGTTGAGTAGATCCAATCGGACCTTCATGCCATGCCGGGCCAAAAAGCACTTTTTTTCGGTTAGCAATCCCATCGAGCCATAATGTCTCGGCATTATGATTGAAAAATTTGATGAATTTTGTACGATAAGTTTCATCTAAATCTTTCTCCAATAGCAATTTTACGTAATAACGCATAAAAATACCTTTAAACAAGCCTCCGTCGCCTTCGCCTTCGTGGCGCAACAAGTTGTGTGACACATCAATATTTGAAGCACTGCTAATGCCAAAATTAGCAGCCTTACGGGCATCGTTTAAATACATGTTATCACCGGTAATTGCATATAATTCATGAGCGGCTCCAAGAAATGTGCCTTGATTGTAGCTCAATGAGAATGTTGCCACTTGTCCCGTCTCTCCATTGATATTATCATACACTTGGCCGTTGCCCAAATGGTAAAGAATGTCGCGTTGCCATGCATAAATACGTTTTGCCCACTCCAAGTCTTCTTCATTCTTGTCATTGGCATATAGGCGACAAGCAAGAATTGCCGCAGGCCCGTTGGAACAAGAATTTTTACTCCAAGGTTGTGAATGTTTCCAAGCAATACCTCCTCCGGCATAATCGTTCCATCCGGTCTTTATGTCATCCCAAAGACTGCGAGCGGTGTCAAGATAACGAGTTTCTCCGGTTGCTTCATATATTCTTACCATGGTAAGGGCGATCCACTCTTCATCGTCATAAAAATCGTTGAAATAACTTCCTCCGCTTTTCTGAGGAATTCCGTAATACCACTTGTCAAACATATCGCGATACTTCTTATCTCCGGTGCGCAAATAAGCATCAACAATGACATCCATAGCATGGGCCTGTGGCCAATAATTCCAATCCGGACCATCAGTAACTCCACTATTATAGTTGAAATAACCGGCTTCTGCATTCCAAAAATAATCAATAAGGGCGGTTGTCGCGCTATCTGCCGCAGCGTCCCAATCGATAAATGACGATGTCTCAGGCGCTAAAGTTTCATCTTTTGCTGAGTCATCAATTGTGTTATCAGCATTGTCTTCGCTGCAGGCTAAAGACATCATCATGGCCAATAACGAGGAAAGAATCATTATCCGTTTCATAAAATTTAGTTTTTATTTTAAAGACGAGTTTTCATCAATTACCACTAATTAAGTTCTATTCATTTCACCTCTTTGCGATATGAGTAATTGTTGCGCAATGTTTCAAACTTATAAATATTAGTTTTTAACGCTTCTGTATCGGCCTTAGGAGAATAACTTTGCACGATACTGTCTACGCTTACCAATGGCGCGGCCCCTTTTGGAACATGCTCGGTAACATTCAAGTCGGGCAAATTAAAGTAGTGTGTCAGAGCTTTGAGAACCATGGACGTTGCTCTTACTTTTCCTTCTCGAGAATAACCTGCAATATGTGGAGTTGCCACGAGTGCGCGTTTTAACAATTGGGGATTTATGTTGGGCTCGTGTTCCCAGCAATCGATTATGACATCTGATATCCGACCGTCGTCAAGCGCTCGCAACAATGCCTCTGTGTTGATTATTGCGCCTCTAGCGCTATTTATTATAACCGGTCGGCGACGCAATTTAGCATAAAACTCGTCATCTGCAAGGTGGTATGTGGCGTATATGCCATCTTGAGTTAGAGGAGTGTGAAATGTAATGTAGTCACATCGTTCGGCAATCACGTTTATATCAACCCAATGCTCACCACCTTCAGACATTTTACGAGGAGGGTCACACTCAAGCACTTTCATCCCTAACTGACGTGCCCATCCAGCCACAATTGAGCCTACATGTCCCACTCCCACAACGCCAAGAGTAGTATCACATAGTGAGTCGGTAGTATTTCGAAGGGATCTTTGATAAAGTATAGATGCCATAACATATTGTGCAACAGCCGGTGCATTGCATCCCGGAGCATTGGCTACGGTAATGCCCCTTTTTTCACAATATGGAAGGTCGATATGGTCGGTACCAATTGTAGCTGTTGCGATAAATCGACAACTTGACCCGTCGAGCAATGTAGCATTACAGAGGGTGCGTGTGCGCGTAACCAGTCCGTCGACACATTTCATGGATTTGGGAGTTATTTCCTCAGGACTCAGATAATGCACTTTGGCAACTTCATCTAATATCCCTTTAATAAAAGGAATATTGTCCTCAATAACTATTATAGGTCTCATATTGTGACAAATATACTGATTTTATCTTCATGCTCCGCCTTTTCGCACAAAAAGTTTGTGAAACGCACTAAAACATATTAATTTTGTAAACGAAAATATACATCATAGTAAAATGAAAAAAGTATTGCTTCTGGGCTCGGGCGCTCTAAAAATTGGGCAGGCGGGCGAATTTGACTACTCTGGTTCTCAGGCGTTAAAAGCACTTCGTGAAGAGGGTATAACTACGGTTCTTATCAACCCAAATATCGCGACAATACAAACGTCAGAAGGAGTCGCCGATCAAGTGTATTTCCTTCCAATAACACCATATTTCGTCGAGGAAGTTATTAAAAAGGAACGTCCCGATGGTATCTTGCTTGCATTTGGTGGACAAACTGCGTTGAATTGTGGCACTGAGTTATATCTCAACGGGACTCTCGACCGCTACGGGGTGAAAGTGCTTGGTACTTCAGTTGAAGCAATCATGATTACTGAAGATAGAGACCTTTTTGTAAAGAAACTCAACGAGATTGAGGTCAAAACTCCGGTTTCGCAAGCAGTAGAATCGATTGAAGATGCTTATGATGTAGCTCACCGCATAGGCTATCCGGTGATGGTGCGCTCAGGTTATGCTTTGGGTGGACTTGGATCGGGAATATGCAACAATGACGACGAGTTTAAGACCCTGTGCGAGAGTGCACTTGCCTACTCAAAACAGATTCTTGTTGAAGAGTCGTTAAAGGGATGGAAAGAAATCGAGTTTGAAGTTATTAGAGATGCTAACGACCATTGTTTCACTGTAGTGCCGATGGAAAATTTTGATCCACTTGGCATACATACCGGTGAGTCGATTGTTGTGGCTCCTATTGTGTCGCTGTCGCAAGAGCAGATTGCTATGTTGCAAGATATTGCCACACGCACAGTGCGCCATATAGGTATTGTTGGCGAATGTAACATTCAATATGCGTTTAATGCTCAGACAAATGATTACCGAATAATTGAGATAAATGCCCGTTTAAGTCGCTCTTCGGCTCTTGCATCAAAAGCTTCAGGTTATCCATTGGCATTTGTAGCCGCTAAGCTTGCTTTGGGATACACTCTTGACCAAATAGGAGAAATGGGCACTCCAAATTCGGCCTATGTTGCTCCGTCGGTAGATTACATGATTGTAAAGATTCCCCGTTGGGACTTGACTAAGTTTCAAGGAGTAGATCGAGAGATTGGTTCATCAATGAAATCTGTTGGAGAAATTATGTCAATCGGCAAGTCTTTTGAGGAGATAATTCAGAAAGGATTGCGTATGATTGGCCAAGGAATGCATGGCTTTGTTGGTAATAATGATATAAATTTTGACAACCTTGATCATGCTCTATCTCATCCAACAGACTTACGCATTTTTGCTATCGCCCAGGCGATGCAACAAGGTTACACAATTGAGCGTATTGAAGAATTGACAAAAATAGATCGTTGGTTTTTGTCACGTCTCAAAAATATTGTAGATTTTGCAGAGAAACTCAAAAAGTTTGAACGTGTTGTCGATGTTGATCGCGATACAATGTTAGAAGCTAAGCGTCTTGGATTTAGCGACTTCCAGATTTCTCGGTTTGTGGAAAATCCGCAAGGCACTATGGAAAACGAAGTGTTGAAGGTGCGTGAACACAGAAAGAGCCTTGATGTCCTTCCCAAGGTGAGACGCATTAATACAGTAGCTTCTGAATATCCCGACTTGACCAACTACCTGTATGTTACATATGATGCCGACAAACATGCCATTCCATATGATCTGAATGCCGGTAACAGTATAGTTGTACTTGGCTCAGGAGCATATCGTATTGGTAGCTCGGTAGAGTTTGACTGGTGTTCGGTAAATGCGGCCAATACATGCCGACAATTGGGCTATAAGTCAATTATGATTAACTACAATCCGGAGACCGTGTCGACTGATTACGATATGTGTGACCGCTTATACTTCGATGAGTTGAGTTTTGAGCGTGTCATGGACATTATTGATCTTGAATCGCCACGAGGAGTAATAGTCAGTGTGGGAGGGCAGATACCCAACAATCTCGCAATGAAACTATATCGTCGTCATGTACCGGTGCTTGGTACATCTCCAATCTCAATTGATAGAGCAGAAAACCGACACAAATTCTCAGCAATGCTAGACCAGTTGGGTATAGATCAACCACGCTGGAGAGAATTAACGTCATTTGAAGATATCGACAACTTTGTTAATGAAGTCGGTTTCCCGGTTCTTATTCGCCCTAGCTACGTTTTATCTGGTGCTGCCATGAACGTATGTTTTGACTACGAGCAGATGCACACGTTCCTCGGTCAAGCGGCTAAGGTTTCTAAGGAATTCCCTGTTGTGGTGTCTGAGTTTTTGCAAAATGCAAAAGAGATAGAGTTTGATGCTGTGGCTCGTAATGGTGAAATCATAGAATATGCTATATCCGAGCACATTGAGTTTGCCGGAGTCCATTCGGGAGACGCAACGTTGGTATTCCCTGCACAGAAAATCTATATGGAAACAGCTCGTCGCATCAAGCGTATCAGCGCTAAGATTGCTCGTGAGTTAAACATTTCGGGTCCATTTAATATTCAATATCTTGCAAAAGACAATGATGTAAAGGTTATCGAATGTAATTTGCGTGCATCGCGTTCTTTCCCATTTGTAAGCAAGGTGTTAAAACAAAATTTCATAGAGACGGCTACTCGCATCATGCTTGGTGAAAAGGTTGAGCCAATCAATTCTCCAACATTTGATATTGATTATATTGGTGTCAAAGCGTCTCAATTCTCTTTTGCCCGTCTTCACAAAGCAGATCCGGTGCTTGGTGTTGATATGTCATCAACCGGAGAAGTTGGTTGTTTGGGGAAAGACTTTGATGAAGCCCTTCTCAATGCTCTCATTTCTGTCGGTCATCATGTACCTAATGGGGCTGTACTTGTTAGTTCGGGCGATGTACGTGGCAAAGTAGACATGCTCGATGCTTGCCGGTTGCTTGATGAGAGTGGCTACAAAATATATGCAACTGACGGTACTGCCAAGTTCCTAAACAGCAATGGAGTTAAAGCATGCATTGTATGTTGGCCGGACGAAAAAGATAAGGTCAACGGAGAAAATGTAATTGACTTGATGGCGAGTCATGGCGTAGATTTGGTAATAAACATTCCAAAAAATCATACAAAGCGAGAACTTACTAATGGTTATCGTATACGTCGAGCTGCTATTGACCACAATATTCCTTTGCTCACCAATGCACGATTAGCGAGTGCCTATGTAAAGGCGTTCCTTGCAAAACCAATCGAGAGTATTGGTATTACGCCGTGGAGTGAATACTAATTGATTTTGTAAATAATATAGCGCTCGGAATTACTCTAAAAGTAATTCCGAGCGCTATATTATTTATTTGTTTAGTTACAGATGTTTAGCATATAATGTGTTTTTATCTGCCGATGCGGTCAGAGTATCTATTGAGCACTTTTGTTCTCCGGTATTATTTTAATGCTTAATTTAAGCAAATGAGCGAGTAATATTTGTGTCCTTACGTATTATGCAGCGCAAATATTTAATTCTTGTAAGCTAATTAGTTGGCCTAATTGTTTGATTGTTATTGGATTATGGCTTTTTTGCGTGCGTTTTATTTTTGTTCAGAAAAATTAATTGGTCTATCGCTGTGTAAGGATTTGTAAATCAACTTGGCTTTTGCCGACCCAACAACATCTGCAATTGCGTCTATAGATGCTTCGCGCAATCGTTTAACGCTTTTAAATTTCTGAATAAGAGCAACTTGCGTTTTTTCGCCAATACCGTTGATTCTGTCTAACTCGCTGACTAACTGAGATTTACTTCTCTTATTGCGATGATGTGTTATGCCAAATCGGTGTGCTTCATCTCGTAAGTGTTGCACAACTCTAAGCGATTCTGAATTTTTATCAATATATAATGGAACACTGTCGCCAGGAAAGAAAATCTCTTCAAGTCGCTTGGCTATGCCAACAACCGCAATTTTGCCCCGTAATCCCATTGCCTCCAAAGCCTCGACAGCGGCACTTAATTGCCCTTTTCCGCCGTCTACGACTATCAACTGAGGTAATCCTTCGCCTTCTTCAATAAGACGCGTGTAGCGCCTTGTAAGGATTTCTTTCATAGAGGCGAAATCATTTGGCCCCACTACTGTTTTTATGTTGAAGTGGCGATAGTCGCGTTTTGCCGGTTTAGCATTACGAAATACTACACATGATGCGACCGCGTTGGTTCCTTGTATGTTTGAGTTATCGAAACACTCGATGTGGCGTGGTAGCTCAGAGAGGTGGAAATCGTCTTTGATGCGTTGTAGCGTGCGCTCAAGGCGTTGCTCGGGGTTGCGCTTCTCCATCATTTTCAGGGCATCGATTTTGCATTGTATTGCGTTTTTGGTAGAAATATCAAGCAGTTTCAATTTGTCTCCGCGCTGGGGTATTGTGAAGCGAATCTGTTCAGCTTCGATATCCGGTACTTCCGATACTATAACCTCGTCATAGTTAATGTCAAATTTGCGTGCAACTTCAGTCATGGCATAAGCCAGCATTTGAGCTCGTGATTCATCTAATCGTCGTTTGTATTCTAGAGTAAAACTGCGTACTATTGTACCTCGGCTCACATGCATGTAATTGATATAAACGTCGCGGTCGGCATCATCTATACCAAATACATCTACGTTGCCTATCACTTGGCTTACAATGACACTTCGTGAACGGTAATTTGAAATTAACTGATATTGCTCTTTAAGCACTTGTGCTTCTTCAAACTTCATTTTCTCGGCAAGTTGTTGCATTTTCTCCATCAGATAATCAAGAATCTCTTGGGTCTCTCCGCGTAGAATTTGCTTTATTTGCTCGATTATTTCTCCGTAGTCTTCTATGCTAATATTTCCAACGCAACAGCCTTGGCAGCGATGTAGATGGTATTCGAGGCACAAGCGTCCCTTCCCTTTGGTAATATATTCAGGTGTTATTGCGTAGCGGCATGTGCGTATGGGATATATTTCCCTAATTAAATTAAGTACAGTTTTAGCGATGCTTGTGTTGGTATAAGGGCCAAAATACTTTGATCCATCCTTAACGATAGTGCGAGTCATAAACACGCGTGGATAATGTTCCTTTGTCACAGCTATCCATGGATATGACTTATCGTCTTTAAGTAAAACGTTGTATCGTGGTTTATACTCTTTTATAAGTGAGTTTTCAAGGTTTAGAGCGTCATTCTCGGTTGGAACGACTATGTAATTCATGTCGGCAATTGTGCGAACAAGAATGTTGGTCTTTGCAGAATCGTGTGTGCGATTGAAATATGAAGAGACTCTGCGTTTAAGGTTCTTTGCTTTGCCAACATATATTACGGCCCCGGAAGCATCGTAATAAATGTAGCAACCGGGGGTGTCGGGTAATATTGATATTTTATCTTTTAGCTTTTGCGGCAATTTCATCAATTACGTGCAATAGCTTTTGTTAATATTTAATCAAAGAGGAAACCTCAGCCTCTGCAGGTAACTTTTCTCGTCCGCCAAGAAATTCAAGTTCAATTATGAAATTGATATAAATCTTCTTTGGATTCATACTTTTGACTAGTTCGTAAGCGGCAGCCATAGTCCCTCCTGTTGCAAGTACGTCGTCATGCAACACTACGATGTCATCGTGTCCAATTGCATCTTTGTGAATTTCGATTGTGTCTTTGCCATACTCTTTGTCAAAAGATGCGCTTATTGTGTCTGCTGGAAGTTTCCCGGGTTTGCGAGCTGGGACAAAACCGGCTCCAATTTCGTGAGCAAGTATAGAGCCTCCAATAAAGCCGCGTGATTCGATGCCGACGACTTTGGTGACTCCTTTGTCTCGGTACATCTGCAAAAGTTCCCATCCGATTTCATGTAAAGCACGAGGATCTTTAAATACAGTGGTTAAATCTTTAAACACAACTCCCTTGGTGGGGAAGTCAACCACATCGCGTACTTTTGATTTTACGTATTCCATACTATTTTCTTTAAGTTGTTGATATTAGTTTCTTTAATTGTGTTCCACGTGAAACAAATATGCTATCTACCAAGCATTAGTAGCAGAATATTTATGTCGCTCGGAGATATGCCGGGGATGCGACTTGCTTGGGCGACAGTTTCGGGTTGTATTTTTTCTAACTTTTGTCGCGCCTCGGTTGACAATGCCTTTATGTCGGCATAATTAAGCTTTCCGGCTAATTTAACTCCCTCGAGACGCCTAATTTTATCTGCAACCATCTGCTCTCGTTCAATATAGCCCTGATACTTGATTTTTATCTCTGCGGCTTCAACGATTTCATCTCTTCGATCTTCGTCTATCTCTGCTATGTGGCGAGACAAGGCTTCTATGTGAGGAGCAAGCATCATGATTGATAATTGAGGGCGCAAGATTAAGTCATATAGTTTCACTCCTTGTTTTAAGGCAGTAGTGCCAAGTTGCTCCAATGCGGAGTTGATTAAAGCCGGCTTTATCGAGAAATTTTTCACAAACTCTATAAGTCGGTCTCGTTGCTCTTGTTTGGTTTGCATCAATTTATATCGGTCTTCCGAAGCCAGCCCTACTTCATAGGCTCTTGGCGTGAGGCGCATGTCAGCATCATCTTGACGCAACAAAATGCGATATTCAGCTCTTGATGTAAACATGCGATAAGGCTCATCTACTCCTTTCGTCACAAGGTCGTCTATAAGTACACCAATATACGCATCGTCTCGGCCTAACACAAACGGTGGTCTACCCTGCACTTTAAGAGCTGCATTTGCTCCGGCGATAAGCCCTTGTCCGGCGGCTTCTTCATATCCTGTAGTCCCATTAACTTGGCCGGCAAAATACAATCCTGATACCAATTTTGTTTCGAGTGTATGTATCAATTGAGTAGGATCGAAAAAATCATATTCAATTGCATATCCGGGACGATATATTGCAACGTCCGACAATGCCGGTACGCTTTGCAGTGCCTCAATTTGAATGTTTAGTGGCAATGATGAAGAAAATCCATTGAGATAAAACTCTTGTGTGTCTTCTCCCTCTGGTTCAAGAAATAATTGGTGCTCGTCCTTGTCTGCAAATGTAACAATCTTTGTCTCAATACTCGGGCAATAACGTGGCCCGATACTGCTTATCTGACCATTATAAAGTGGTGAATCCGGCAATCCTCGACGCAAAATGTTATGTGTTGCAATATTGGTATATACTGTGTAGCATTGCCGCTGTTTTAGCTGACGATGCACATCGGGCAGGTAGCTAAATTTGTGGAAATCATTTTCTCCATCTTGAGGCACGGTTAATTCCCATTTTACGCTGCGTCCATCTATTCGCACAGGGGTACCGGTTTTCATTCTGTCAGTAGCAAACCCTAATTCCCGCAATTGTTCTGTAACTCCATAAGATGCGGGTTCAGATACTCGTCCTCCGGCAAGTTGTACGCGTCCAATATGCATCAATCCATTTAGAAAGGTTCCTGCTGTGAGGACGACGGCCTTAGCCGAAAAATTTACGCCCAACGCTGTTTTTACTCCTTTGATGCAACCATTGTCGACTGATAATCCTACAACCGAATCCTGCCACATATGTAGGTTTTCAGTATTTTCTAATATCCGTCGCCATTCTGCACTGAATTTCATGCGGTCGCTTTGCGCTCGTGGGCTCCACATTGCTGGTCCTTTTGAACGGTTTAGCATTCTAAATTGTATTGCTGTTTTATCAGTCACAATACCCATCATGCCACCAAGAGCATCAATCTCACGAACTATTTGCCCTTTGGCTATCCCTCCTACTGCAGGATTGCAACTCATTTGAGCGATCTTGTTCATATCCATTGTTATCAACAATGTCCTTGAACCAAGGCGAGCCGACGCAACAGCAGCTTCACAGCCGGCATGTCCGGCTCCAACAACTATAACATCATAGTCAAACTTCATGTCTAATTATTTGATTATAAGCCATTTGTGGGTTGTAACATTGACAATGCCTCATCTTCATTAGCCTCCATGATTTCTCGTTCTCCGGGGCCTTTGTCGTCAATTCCGCAAAGATGTAAAATACCATGTATAATGACACGTTTAAGTTCTTGGGGATAAGGGACTTTTAGATTCTCGGCATTGCTTTTTACAGTATCTAATGATATAAACATATCACCACTTATCATTTTACCCCGAGAGTAGTCAAATGTAATAATATCAGTATAATAATCATGATTGAGAAATCGGCGGTTGACACCAAGTATGTGCTCGTCATCGCAAAATATATATACAATTGGTCCCACAATGTAACCATGAGCCTTTGCGACTTGTTTAATCCAATGGGATATTAAAGTCATATCAATATTAGGCATGTCTACATCTTGACACATCCACTCTATTCTTTCTTTCATGCATGAATTATATTACACACAAAAATAAATAAAATTCAGCATATTGAAAAAGTTTATCCGAAAAATATATAAGCTGCAATTATGCCTGACACAGAGCCAACGACATCAGCAAGTAATGCAAACGGAACGGCATAACGAGTTTTGACGACTCCTACACTTCCAAAATACACGGCCAAGATGTAAAACGTTGTATCGGTACTGCCTTGAATCGCCGCTGAAACTCTTGATACAAACGCATCGGCCCCATACGTATTCATCAAGTCAACCATCATTCCGCGGCTACCCGATCCGCTTAGTGGTTTCATCAAAGCTGTTGGCAGAGCACCAACCCATTCGGCATCAAATCCCATTGCAGCTACAACCGATGTCAACCAATCGGTTATCACATCCATTGCTCCCGATGCCCTGAACATGCCTATTGCAACCAATATGGCTACAAGGTAAGGAATAATCATCACGGCAGTTTTAAAACCGTCTTTTGCACCTTCTATAAATGCATCATACATGTTTACCTTTCGCCTCAATCCGGCTATAATAAACATTATTATGACACTAAATAACAGAAAATTTGCCGCAAATCCTGAATATGCTTCTATTTTATCTTGTGGCAATGTAGAAAAAAAACACACAATGCCACCAACAATTAGAGCTAATCCTCCAAGCCAAGAAATCATCACTCGGTTAAGCAAACTTATTTTTTGTTTAATACATAGTGCAACTATTCCAACAAACGTAGATATAAATGTTGCAAGCAAAATAGGCATAAATACATCAGTTGGATTGGTAGCACCAGCTTGTGCCCGATACATCATAATGGTTATTGGGATGAGACATAGCCCCGATGCGTTAAGCACTAAAAACATCAGCATGGCATCGGTAGCGGTGTCCTTTTTGGGATTGAGCGACTGCATTTCTTGCATTGCCTTCAATCCAAGAGGTGTTGCCGCATTGTCAAGACCGAGCATGTTGGCCGAGACATTCATGAATATAGAGCCCATTGCCGGGTGTCCCTTTGGTATGCCCGGAAATAGACGAGAAAATAATGGACTGATGGCTTTTCCAAAAAATTGAATTACGCCACCCCTCTCTCCTATTTTCATTAAACCCATCCATAATGATAACACACCGGTCAATCCCAACGATATCTCAAAAGCTGTTGCCGATGATGCAAAAGATGCCGACATGATTTCAGACCAAATGGATATATCGCCATAGAAAATTGTTTTCCCTACGGCTACTATAAATGCCAACAAAAAGAATGTTATCCAGATGTAATTGAGTGCCATTGTCAAGTTTTTTACAAACTTACATATTTTTTCTCAAACACGACAAGATTTGTATGGGCATAATAAATACACATCAACGCAATGCATATAAGCTGCTAATCAGTCTGTTGGGATGATCCGGACTCTCTTGGATTTTAATATTTGCAAATCTTCTAGGACTATTTTTGTAAAATCTTTTGTTGTTGCTTATCGGTAAACAGCTATCGATGCATCCAATTCGTCAAACTTAAACATCGTTGCCGCCCATGGAGACTTTTTACAAAAATCAATCCACTCCGACTTGGTCGCATCATATTTCTTTATTAATTCCGGCAGTGCTTCCATGCGACCGGCTTTTCCCATAAGCATTACCGACCATGCGTAGTGGGTCAATTTATAATAATAACAACCATAGTCTATCGAAGCTCTGACCGCGGCCAACAATTCTGTATCGGCACACTTTAGACTGCCTGCCATAAATTGCATGCGTTGCCACATTTCCATTGCTTCTCGTTTTTCTTGTATTATTTTGTCGACTTCCCCTTTTTCAATGGCTCGGTCAAACAATCCATTTAAGAATTTGTGCCCCCGCATGGCATCATCACGTGTCCACTCTAATTCATATGATGATATGTCAACAACATTGCTTGCTCGACCGCGCAAAATAGCCTTTGGGCTCATCAATGCAATATCGTGGAGCGTCGATGCACTTTTTTCATCAAATCCTTTCATTTTGGCAAACTGTAAGAAAATATCCTTCTCTTCCCGAGCCGGTGACATTGCCCATTGTGCCAACACATAAGCATTGGCTTCACACCAAAATTCACTTTTTAGATATGGTCCACCCCATCCACCACCGCGACTCCATGTCCATACTCCTGCGTATAGTGGCGTTTCTACTAAATCTTTCAATCCGTGCATACCGGCCTTGCCATCATACTCCTCAAAGCCATTAATCACTGATTCGGCAACATAATTGGCATAAGCTCCCTTAGCTTCGTATTCTCGCTGGCACTGTACCTCGATTATCTGTTTATGGTTGCCAATTCCTATGGTGCGATTAAAGGGGAACGTGCGGAAATAATCTCCTTCGGTATGCTTAATTGCGAAATATAGATGAGGATGAGGCTCTACTTGTTGCGATACACCTATATAATATTCGGGTTGAGTGTGCAAAAAACCGCGTTCGGCATTAAATGCATAGTCCCAAGTGCGATAAATTACATCTTTACCCCGCTCTACACACACTTCCTCGCGCAATAACTTGACCAACTCTCCGTGCTTCCTGATAGCTTCATCTTTACGCGAATTGTTAACTAATTCATTACCGGCATGGTATGGTATGTTTTGCCTGTAATTTTCCCCGGTACGCACTACCAATCCGTCTATTCCGGGAAACCTATTAAATAATTCTCTAAGCATTACACGATGAAGCTCTTTGGTCAAGGGTTTGTCCCAATCAATTTTTCCATCAAGCCCGCATACATGTTCTTTATACTTTTCCACCAAACTCTTCGGAAATAAAATAATATCCATAAAGTAATAGGCTTTCAACCCTTGAGCATGTACTTGAGCAATCTGCCCATCTATGCGTGCGGCCAATTCCTCTACCCACTCACGTTCGTCACTTCCCTCCGGAAATATTCCTCTATCAAACTCATCATATGTTATGGCACAATGTGGCGGTTTAAACTCATTTATTACTTGTCCATTAAATCCATAGTCGCGCAACACCGATGGATCATTAAACATCGACACCGTAAAAGCTTCTCCCGGATTGTGATGCACCATGTCCATTACCACTATTTCATTCGCGTTTAGCCCCAAAATGGGCAGTAGACTGCAAAACAGATTAATTATTTTTTTCATTGCACAAACATTTTTCTGAAAGACGTTCCGATGTCGGTTTCCCACTAATTATAAATCGATTATTTATTTTGAATATATTTCACGACTTCTTTGTACCTTTGTGCTATAAAACCATCATATCTATGGTAAAACAGTGGCAAAAGGAACTTATTGACTCGGCTAATCCTGAAAAAATAAAGATATTATCTTCTTTTTTTAAAACAGGCAAAGGACAATATGGGGAGGGAGATCGATTTATCGGTCTGACCACTCCCGACAATCGAGCTATTGCGCGACGCTATGCCACACTTCCTCTCTCCGATATCTCAACAATGTTGCAATCTCCAATACATGAATTCAGGCTATCCGGATTTTTAGCATTGGTTGAAATGTTTAAGAACGCACGTAAGGACGAGAAAAAACGAGCCGAGATTGTTGAGTTTTATCTTAAAAATGCCACTCGAGCCAACAATTGGGATCTTGTCGATCTTTCAGCACCAAAAATTCTTGGCATCTATCTTTTAAAGCATCCCGATCCGCAGTTGCTCGACACACTGAGTTATTCCGAAAATCTTTGGGAACAGCGTATTGCTATCGTGTGCACAATGGCATTAATCGCAAACCATCAATATGATGAAACACTGCGGCTTGCCGAACGCTACATTTCCCATCCTCACGAACTCATTCACAAAGCTACCGGATGGATGCTTAGAGAGGTTGGTAAAAAAGGTGGACGCGACTCACTTCTCTCTTTTCTTGACCGTAATGCCCACAAAATGCCACGAACAGCTCTGCGCTATGCTATTGAGCATTTTGATGAAAATTTGCGTCGATATTACATGAACAAAAAGAAACAAATAATAAAACCACAATAATTATGGCAAAAAAATTTAAGCCCGAGACTTTATGTGTGCAGGCAGGATGGACTCCTACTAAAGGAGAGCCACGAGTACTTCCAATTTATCAGAGTACTACTTTCAAATATGATACCAGCGAACAAATGGCTCGTCTTTTTGATCTTGAGGATAGTGGCTATTTCTACACGCGTTTGCAAAATCCGACAAATGATGCAGTAGCAGCCAAGATTGCGGCTTTGGAGGGAGGCGTTGCTGCAATGCTCACGTCAAGTGGACAGGCAGCCAACTTTTATGCCATATTTAATATCTGCCAAGCAGGAGACCATTTTGTTAGTTCTTCAGCCATTTATGGCGGCACATTCAACTTATTTAGCGTGACATTGAAAAAACTCGGCATCGAGGTGACTTTTGTTTCTCCCGATGCAACCGAGGATGAAATATCTGCGGCTTTTCGTCCAAATACTAAAGCGCTATTCGGAGAAACGATTTCCAATCCATCACTCGAAGTGCTTGATATCGAAAAATTTGCACACGTTGCTCACTCTCATGGCGTACCGTTGATTGTTGACAACACATTCCCTACTCCAATAAATTGCCGACCGTTTGAGTGGGGTGCCGACATCGTCATACACTCTACAACAAAATACATGGACGGACATGCTACAAGCGTAGGCGGTGCGATTGTAGATAGCGGCAATTTTGACTGGGAGGCTCATGCCGACAAGTTCCCCGGCCTCACTACTCCCGATGAATCCTACCATGGATTGACTTACACTAAAGCATTTGGGAAAATGGCATTCATCACAAAGGCTACCGCACAGCTCATGCGCGACCTCGGTAGTATCCAAGCTCCCCACAACGCATTTTTGCTAAATCTTGGATTGGAAACATTACATTTGCGCATGCCGGCACACTGCAACAATGCTCTTAAAGTGGCACAATTTCTCCGAGACAATGACAAAGTGGCATGGGTTAACTATTGCGGACTTCCCGACAATAAATATTATTCTTTAGCTCAAAAATACATGCCCAATGGCTCTTGTGGTGTTATTTCGTTTGGACTAAAAGGAGGACGTGATGTTTCGATACGATTTATGGATCACCTCAAATTAGCGGCTATAGTGACCCATGTAGCCGATGCTCGCACTTGTGTACTTCATCCGGCAAGTCACACTCACCGGCAGTTAAGTGATGAACAATTGATAGAGGCAGGAGTGCGCCCTGATTTGATTCGCCTGTCAGTAGGTATCGAAAACGTCGACGACATCATTGCCGATATTCAACAAGCTCTCGATGCATAACACCTTACATTATGGGAAAGATTTCAGCAACCATAATCACATACAACGAGGAGCAACGCCTTGAAGCTTGTTTAAAGTCTCTTCAAGGAATTGCTGATGAAATAATTGTTGTCGACTCACATTCGACCGACAATACGGTAGACTTGTGCCACCGCTATGGATGTAAAGTAACTCAGCGCCCATTCCCGGGTTACGGTGCGCAACGCCAGTTTGCCACTTCGCTGACTACCCATAGCTATGTATTGTCGCTTGATGCCGATGAAGTGTTGTCGCCAGCCCTTCAATCCTCGCTCAAGCAACTTAAAGCTGAGGGATTTACTCATCGAGTATATACAATGACCCGACTCAACTTCTATTGTGGAGAACCGGTAAAACACTGTGGATGGTATCCCGACCGACAGATACGACTTTTCGACAAACGTTATGCCAATTGGAATTTGCGTGATGTTGCAGAACGTGTTATTTTCCCCGACTCTTTGCGCCCGTCTCCTATTGATGGCGATATTCTTCACTACCGCTGTGCTACTGCTGAAGAATTTCGCAACATCGAAACTCGCCATGCCGGCATTCGCAGTCGTGTTATTGCAGCACAAAACGACCGAATATATCCAATAATTCCATATCTAAAAGGTATCTCAGCATTTCTCGAGTGTTACATCGCTCAACGAGGATTTATCAATGGTCGACCGGGTAAAGCCATCAGTGTAGAAAAGTATCGTTCGACTGTTTTGGCCTACCGCATGGCTCGTCGCCAGCTATTACAACAATAACACCATATTATTTGCAATGCTCAAGCACATCATACACATAAACCCTCAATACCTACTGTTGTCTGATATTATTACCCGTATAATAAAATATGGCGTTCCTTCCGAAGCCCGTATTATATACAATGGGCGACGCAATAAGGTGTATGCACTTGACATTGATGGTCATTCGCTCAACATCAAGGCGTTTCGGTGCCCAAACATCATTAATGCCGTAGCCTATACCACTCTACGACAAAGCAAAGCCCGGCGCTCATTTGATAACGCGTCACAATTGATTTCCCTTGGACTTGACTCTCCAACGCCGATAGCTTATGGTGAATGTCGTAGAGGTCGTTTGTTGAAGCAAAGTTACTATATATCGCAACAGATAACAGCCGAGGACATGCGTGATTGGGAGCAAAAAGCCGATTGCGAACAACTATTACGTGCATTAGCCGGTCAAATAGTAAAATTACACCAAGCGGGAGTGTGGCACAAAGATTTTTCCCCGGGTAATATACTTTATACCGGCAATGCTACCGATGGTTACCACTTCTCTTATATCGATTTAAATCGCATGGCCTTTGGCATTTCCGACCGTCAAAACCTGATGTCGATGTTCCGTTCGATCAATCTCAACCGTGCAGAGACCGAGCGTTTGGGGCGTTATTATGCTATGGCTTCGGGGCAGGATGTCGACATCGTGGTTGACCAAGTTAGAAAAGCCCAAGACGCATATTTTGCCACGCGTCGTCGAAAACAACGCATCAAAAAGATACTTAAGTTTCTGAAACTCCGTTGATGCTACGTTAAATCTGACATCCGACCATCCTTTAGGTAGAATAAAGTGCAGACAGAGGAACTTTCACTTATTTTTTTTATTGAAAATATAGGTGGCCATCAAAGGTTTTCGATAAGACAATTTAGATATAATGTTTTGAATAAAAATGTGTCTTATGTAACTTGCGAGGAAACCGAACGATTGGAGTGTCAAATACAATCCAATTTTATATTTTAATGGGCTGAAGGTAGTGAAGTCGGGATTTTTCGTTAATTTTGAAACTTAGAATTTATTTTAATTGTTTTTGTAATTGTCTTCAACACGTTTTAAGAATCCATTATTTCTAAAAATATACGACCATGCCGACCCAACAACCATTGTCTCAACGTCTGAAAAATTTTTTGAGTAGCAACTCATTTATCGGATTTGCTATATCTATTGCTGCGATAGCTATTGTGTCGTGGCTGTTTTTTTGGCCGGATGCCATGCAAGGCAATGAACTAAGACAACACGACATGCAACAAGGCTATGCCATCGGACAAGAAGCTAAAGCCTATCAAGATGCAACCGGAGAGACTACTCGCTGGACCAATTCTTTGTTTTCCGGTATGCCAACATTCCAGATATCTCCTTCCTATCCGTCAAGTTCATGGATAACGGCTATAAGCCAAATTTATAGCTTGTGGTTCCCATCTCCGGTCAATCTGGTATTTATTATGATGTTGGGTTTCTATATATTGCTCATGTCCATGAAGGTAAAGTGGTATCTTGCTTTACCGGGTGCAATAGCCTATGGCTTTTCGTCCTACTTTATTATCATCATTGGAGCAGGTCACATATGGAAATTTGTTACACTCGCTTATATTCCTCCGACAATAGCCGGCATAGTACTTTGCTACCGAGGCAAATTTTTGGCCGGCAGTGCGTTGGCGGCCTTGTTTGCCATGTTGCAAATCGCCAGCAACCACATACAGATGACATATTACTTCCTTTTTGTCATAGTCGGATTTGTTATTGCTTACGCTATCACCTTATTTAAAAATGGCAAAGGCAAGCGTTGGTGTAAAGGCACGGTGGCTCTTGCAATTGCAGCCTTGCTGGCTGTTGCTGCTAACTCTCCAAGCCTCTACAACACCTATGAATACTCCAAAGAAACCATGAGAGGCAGTCATAGCGAGCTATCTTCAACCGGCAACTCCGGAAGTGTTACACAAAGTGGAGGTTTGGACAAGGCCTACATCACGGCATGGAGCTATGGCAAAAGCGAAACATTTTCTTTGCTCATCCCCAACATAAAAGGTGGAGCAACAATCAAGCCCGAAAAAGGAGACAACAAGTTGCTATCGCTTTATAGCACAGACCAAGCTCAAGACCTCATAAAATCAGGAGCTATTAACTCTCAGATAGCTCCAGCGCTTGATCAAATGCCACAATATTTTGGCGACCAACCGATGACCAATGGCCCGGTCTATGTGGGCGCGATGGTTGTTGCTTTGTTTCTATTGGGGTGTATTATAGTAAAAGGACCTATCAAATGGACGTTGCTTGTGCTTACCATCATCTCGATAGCCTTGTCGTGGGGACACAACATGATGTGGCTCACCGACTGGATGATCGATAACTTCCCCATGTACAACAAATTTCGTACTGTAGCAAGCATATTGGTTATTGCCGAATTTACTATTCCATTATTGGCAATACTTGCACTCAAGGAACTTCTATCTAACCGAAAAAACTTACATCAATATCTTTTGCCGATGGCATTGTCATTTGGTTCATGCCTGCTCATCTGCTTGCTCGGCATTATATCGCCAAGTGCCTTTGGCTCATATCTGAGTGCTCAAGAACAAGGATATTATGTAGCGTCAGGCATTGCCAACCAATATCCCGATTTATTTGCTACAATTGAGAATGTGAGAATGGCGATGGTGTCAAGCGATGCCTTGCGTAGTTTTATAATCATTGCTATTGGGGGCATGTTGTTGTTCCTTTATTACAAGCATAAGATAAATCCTATTGTTACGGCATTGGCCATCACCACGCTGATAACAGCCGACTTATACTCAGTCAATAAGCGATATCTAAACACCGACAGCTTTGTTCCTAAACAACTTGCTCAGGGCGAACAATTTCCTTTAAGCGAGGCCGACAAGGTAATTCTTTCCGACACGACTATGAACTACCGAGTTATGGACATTCCACGTTTCTCCGAAGCGGCCCCTTCCTATCATCACAAGGCCATCGGCGGATACCATGCGGCCAAGTTGACTCGCTATCAGGATCTTATAGACCGACATTTAGGCAATTTTTCCAAAGGAACAGCCGGTGAGGCAGACATCAACATTCTTAACATGCTCAATGCCCGTTACGTCACAATGGGTAACAGAGCAGAAGATGTCGTGGAAAATCCTGAAGCCCTCGGCAATGCATGGCTTGTTGACAAAATAATCTACGTAGACAATGCCGATCAAGAGATGGATGCTTTGTCAACGCTCATTCCCGATTCGGTGGTTGTCAGCGATGTAAAGTTTAAAAACGTTTTGGGAGACAATATCCCTTCAAAAGCTCCCGGCGACACTATTTATGAAACGTCTTATGCCCCCAACCATCTCACTTATCACGTCAATAGTCACAATGGCGGATTGGCCGTCTTTTCGGAGATTTATTTTCCTTGGGGGTGGAAAGCTTCAATCGACGGGCAAAACGCAGAAATAGGGCGCGTCAATTACGTGCTGAGAGCATTGCGTGTCCCGGCCGGAAGCCACACAGTGACCATGACATTCGATCCAGAGTCCCTACACGTGACTACGGCAATTTCATATATAGCCATAATAATTATATATATTGGAATAATTGGAGCAATGGCCTTGAGTTTATTGCAACTCGGTCGACGCAAGGATGAAAAAGCTTAAACGACTGACATCGGCATTTAATCGCTACAAGCGTAGTAAGGGTTTTGGCATACACTCTCCGTTTGCCTTCAACTTTGTGTTGCGTGTACTCAAAGAGCGTCTCCCCTATTACGCCTATGATGACATTAGGCTTCGTCGCACTAAAGCAATCGACATGGCTTCAAAAATCTCTCGTCACCCTGGGGTTATGTCTCTAAAAAATGCCAAAATGCTGTTTCGCATAACATGTCACTTTAATCCATCATCGATGTTGCAAATCGGGACAAGTTATGGGTTGTCAGCAACAACTTTGCTTGACGTAAGTTCGTTGTCTCATCTTTACATTTTTACTGGTTATACATTTGACACAACCATATATCAATCCATAACATCACCCTACTCAAACCGCATTCATTCTTTTACAACAATAGAAGAGGCTGTAGATGCATACACAAAATCTCTCAATGGAGAACAGCCATTTGTTCTTATCAATGAGGTTTGTGACAATGAGATTGATCAATGTCGGACAATTGCCATGGACTCTATATGTAACGAAGGTGTGGTCATAGTACGCAATCTATCAAAATCTGACGCCGCCGGTCGCATATGGAGTGATATAATGGAGCAAGCAAAACATGGGATGGGCTTTTCAAACGGACATATTGCTATTTTTGTAGGCTATAAGCATCTTCCAAAACAACACTATTCCTTATGGTTTTAGTATGTCACGTCCTATCTGCGATATAACAACACTTGTCAGCAACTATCAAGCATATCTGCTTCTTGAACGTGGATTATCCCCAAATACTCGCGAAGCCTATCGTCGCGATGTCGACAAACTCATATCCTATTTAGCGGATGTCAAATATCCATTATCACAGGTGAATATCCATAATCTACAAGCATTTGTTGCCGATTTGCATGATTTGGGTATCACGCCCTCTACTCAAGCACGTATAGTGTCGGGGATAAAGTCTTTTTTCCATTTCTTATACATAGAGCGTTACATAGACTCCGACCCTACTCTGCTGCTCGAAAGCCCTAAAATCGGACGTCATTTGCCCGAAATTCTTTCCACTGAAGAAATTGACAGAATGCTTGACGCAATTGACATGACTCTGGCAGAGGGACAACGCAATCGAGCAATAATAGAAACTCTATATGGATGTGGTTTGCGAGTGAGCGAATTGACTAACCTTGATCTATCGAGAGTATTTCTCGATGATCAGTACATAATTGTCAGAGGCAAGGGAAATAAAGAACGTATTGTACCGATGTCGGATGTGTCAATAAGAGAAATCAAATTATACCTAAACGAGCGAGCTGAAATGAAAATAAAGCCCGGCGATGAAAACATTTTGTTTCTCAATAGACGTGGAGGACGCTTGTCGCGCGTAATGATATTTTATATCATACGCGACCTATGCAACTTGGCTGGAATAAACAAAGTGGTGAGCCCACATACATTGCGCCACTCTTTTGCCACTCACCTACTTGAAGGTGGAGCCAATCTTCGTGCTATACAACAAATGTTAGGTCACGAATCAATCGCTACAACCGAAATATACTTGCATCTCGACAATAGTCATCTTCGAGAAGAAATACTCAACCATCATCCTCGCAATATAGCAAATCAAAGTTTATAAGTCAACACAATCCTAGACTCAGTGGAATTGGATGTGACATTGGGAAGATATTTGTACCGTGTCTCACGTGAATATTGTGTGAATACTCCCGTCAGATACAATTTCTTCCATAGTCGGTAGTCAATTCTCAATTCAGATACATTCAGTCGTGCACTCGACTTGTCTCCTTGCACATCAAGCGTACGTTCGTCATAGTCTTCCCAGTCCATATCAAGCGGATAACCTTTCCAAGTATACAACTGATAATATTCATGAGTCAATGACACTGAGAGTCGCTGGTTGACCGTAGTAAAGTTTAGTCCTGATTTCAAGCCGAAGCCCGACGACAGATTGTAATTGCGCTGGTCGACATGGTAGTAATCGCTCAATACGCCACCCAAAATGATGCCATTTGCATGAAGAAATGCATCAAAGTTGCACACTGACTTTCCTAGCCGTCGATACATCAATCCACACCCCAAAGTAGCCGGACTGCATATCTTATAAGGCGTTTTTGCCGACAGGTCAGAAATAGTATCGCTGTCATAATAATCAAAGTGCTGATACATGCCGATGTTAAAACAATGTGCCCCTCGGTCATATATATCACGCCCTAATAAACGTCCCATGATGTTGAGTCGTCCCAACACCGGTTGTGATGCTTGTAAATTTATGTCTGTGCGCAGTGTAAAGTAGTCATAAGGCAGACGATTTCTTGTCGAATATCGGTCGCCATATTCAATGGCTATCTCTGTAGACAATCCCATGCCGGAGTCAAACATCTCATCTTTGAACTCCAATGTGCGCACACCGACCGAAAACTCTACACTGACATCGGGAATGCCAAATTGTCGTCCCGACGTTGCCCTGCGCAACCAAGCATCTCCGGTTAATATCCTTGTCAAGCCTCGCATGGGAGAAATCACCATAGCCGCAGCTTCTCGACCAAAACGTTCCCACCCCGATGTGCGGTCGTCAAGAACGATGTCGGATGCTCTATAAAAAACCTCTCCCAATGCCATTCCTCCTACGGGTGTTGCTATTATGTCGTTGGTAGACGGGTATTCACACTCCATCAGAAACTCCCACATCGCACTTCCACCAAAAGCCAACGCTCCCGATTGCCAATAATTAAAACCGTTGGACCTGGATGCATTGTGATACAAACTGCCATGATAGGGATGTAAAAACATATTATTGCCCATGTTGTCATTGTCCCAAATAAATCCGGTACGAAAATTTTCCATCATCGTACTACCACTGATATAAGCATAATCTCCTTTTCTAATATAGCGACCATAGGCCCACACCCCGACATTTAATCCGGCAATGCTACCTAAAGCCCTAAAATGGCGCTCCTTTCCATAATAAGCCAAGTCTGACGTATCGGCAGGCACCGCAGGAACAACACTATAGCGAATCGGTGATTGTCCCGACAATGTCATTACTGTTAGCAATAAAGTTATACTCACCGTCAGATATCGTTTCATCAAATTGATTTTTATATAACACAACAAATTTCTGCCAAAAATAAATTCCATACAACAGCAAAAATCGCCAATTAGCCTACAATTATTTCCCAAACTACATTGCACAATAGTCTATTAGCGAAAAAAGCATAGATAAAACAATCACGCTTGATAGTTGCAACTTCTTTAGTTAACTTTGCAATGAAATGAAAAAGAAAACGATATGGGACTTGCACCGTGATTCGATGCAGGAGTACAAAGAAAAAGAAAAACTGCCTATTGTCGTGGTGCTCGACAATGTTCGCAGTTTGAGCAATGTAGGTGCTGTGTTGCGAACAAGTGATGCATTCATGGTAGAAGGTGTGATGCTTTGTGGTGTTACCGGTTGTCCTCCATCGCCCGAAATTCACAAAACGGCATTGGGAGCCGAGGAGTCGGTAGAATGGCGCCATTACGAAAAAACCACTGACTGCATTTCTGATTTAAAAAATGCCGGTTACACCATATGTGTCCTTGAACAAGTAGAAGAAAGCGTGTCGCTCGAACAATTTTCAGTGAATCCCGATTGGCGATATGCTGTAGTACTTGGAAATGAGGTAAAAGGTGTCGGGCAAGACGTTGTCGACATGTCGGATTATTGCCTTGAGATACCTCAATTTGGCACAAAACATTCACTTAACGTATCGGTAAGCGGAGGTATTGCCATTTGGCATTTCTTCACTGCGATGATAAAAAATCATAAATCATGAAAATCGGTTTTGATGCCAAACGTGCGGTACAAAACAACACCGGACTCGGGAATTATTCTCGCCTTGTTATCGACTCTCTTTCAGAGCATTTCCCCGATAATGACTATATGCTTTATGCTCCTCGTTATCGCGAAAACATCAGGTTGACTCCTATTTTACAACGCAAAAATGTGAGATTGCTCACACCCTCTACGCTATTGGGTCATCGCCTACCGGCTTTATGGAGAGTTAATGGTATGGCTCGACAAGCAGCGACCGATGGGGTGACGTTGTTTCACGGATTGTCGGGAGAGTTGCCATTTGATATAGTAAAGTCGGGAATAACATCAGTCGTAACGATACACGATCTGATTTTTCGCCACATGCCACAATGTTATAAAGCTATAGATCGAGCCATATATGATTATAAGTTTAAAACAGCATGTCGCAATGCCACTCGTATAATCGCCATAAGCGAATGTACAAAACGCGACATTATGGAATTTTATGGCACTTCAGAATCTCTTATTGATGTAGTGTATCAAGGTTGCCATGAAATATTTTCCCAACCGATATCCGATAGTCTGAAACAATCTATTACTCAAAAGTACGGACTGCCGCAACGTTACATCATTGCCGTAGGTACGGTTGAGGAACGTAAGAATCAGCTACTTGCGGTTAAAGCTATGCGCGGTTTGCCCGATGACATAAAATTGGTTATTGTAGGAGGGTGCACTCCTTATGCCGATACCATCAAGGAATATGCACGGGCAAATAGACTCTCCCAACGTATAATATGGTTGCAAGGGGTGCCGTTCGCTCATCTTCCTGCTCTTTATGCTATGGCATGCGTGTCAAGCTACACATCTCGTTTTGAAGGGTTTGGTATCCCGATTATCGAGTCGCTCAGTGTCGGGACTCCGGTTGTAGCATGTACCGGTTCGGTACTTGAGGAAGCCGGAGGTGACGGAGCTGTATATGTGTCGCCTGATGATATTGACGGATATGTCCATGCTGTCAATACAATCTTGGAAGACTCAGGCAAACGAAAAATTATGGTGACAAGAGGGTTGTCCCATGTCACCAAATTCAATCATGCCGGAATGACGCAAGGCATTATGTCGGCTTATTGTCGCGCTCTAAATCAATAGTGAAACGACGAGCCTCCAAGAAATTCGCGCAATAACGATGTCGATGGTATGTGACGGTCGGTTATTGGTAGAAAATAACTTAAAAACTTCAGTAAACGATAGGCTTCTGCATACTCGGGGGCATCATGAGGTACACTTTTAAGGATGTTTTCTCCTTGCTCTTTCATGACTCCAAGCTCAAATATCAACGATGAGTTAAACATTGCATCGGCATTTTCTTGATAGGGAAATATCCATTTCTCCTCGCCACGGCGCACACTTGGCCAACGCTTAATAGTGTCGATGGCTGATGCCCCACGATATTGGAAGTCGCGAATTATGCGACGAAGCAGACGATTGTCGGTCGTTGGAATCCAATTGTGGCTGTCAATCGACAATGATGTGAGTGCCGACACATAAAGCCGATATTTCATTTTTGGCGCGATATGGGCTGTCAGTTCAGGATTAAGGCCATGAATGCCCTCAATAATCAATACGGAATTGTCGTTGAGTCTCAGTTTATTGCCTTTGTATATACGTTTCCCAAGTTCAAAACTATATGTTGGTAATTCAATCTCTTCTCCAGCAATCAGCGCATTTAAGTCGTGGTTAAATAGTTCCAGATCTAGAGCATATAGCGATTCAAAGTCATATTCTCCGTATTCATCGCGAGGAGTGTTTTCTCGATTAATAAAATAGTCGTCAAGTGAAATCATGCGCGGTTGTAGTCGATTGGCAAGTAATTGTATGGCCAATCGCTTGGTCGTTGTGGTTTTGCCTGACGAAGAAGGCCCGGCGATAAGCACGATTCGAGCGCCCCCATCGGCAAACCGCTCGGCAATGTCGTCGGAGATGCGCCCTATCATCTTATCATGAAGAGCCTCCGCAACATTGATTAGCATAGAAGTTTCGCCTTTCAAGATAGCCTCATTCAAGTCTCCAACGTTGTCTACGCCAATAATGCGATTAAACGATTTGTAGTCGGTAAACGCCTGATACATCTTATTTTGAATAATGGGTTGAGCAACTGTATCGGGATTTTGTTCATCTGCAGCCATCAACAAAAATCCATCTTTAAATGGAATCAAGTCAAACACATCGAGCATCCCGGTTGAAGGTGCAAGATTGCCATAATAACAATCACACACATCATCAAGACGATAGTAAACCGTGTAGAGGTCATGTGTTGTATTAAGCAATTTTACTTTGTCGATAAGGCCTTGTTTTTCAAAGATTTTCACCACATCGGCAGTCAACTGTTCCTTGCGCTCAAACGGAATGTCTCGTTTAACCAGTTCATGCATGTGTTGTTTCAATTTAGCAACAACATCTGTCGAAATTGTTACTCCGCCTTCCAGACGACAATACCTACCCTTTGCTACAGAATGTTCTACAATAAGGGCGGTGCCGGGGTAAAGGTCTACTACAGCCTTGTATAGCATCATGCATAGCGACCTGACATACACGCGACTGCCCGACGGGCTGCGCTTATCAAGAAATTCAACTAATTTTGGGCCAAACAGCGGGTAATGCAAATCTTCGGTTTTATTGTTGACATGCGCACATATTGGCTTGAAATTCAATCGTTCAGCAATACGATTGTATATATTCATGAGACTTTCACCACCCTCAAAGTCGATATATTCTTCAATATTTTTGCAATAGATCTTAAATTGACTTCCCATAACCTTATTTAAATTGAGTTTTGGTAAAGTTAACAACTTTCCCTCATTGGATTATTATAAGTCTTGATTTATTTATTAGATTTAGTAAATTGGTCAAGTGATGATTCGCTTCTTTGTTGTAACTTTGCAAAAACCATTTAAACACATAAATATGAGAAAGTTGTTATTTTCAGCACTCGTTGTCGGTGCTGCAGCTTTGGTAGTTGTCGGCTGCAAATCAGGCAACAAAAATACAGATAAATCGGCTGAAGTCGATGAGAGTTGCTTCACCAGCATAAAACAACCCGAATGGAGCCGAAATGCAGTAATTTATGAAGTAAATTTGCGACAATTTACCGAGAGTGGCAAGGTGACCGACTTTCGTAAACACTTACCTCGATTGAAAGAGTTGGGGGTTGACATATTGTGGTTTATGCCTATACATCCTATTTCGGAAGACGGGCGTAAAGGAGAACTTGGAAGTTATTATGCAGTAAAAGACTACAAAGGCTTCAATCCGGAATTTGGAACGGTGGAAGAATTTAAAGAAGTTGTCGATGAAGCCCATTCTCTTGGAATGAAAGTTATACTCGACTGGGTTCCTAATCACACCGGACGAGACAATGACTGGGTTACGCAACACCCTGATTGGTATGTAAAAGACTCGCTTGGAAATATGGTAGGCCCATATGATTGGACTGATGTATACAAACTTGATTACAGCAACCGCGAAATGCGCAAAGCGATGGTTGAAGCCCTTAAATATTGGCTTGAGGAGGTAAACGTAGACGGTTTTCGTTGCGATGTTGCAGGAGAAGTTCCCACTGACTTTTGGGATGAGACACGTCCACAGCTTGACTCCGTTAAAGAAGTGTTTATGCTGGCTGAAGCGAGCAAGCCCGAATTGCAAAAACACGCTTTCAACATGGGTTACAACTGGCCGATGAAAGACCTCTTTAGCGAAATTGCGGCAACTGCCGGACAATATTCGTTTAAAAAAGAAGGAGAAGACATGCGCACATTCCCAATAAAGCATGCTATAGCTATTGACTCGTTGCTTGCTTATCAAGCCAAGGAATATGCTTGCGATTCTTATTTGATGAATATGATTACTAATCATGACCTTAACTCATGGGAGGGTACCGAAATGCAACGTCTTGGAACGTTGAGCGACGCTTTTGCTGTACTCAGTTACACGTTACCCGGCATGCCTCTCATTTACACCGGACAAGAAACCGGAATGAATCGTGCGCTTGAATTTTTTAAGAAAGATGTCCCTCCGGTATGGGAACCTCGCAACAACTACTTTGATTTTTACAAAAAGCTAAATGAGCTTAAGCATACGCAGGCAGCATTAAAAGCCGGTATAGAGGGCGGCAAGGTGGAAAGTTATCCTACAACGGATAAGGATTTATACATTTTCAGTCGCTCGGTAGAGGGTAGCAAAGTAATCGTATTTACCAATCTAGGTAGTGATGATGCAGTCGTCGAATACGTCAATAACAAACCGGAAATATCGGAGGCCACAATCAACTTCTTCTCCGGTGAAAAAGAGGCATTCCCGACCGAGTTAAAATCAGGAGAATATCGAGTCTACATAAACTGATTCTCCGGCAACCAATCACATTATAAGAAGCTGTTTGAAAATTATTCAAATATTTTGTTAAGCATCAATTTGCAG
>CAZLUB010000022.1:0-33695 GCA_964562595.1 uncultured Muribaculum sp. | reverse complement strand
GGAGTGCTTTTACAAATTTTTTTCGTAATGTTGCACTTGCTGGTTGACTCTGCTTTTTGGTTTTAGAACTCCTATCACCAAACTTTTTTGTCTAAATATTTCGAAGTCCGCAGATTTATAGCTACTTTTGAATATTATTTTATATGAAATGAAAAATCTATTGTTACGTAGCCTTACCGGCATTATATATATAGGAGTAATCGTTGCCGGTATACTATTAGGCGGATGGTATCTTCTTGCCATGTGTTTATTATTGGGAATATTGGGATTAGCCGAGTTTTACGGTCTAAGCCATAAAGGTTCTGCATACCATCCCATTTCACTTCTATTATTAGACTTGCTTGGTGCATGCATAATGATAATTTGTTCATTTATCCTCTGTAACCAAATTTACATCCATAACGCCAATATAACAATCACCGAAGTTTTGTTGTCGGCATTGCCCTATGTTTGCTACATGACAGCCCGATTTATTTTGCAACTTTACAGTCGAGAAGCCAATCCTCTTAATAGTTTGGCCTACACAATAATGGGACAACTTTACATTGCAGTACCATTTGCATTATTGCCATTGCTCTATTATTATACCTCATTACATCTTGTGTTGGCAATGTTTATTTTAATTTGGCTCAATGACACCGGTGCATTTATTGTTGGATGCAATATCGGCCGACATCGTTTATTCCCACGTATTTCACCCAAGAAATCTTGGGAAGGATTTTTTGGAGGCATGGCATTTTGTATTGGAGCCGCATTTGTCTTTCACTATGTATTTCCACAGCATTTTGGTTCATATGAAATCATTGGCTTGGTAGGGCTAAGTATTATAGTATCGGCATTTGCGACATGGGGAGACTTGATAGAATCTCTAATTAAACGCACAGTGAATGTCAAAGACTCAGGCAACCTGCTTCCCGGACATGGCGGCATGCTTGATCGCATCGACTCTTTGTTGTGTGTTATCCCTGCGACATTATGCTATGCTTTGATTGCATTGATATGATAAAATTGTTTAGACTTAAATATTAAATTAATACAACATAATCACAATCATGAGTGACCAACGATATAATATGAGAGGAGTATCAGCCTCTAAAGAAGACGTACACAACGCTATCAAAAATGTAGACAAGGGCTTGTATCCTAAAGCTTTCTGCAAAATAATTCCTGATTACCTTGGTGGAGATCCCGAATATTGCAACATAATGCATGCCGATGGCGCCGGAACAAAGTCATCTCTCGCTTATATGTATTGGCGTGAAACCGGTGATTTAAGCGTATGGAAAGGCATTGCTCAAGATGCTTTGATTATGAATATCGATGACTTGCTTTGCGTCGGAGCGACAGATAACATTCTCGTCAGTTCTACAATTGGCCGTAACAAAATGCTTATTCCCGGTGATGTAATTGCCGCAATCATCAATGGCACAGAAGAGCTTTTGGCTGAACTTCGAGAAATGGGAGTCAATATATACAGCACAGGTGGTGAAACTGCCGATGTTGGGGATCTTGTACGCACAATTATCGTTGACAGCACAGTTACTTGTCGCATGAAGCGCAGTGATGTCATCGACAACGAAAACATAAAAGGCGGAGACGTAATTGTCGGCCTTGCAAGTTATGGGCAAGCTACATACGAACAAGAGTATAATGGAGGTATGGGCTCAAATGGATTGACATCAGCACGTCACGATGTATTTGCTCACGAACTTGCCTCTAAATATCCTGAAAGTTATGACGCAGCAGTTCCTCAAGAACTTGTTTATTCCGGAAGCACATACCTTACTGACGAAGTAGATGGCTCACCTATCAACGCCGGGAAATTAGTGTTGTCACCAACACGCACCTATGCTCCTGTTATCAAAAAATTACTCGATACAATGCGTAACAAGATTCATGGCATGGTACATTGCTCGGGTGGTGCGCAGACCAAAATCATGCACTTTGTTACCAATAAACACGTAATCAAAGACAACTTATTTCCGATACCGCCATTATTCCAACTTATTCAAAGCCAATCAGGTACTGATTGGGCTGAGATGTATAAGGTATTCAATATGGGGCATCGCATGGAGATATACCTTTCTCCCGAAGACGCTGAAAACGTAATTAAAATTTCTAATTCATTTGGCATTCCGGCTCAAATCGTTGGACGCGTTGAGGATGCAGAATCCAATCATCTGACAATAGTTTCAGAAAAAGGAACCTTCGAATATAAATAGCAACGCCCATGCGCAATCTTTTAGGGATTTTGTTAACGGCGATTATTATATCCACCGGCATAGTATCATGTCGTTTCAATTCGACAGGATCACACAATCTGTCGGATAGTTCTATGTATCAATATCCTGAGACATTGCGTGTAGGCACACTATACAGTCCAACATCCTATTTTATCTATAGAGAAGAAAAAATGGGATATGACTATGATTTAGTGTTACAACTTGCTCGTGATAAAGGCATTGCCATTGACCTTAAAGTAGCACCCAATCTATCATCACTTGTTACCATGCTCGACACCGGAGCTATAGACCTTGCCGCATACGAAATCCCTATTACAGCTGAATTTCGTAATAGAGTGATTCCATGTGGGATTGAAGATATCACTCATCAAGTTCTTATTCAGCCCAAAAGAAAAGATTCATTATACATCTCCGACGTTACTCAACTTGTTGGACGAACGATTTATGTTGAAAAAGAATCTAAATATGCACATAGGCTTGCCAATCTCAATGACGAACTCGGAGGGGGCATTGACATACACACTGTCAATCGCGATACGCTCATATCCGATGACATGATTGACATGGTGTCAACCGGAGAGATTCCGCTCACAATAGTGGATAGTGACATAGCCATGCTCAATCGCACATACTATAACAATCTCGACATCAGTCTTGAAGTCAGTTTTCCACAACGTTCAGCATGGGGCGTTTCCTCGCAAAAACCATGGTTGGCCGATTCGATTGATAACTGGGTAAGTTCAACCGAGCCTCGCAAAGCACAAGCAAAATTACTTAAACGATATTTCGAACTTAGCAAATCGGCACCATCATTTAATTTTGACTTATCAAAAGGACGAATATCTCCATATGACAATATCTTCAAGCGATATGCTAAAGACATCGGTTGGGATTGGAGATTATTGGCATCACAAGCCTATTCAGAAAGTCGATTTGACTCCACGGTAGTTTCATGGGCGGGCGCACGCGGAATAATGCAGATTATGCCTGCAACAGCTCGTGCATTTGGTCTTTCAGAAAATGAGATTACAAATCCCGAAAGAAACATTGCCACCGCAGTGAAAATAATTAAAAGCCTTGACCGATCTCTGTCTAAACATGTCCTCGACTCTGTTGAACGTCAAAAATTTGTCATTGCAGCCTATAATTCTGGGATAGCTCATATATATGACGCAATTGCATTAGCAAAGAAATATGGGAAAAACCCTCAAATATGGCACAACAATGTGTCAGAATTGTTGTTGTTAAAAGCCAAGCCTGAATACTATAATGATTCAGTATGTCGATATGGATATTTTCGCGGACGAGAAACCACCCGATATGTTCATAACGTTTTTGACTTTTACCAACGCTGCCAACAACACATATCTCAATAAACCAAACTCTCCTATAATTAATAAAACACATCTTTCACTAACCAACCTAAATTATGATTAAATTATGAAAAAAAGGTATTTAAGCGTAGCATTAGTACTAACATTGGCTGGTTCTCTGATGTTTACTTCTTGCATCGGAAGTTTCTCATTGTCTAAGAAAATCCACTCCTGGAACAGTCAAGTTGGCAATAAATTTGTAAATGAGTTGGTATTCTTTGCTTTTTGGATTCTGCCGGTGTATGAAGTTTCACTTCTTGCCGATGTGCTCGTGCTCAACAGCATTGAGTTTTGGAGTGGCAGCAATCCGGTTGCTCAAGGTACAAAAATCATTGATGGTCAAGACGGCCGCTACTTAGTTGAATGCGATGGTAAAGGATACACTATAACAAGTGAAAATGACAAGAGTGTAGTACGTCTTGACTTTGACGATAGCGATAACTCTTGGAGCGTAAATGCAAACGGTCAAAGCCAAAAATTCATGTCATTTATTGACGATTCACATGTAAAAATGATTACTCCAAACGGAGACTTTCAAGTTGTGGAACTTTCTCAAGATGGTGTTTGGGCATATCAGGCAACTATAACCAATGGCACCTTTGCAATGAACTGACATTATTCTCTAATGTTAATAAAACCTTGTTTGCATAGTTGCAAACAAGGTTTTTTATTTTAGCGTTTAATGCCTAACTTTGCAATGTAAAGACTACAATATGAGAAATATTATAAATATAGCCATGTTTACCATGGCATTAACAATATGCGCACAAAATTCAACATCACCTAAGCTTCATCGACCCCTCGACATCCCACTTGTGCTTAGTGCTAATTTTGGCGAACTGCGTAGCAACCATTTTCATTCAGGACTTGACTTCAAGACACAAGGCAAAACAGGCCTACCGATATTTTGTGCCGATGACGGGTATGTGTCGCGCGTATTGGTTTCGCCTTGGGGATTTGGAAGAGCTATATATGTCGTCCATCCGGCTACAGGCTTGACTACAGTATATGGTCATTTATCATCATTTTGCTCAAAGATTGACCGACCGGTTCGTGAAGCTCAATATGCTCAAGAGTCATTTCGTGTAGACTTGGAATTTAAACCCAGAGAAATTACAGTCAAAAAAGGAGAACAGATTGCACTTAGCGGCAATAGCGGATCTTCGGGTGGGCCGCATCTACACATGGATGTTCGAGACACCGAGACCGGAGATGCTCTTGACCCATTACCCTATTTCAAGAAACACATCACCGACAACCGTTCTCCTATCGTTAACGCACTCGCACTTTACCCGGTAAAGGGTGAAGGACATGTTTATAACAAACAGACACATACTTCAAAGACGCTTGCCACGCCATTCACAGCATGGGGCAAAGTCATTCCGGCAATAAAAGCATACGACAAGATGACCGGCACAACCAACATATACGGAATCAAGCATTTGTCACTTGTCGTAGATGGAGACACAATTTATAGCCGCCACATCTATCGCATACCATTTGAATCGACTCGTGCCATCAACACTATAATCAACTACGCCGAATTGGTCAACAACAAATCATGGATGATGACTACTCGCACACCCGACAACTCCATGCTTGATTATATGATAACAACAATCGACGAAGGTATATTGACAATCGATGAGGAAAGACAATATAAATGCAAATGGATTCTAAAGGACGCATATAACAATATCACTACTCAGGACTTTGTAATCAATGGAAAACAAACCGAAATAACTCCATACTCTCCTACAGGAAACCTCTTTAACCACCAAAGCCAAAACACTTATTGCATCGAAGGATCAACAGCTACATTTGACTCCGGCACATTCTATGAAGATTATCATTTCACTGCATCATCAACACCATCGCAACGCTATTTCTCCGACATTGTAAACTTTGGAGAAAAGACTACACCACTTCACAAGTCTTTCCGTTTTGAGATTGACATTAAAAATGACTCTTTACTGGACAAGTCAAAATATTGTATAGTCCGCACCAATCCCGGCAATACTGCTGTCAGCGGAAAATATTCTGACGGGAAAATGATTGGTTCATCCAATCGTTTGGGTAGTTATGCCGTATCTTGTGACACAGTCGCACCTGTGATAAAACCCATCAATCAACCCAAATGGGCTCAAAGAGGCCGCATAACGGTTAAAATATCAGACAATCTCAGTGGGATTGAAACCTACCGCGGTGAAATAGACGGGACCTTTATTTTGTTGGAACTTGATGGAAAGACCGGACAAGCATCATACACGCTCGATAACAAACGCATCAGACGAGGCAAGAATCACAAGCTTAAAATTCAAGTAATTGATGCATGCGGCAACTCGTCAACAAAAACCTTTTCATTTAAATGGTAACACACCTGCAACCAATTAACTATAATCGGGATTATCTTACATAAAGGACTCTGAAACATCGTAAATTGATTTTTAATTATGGGGTCAATAATAATCAATTGAGTTAATAATTGTATACTCGGTTTATTTTATATTCATTGATGCGTATCCTTCTTTTCGCGTAGATGAAAAGAAAAATATAAATAACGGTATAATAGGCCATGTAAGTTGCAAAATTTGATTTAAATCACTATATTTGTATCAATCCCTACGAAGCCTATATAAACGGGTAAGTGGGGAGATTTATTAAAAGCGTTTATTGGCGCTTTGTTCTTGACGTCTCGAAATCTGGTAAATTTCATATACTGTCAAAGACAAGGCAACGATAGATGTCTATGGTGTGTATTTATACACAATGCGGTAATCTGTAGGCTTTGCCAAGCAGAATGCTGTAATGTGTGTTTTACATAACGGCGTAGGCTCTGCGTTGCTCGTTCTGACAGTGTAGGGCATACCAGAGCCTCGAGGCGTGGAACGAGTAACAATATGGTTCCTACGCTTTTTTGTTTATTTTTAATTAGTGCCAGAATAGGAGCCGCTGACATGCAAAAAAACATATTTATGAAACGAAATCTTTTATTTTTGTTTTTAATTTATTTCTCAATGTTTTCGGTTGTCACTTCAGCTCAAGAAAAGAATGAAGTAAAAGATGTTGATTTTAGCAGTTATGGATTGTATTATGCTGCCGATTTTGAAGCTCCGGAAGATGGCATTATTATGTTTTCCGGCCAAGCTTTTTTTGATAGGTTTGGCTTTGAATTGGGTGTAGGTTGGAGTATGACTACATTTGACACATCCGATGGTGTTGATGGCGCTGCAATCTTTAAAATTGGTCCAGCATATGTCATTCCAATCAATCGTAATTTTTTTGCTACAACTTCGTTAACATTTTTGTGTACTGCTTTCTCTGATGATAATGATGATTATAAATTTAATCCTGGTGCTTCTTTTGCGCCACGTATAGGATATAAGTTTGGTAATTTTCTCGTAACAGGAGGTCTTGATTTTATGTATATGAAAGACGCTGATAAAATAGGTACCTGTTTTAGCGTAGGGCTATCAATGTCTCTATAACGTTTCGCTGTATACTATAG
Organism: uncultured Muribaculum sp.; assembly: GCA_964562595.1. Lineage (GTDB taxonomy): Bacteria > Bacteroidota > Bacteroidia > Bacteroidales > Muribaculaceae > Muribaculum. The sequence goes on along the minus strand of CAZLUB010000022.1, from coordinate 26,571 downwards.
GTTAAGTTGCCATTACAATTATCAAAATTTATCATTGTTAATCAATACAACTTTTTATCTGCAATAAAATTTAGGGCTGATTCCTTTTTTTGAAGAATTCAGCCCTTTTAAACTATTTAGCTATTACCACTACTCGCCTATACAACAAAGAACAAAAGTATACATTTATCAGACATTAAATAACATTGAATTCATAACCCTATTTACATCCAAGTCTATTCCAAGCCTATTTAAGCATAATACACTAAAAGACAAGACTCCGCACACTTAATCGCGGTGTACGGAGTCTTGTTTTATATTATCTCTGATAATTATTCTATTACTCCATAGGCACGGAACACCTTTTGGATTTTTTCCAAAGCAAAAGTTACTTGGTCTTTAGTGTGTGTGGCCATTAGGCTGAAACGGATAAGTGTGTCTTGAGGTGCTACAGCAGGAGATACTACCGGATTTACAAATATTCCCTCCTTTAGAAGATCGGCTGTAATACCAAATGTCTTATAGTTATCGCGGACATATAACGGAATAATTGGAGTAGATGTATTGCCGATTTCACACCCCATGTTGCGGAATCCATCGAGTGCATAATTTGTAATATCCCACAAATGCTCTTGATGTTCCGGCTCGCTTTCCATAATTTCTAGGGCTTTAAGAGCCGCAGCAGTTGATGCGGGAGTGATACTTGCTGTAAAAATGTAAGAACGAGAGTGGTGACGCAGGAAGTTGGTAATTTCCTTATCTGTTGCAATAAATCCACCAAGAGAAGCAAATGATTTGGAGAATGTACCCATGATAAGGTCAACGTCTTTTGTCACGCCAAAGTGATCGCAGGTTCCACGTCCGCCACGACCGAATACACCAATACCATGAGCTTCATCAACCATTACACTGGCATCATATTTCTTCGCTAATTCTACGATTTTGGGAAGATTTGCGACATCGCCTTCCATAGAGAAAACGCCATCGGTTACGATTAGTTTTACTTTGTCAGGCTCACATTTTTTTAATTGTTCTTCAAGCGACTCCATGTCATTGTGTTTATATTTGAGTTGCTTGGAAAATGATAAACGGCGACCCTCTATAATAGAAGCATGGTCTTGCTCGTCCCATATAATGTAGTCTTCACGACCGGTAAGCGTCGATACGACACCAAGGTTTACACCAAAACCGGTCGAATAAATCATTACATCTTCTTTGCCTATATACTCAGCTATTCGATTTTCGAGTTGTTTATGAAGATCGAGTGTGCCATTAAGAAATGGAGAACCGGCACAGCCTGTGCCATATTTGCGAGTAGCTTCAATTGCCGCTTCTTTGATACGGGGGTCATTAACTAATCCTGTGTAGCAATTGGAACCAAACATCAACACTTTCTGTCCATTGATGATAACTTCGCTATCTTGTTCACTGGCGATAGCTCTGAAATAGGGATAAATCCCTGCGGCTTTTGCTTTTTGAGGCTCTTGATACTTGTCGAGTTTAGCTTGTAATAGCTTCATAGTTTATGTATGTAGTCTTAATTTAATGATAAACTATCCACATAGCGACAGACACCTGTCACAAATGCAGGCTACAAAGGTAGTGATTTTTGTCGAAAGATGTATGTGATTACAATAAAAAAATGCACAAGACAAGTCTTCTTGTGCATTTAAAAAGTTGACACGACTATGAATTAATTTTTACGATTTTTCAAAATCCTGTCAATATGCATTTTCATTATATGGTAACCGGGGTGTTCCATTCGTCCATGGTCATGCCCATCCAACTCATATATATAGCAATCTTCGTGTCCGTTGACTTTCATCATACGCCACAGATAGGCATTTTCTTCATATCGCCCAAGCATTTCCATTTCTCGATCTCCCGAGATAATTATCAGCGGTGGCGCATCTTTGCGCACATAATATAATGGTGCAAACTCATCAATGCTTGGTTGCGTTGATTTCATACCTTTGGATGCACGATAAGCAAAGTGACTTATTGCGTGACCGCTAAACGGAATCAAACCTGCTATATCGTTAGCATCTATGCCGTGATTTTTCAACCACTTCTTATCTAAACCTACCATGTTGGTCAAATACCCTCCTGCCGAATGACCGGCTACAAATATCTTATCGGCCGAGCCGCCATACTTTTCGATATTGTTAAAAACCCAAGCCACAGCTGCTGCCGCATCATCAATACATTCAGTTAAAGAAACTTTGGGCAACAAACGATAATTTACCGAAACAACAGCCATCCCTGAATGCTTCAATTCCTCGGGGATATATTTCTCTCCTCCCGACAGTCCACCTCCATGAAACCATACGACGGTCGGATAATCAGATAAATCCGATGGATAATAGATGTCAAGACGACATCGCTCGCGAGAATATTCGTCATCAGATGCAACTCGGTATGACACTTCTGAAAGCGTAGTGTATTCTTGAGCAAAGAGATTGCTATTGACAACAATTATGGATAGTAAAAAAAATAAGATTTTCAATGATTTCATAATTAAAAAAATAATGGCTACGGAATTACATACCGTAGCCCTACAATTATATTTTATTAATCTTCAAATGTCATTTCGTCAAAACCGGCAGCATCAAATTCATCGTCACTAAACTCATCGCTACCGTAAAAGTCTTCATCAAGATCTTCTACTGCGGCTACATTAGTTGACGTTTTTGCTTCATATTCATCGATATCCATTATTTGTACCGGTGGATTTCCCATCGCTGCAACACACAGAGGGTCTTTAAGATTTTTGCCGGGAGTACTTTTCTTCATCTCAAGAAAGAAACAACGGTCTGTCATATAATCAAAAACAAAAATAAGACGTTGGCCTTCATCTTCAATAAAATCACTAAGATAGGTTTCCTCCATAAGATAATAATCTTCATCAGAATCCGACCCCATATCTTCAAGTGTTATCTCCTTTCCTTTCTCCCAATTGTTGTCACATAGAAAGAAAGAACTCATCTGATTTTTGTCGTATGACACTGAATCACAAATTGCATTCCTTAAATCAAGGAATGTTGCATCGGCATCGATGTTAATTTCTCGACGAAAGTTATCTACTTCGTCCGAGACCATTCTAAAGTTGAATATCATAGTCTTTGTAATATCGGTTATAACAAACCAACGCATCAAGCGATGGCTTTACGATGCGAAATTAATAAATTCCAATACATTCTACAAAATATAGTATGTTTTTTCTGCAAACATTTTCAACATTTTTAAACACGCCATCATCAGACTAAGAATACATCAAAAATAGTTTTCAAAATCAGTTCCAACTATTGTCCGCTAAAGGAGTATCTCTCATAGGAAAAAGCAGTTTCGGCACAATATAATATTGTGCCGAAACTGTATCTGCGTAATGTTATAAATTATTATGCTTGCTGAGTATCTCCGACTCCTGCAAGGTCTGGATCAATCATGATACGACCACAATATTCACATACGATAACTTTCTTGTGCAATTTGATTTCCATTTGTTTTTGTGGCGGAATGCGATTAAAACAACCTCCACAAGCGTTACGCTGAATATATACTATGCCGAGACCGTTACGAGCATTGTCACGAATACGTTTAAATGCCTTAAGAGTGCGTTCATCGATACGAGGCTCGATTTCTTTTGCTTGCACACGCAGACGCTCCTCGTCTTGACGAGTTTCGCTGACGATTTCTTCAAGCTCGGTCTTCTTTTCAGACAAAATGTGTTCTTTGTCGCTAAGGCTTTCTTCGGTTATCGCAATTTCACGAGTTTTATTATCGATTGCTCGGGCATATTCGTGAAGATGCTTTTCACAGAGTTCGATTTCCAATGTTTGAAATTCAATCTCTTTTGAAAGTAAATCATATTCACGATTATTGCGCACATTGTCAAGCTGAGACTTGTAACGCTCGATTTTTGACTGCGATTCATTAATTTTTTCTTTTTCTGCGGCTGTCTTTTGCTTGAAGCCCTCTATCTCTTTATGATAGTTGCTGATGCGAGTGTGCAGACCTTCAATGTTGTCTTCAAGATCTTTAACCTCAAGAGGTAATTCGCCACGGATAGTCTTTATTCGGTCGATTTCTGTGAGAATCGTCTGAAGTTCATACAGCGATTTCAAGCGTTGTTCAACAGAGAGAACTTCATTTTTTGTCTTGTCATTAGCCATAGCTTACAAGTAATTTATCGGATTTTTTTCAATTTCAGAATTATAGACTGCAAAGTTAGGAAATTTTTCGCTAACAATATGATAAAATATGCGTTTTGTGCATTCCTCACTTTCAAAATGGCCAATGTCAATGATGAAAATACGGTCGGAATAGTCAACAAAATCGTGGTAACGGACATCCGAAGTAATAAATGCTTGTGCCCCAGCCGCAATAGCATTTTTAATTAGAGAACCACCTGATCCGCCACACATTGCAATGCGTTGTAACCGAGTGGAGGATTGTGGTATTGCCGAACAACGGACAACCGGAGAGCGAAATGCCGTTTTTACGCATGACACCAATTGGTCCGGAGTCAATGGTTCGTCAACATTTCCAATTGCTCCCAATCCTGTATCAGAAAGGTTGTCAAGGCAAATAAATTCGTAGGCCGGTACTTCATAGGGATGAGCGTTAAGCAACTCTTGCTCTACTTTGTTGCGACGCCACGTTGGAAGTATGACATCAATGCGAACCTCCGGCTCCGTGTGCAACTCATTAAGAGTTCCAACATATGGATTGGCTCCGCTCTTGGCACGGAAAGTGCCTTCTCCCATCACATAAAAACTACAACTATCGTAATTGCCCAATTGTCCGGCTCCGGCACTGAACAAAGCCGAACGCACTACCTCAGCATGAGCATTTGGAACCATTGTGGATAGTTTTAACAACTTGCCTCCTTGCCGAGCAAGCACTTTAGGTTCTTTTACGCCAAGGGATTGAGCCATCGCCATACTTACACCTTGTTTTGTACTATCAAGGTTGGTATGAGCAGAATATATGGAAACTCCATTGGATACAGCCTTTATGATGGCTAACTGCTGAGGTGTGTCACCGACTAATCTCTTTAGCCCTTTGAAAATCAATGGATGGTGAGACACAATCAGATTGCATCCTCGCTCAATAGCCTCGTCAACAATTGCCGGCGACACATCAACACAGAGCAAAACTCCGGTACAAGGTTGCGACTTGTCACCAATTTGCATTCCTGCATTATCATAGTCTTCCTGCAAAGCAAGAGGCGCAAATTGCTCTATTACAGATGTGATATCACCAATAGTCATTTTCCCAATTACGATTCAGGTGCAATAATGGCTAATGACAACTCATCGAGCTGCGCTTGACCAATAGGTGCCGGAGCATCAAGCATGACATCGCGACCGCTATTATTTTTAGGGAATGCAATGCAATCACGGATGCTGTCTAGACCGGCAAAAAGCGACACCCAACGGTCAAGTCCATATGCCAAGCCACCATGAGGCGGTGCTCCATATTTAAACGCATTCATCAAGAAACCAAATTGTTCTTGCGCGCGTTCGGGAGTAAATCCTAATATTTCAAACATTTTGGCCTGCAAATTGCTGTCATGTATACGTATTGAACCGCCTCCGACTTCTACGCCATTGATGACCATGTCATAAGCATCAGCTCTGACTGCAGCAGGATCGCTGTCGAGCAATGGTATATCTTCGTCTTTTGGGTGAGTAAACGGATGGTGCATAGCCATGAGTCGTTGTTCTTCATCACTCCACTCAAACATGGGGAAATCGACAACCCATAGACATGCAAACTTATTTTTGTCTCTCAACCCGAGTTGACGACCCATTTCAAGGCGTAATTCACATAGTTGCTTACGCGTTTTCATTGCATCGTCACCACTGAGGATGAGTATCAAGTCTCCCGGCTTGGCATTGAACGCAGCTTTCATTTCTTGCAAGACTTCTTGGCTATAGAATTTGTCAACGCTCGACTTCACATTGCCATCAGCTTCAACTCGAACATAGACCATCCCTTTTGCTCCAATCTGAGGACGCTTAACGTAGTCTGTCAGTTGATCAAGTTGCTTGCGAGTGTATGTAGCAGCCCCTTCAGCACAAATACCTCCTATATAAGTTGCATTATCAAACACTGCAAAGCCATGGCCTTTGAGAATATCCATCAATTCAACAAATTCCATACCAAAACGCAAATCAGGTTTATCGCTACCGTAATATTTCATTGCATCGGCCCATGGCATTCTAATGAATGGTTCATTCAATTCGACACCACGAAGTTCCTTAAACAAGTGCTTGGCCATGCCTTCAAATAAGTTGATAATATCATCTTGTTCGACAAAACTCATTTCGCAGTCAATCTGAGTAAATTCGGGTTGACGGTCGGCTCTAAGGTCTTCATCTCGGAAACATTTTACTATCTGGAAATAGCGATCCATGCCAGACACCATAAGCAATTGCTTAAGTGTTTGAGGAGATTGTGGCAAGGCATAAAATTGTCCTTGATTCATACGTGAAGGCACAACGAAGTCACGTGCGCCTTCGGGAGTAGAACCAACAAGCATCGGGGTCTCTATTTCAAGGAATCCTTTGCTATCAAGATAACGACGCACTTCCATCGTCATGCGATGACGCAGTTCGAGATTGGCACGCACACAATTACGACGCAAGTCGAGATATCGGTAACGCATCCGAATATCATCGCCACCATCAGTGTCGTCTTCGATTGTGAAGGGAGGTACTTCCGAACGATTTAGTATTTCTAGACCGGAAGCTATGATTTCAATTTCTCCGGTTGGTATATTGGCATTTTTATTGGAACGTTCGGCTACTGCACCCTTAATTTGCACGACATATTCTCGGCCAAGGTGGTTAGCCGCTTCGCAAAGGTCGGCATCGCTTTCGTTATTAAACACGACTTGCGTAAGTCCGTATCTATCGCGAATGTCTACAAAGGTCATCCCCCCCATTTTACGAGTGCGTTGCACCCATCCGGCCAATGTTACTTGTGTGCCGGCATCGCATAAGCGGAGTTCTCCGCAATTTTTGGTTCTGTACATATCTTGTTGAAAATATTATTTGCTGATAGGAATAAAATTTTGGTAAAGATACACAGAAACCGCGGAAAATGGAAATCTTTGACCCAAATTTAGCCGATTACTCTATAGGCAACCCTTTCCAAGCTCGATAGGTAGCAGCTAAATCCATGCAACGAACAAAATGATAATTTTTGCCATCGTTGCGATTTTTCAGTTTTTCTGAGATTTCTTTCATTCGTTTAGGCGCATCATAATGAGAGCCTCCGATAAATACACATAGAAATTGAGGAGTGCCTTTAGCCCCTGAATCGATTGTTTTTAACAGCCACTCTTCATTAGATGATGTAGTGCCGATGTGAAACGTTGCATTGTCCATATGTAGGTCGTGTGGATCTATTCCTCTCCAATCACGACCGCCGGAATAGCCACCTTGTACAACATACGGTTGCACGCGCCAAGCTACAGCTTCACCATCAATCATCTGCTTCATCGTTCTCATTCCTGATTTTTCAAGATAATGTTTGCACCAATCGCAGTAGAAAGAAAATCCCTCAAATCTTTCTGAAATAGGCGACCCGTCGCCAACCATGCCTGCCAATTCGTGCATTTGCATACGTTGCTCATACCATCTCCACACACGAGGAGCCAAATCGACCAATATTGGATTAAGCACCCATGTAGTAGGCACCGAATCAGTATATTGCGAATTATAGATTGTGTATGGTTCATAGACGAGCGAGTGTAATAGATTGTCTCCATCGGAAATCAACATCGCAATAAATACGTCATCTTTGTCAACTGCAAAGACTTGAGGAGTCGCGCGTTTTCCTTCGACAGAGGGGAATGACGACATTACACTCATATTTTCGACAGAAATATAAGGGATCATGAAATATCCATAGTCGGCAAACAATTTATCGGCTTTTAGTTCATCGGTCCAACCAAGTATAGGAGTTCCTTCGGGATAGCGTTTTACTATTGTTTCATAATGGTGACACTCTTCGTTGCGTTGAATATCAAGAAAATATGTAAACAATTTGTTTGCAACTACATAATCTTTGTTTGCACCGCCCCATGTGGTAGCGGCATCAGTTGTCATGTGCGACCAAGTGAAAGCAACTTGATGGTTGGCGGTGTCAAAATAATTCTCTACCAACCAGTCGACACATTCTATATTGGATTTAAATCTATCACGTAAGTCTTCAATAATAGGAAACCGATAGTCCGCTATTTGCCGAGCCATTTCGGGAGACACAATGATACCATCTTTTTGAGCAGCTATTGTTGTAGCGGCTTCAATTGTTGCTTCTTCCAACTGAGGGTCCCAAATGACAACCCCTTTAATCAAGTTCTTTGCATGTGACACTAGAGCATTAAATCCGGGATTGACAATGCAGGTATCTAACTCAAATCGTTTCTGTGGAATATCCCCGAGTGTTTCTCTCAACCAGAATTCTCCCATGTGGGCTTGCGGAGAACGACCGCCTTTGCTTCCCATCCAGCCACCATGATTGTCATTGCAGATTGTGTTCATCACATAGATTTTATCCTCGCTGTAACGATTTATCAATCCTTGTAGGGCACAAGCTGCCACTTGTCCTTCTATCTCATCATGTTGCAGATCAAGTATGAGAAGAGTCTTTGTCGGGACTTCAACTTTTGGTAGAGAACGAGATGCCGATATTGGTTTACATGACGACTCACATCTATCAGACAACGATGTGCTATTGCAGGATGCATACAATAAGACACATGCCAATGAAATCATTGTTATGGAAGTTAGTCTCATAAAATCAAAGTTTATTGTTTAGACGAGCATTGTTTAACCGTATTGTCGTAAATCTAAATTGAGGCATTTCAAGATCTATAACCAGCTTTCCGTCCTTTCTTGACATTGCTGCATCTGACTGTTTTTCACCAAGCAAATTAACGATTTCGACATTATCGGCTTCTACATTTATCGCAATCTGATGTTTGTTGCTTTTTGTTGTATTATAAAATCTCAATAATAGATCATTGCCTGACACAGTCATTGATGACAATTGTAGTTTTGTATCGAGGCATTGCAATAATGACATTTCAGACGAGGCTAATTTCCCTGTAATTAAGGCCGAAAGTGGCTCATTCCAATCAGCGCTTGCCATCTCAATTTCACCATCGACCCAGTCTCCTCCATGAGGGAGGATGGCATATCGCATATGTGTAGGGCCATGCAATCGGTACATACGTCCCCATAATCCACGCCCAACATATTGAACAGTGAGGCCCAATGGCATCTCAGGCGAATTAAGATAGCTGGTGGTATGGTCAGAGAATAGAGCAACTCCATAATCGCCCTTTTGCCCTTCGACATCAAGCCAATTGACAATTACATTGTGTTTGATGCTGTCCCAAGAGGAGTAGAATGTGTTGTTGAGTTGGCTTTCGGTTACATCAAAAGGTGAGTTTTTAAACACTTTATTACCGACACCTTGTAATGGGAATTGCAAATGGAGTTTGTAATAATCATTATAAAATGCCTTACTACGCACTTCAGCCTTGTAGTCGCGAGTTTGGTCGTAAGCACCAATGCCGGGTTGACCATACCAGTCTATTTTTAGTTCAAAATCAATACGCGGATTATAGCGATTGAATGTTATAATTTGACAATAGGGATTGTCAGCAATAAAATTAACTACTTTTATGCGAGTGAACAATGCTCCATCATCGATGATAGAAACTTTAGCTGTATTTTCTTCGGATTGACGAAACTCTTCTTGTTTATAAAAATATCCTCGCATTGTGTTAAGGGTTTTGCCTTTTTCAACAAGTTCTTTGTTGCCGGCTCTCTTATCGATAAGGCTAATGATACCCCCACCCTTAGCCGGGTCAAAAATAGCCGTATAATACTCGGTTTCAACCTTCACTTTGCCATCTGGCATAGTCGATGCGGCATTAACAGCCTGTGATGGTCGTTCTCGTTTGATAGAATACGTTGAATATCCGGCGCTTGGGACAGTAGCAAGTATATAATGATGCTCATCACCGTTAAGATCAGTTATAATCTGAGATGGGACAATATTGCCTTCAGCATCAACTATTGACATATCTTGTCCCAACGACATTGGTAGTCGCGCTATGTCAATGCGTTCATGTCCCAACGTATTAAATACGGTGATGAAACGCTCTCTGAAACGATTCTGGCGAGAGCGCTCTCGTCGCGGAGCTAAGACTTGGGAGATTGTGTTATTGGCAAAACGATTGGATGCGTCAGTCCATTCTGTCACACGTCCTGCCCAAGTCAACCCTTTATTGCCGTTGAGATTGTAGGGGACAATCCAGCAATCGTGGTGTTGTGCGAGCATCAAAGTTCGCCAAGCTTCGGCAAGCCCTACAGTGGGCCACTCTCTGCCGGTCAATAGCCAATCAAAAGCTGCCATTTTTTCAGCCATCACCAATTTATTTTCTGATACTCTCACTTCTCGCGCTATTTTTTGTAGCACTTGTGAACCCCACACAAGACCGGGCTTAACGTCTTCTACTGAAAATTTCCAATCGGTAGGAGTTACCGATGATTTAATTTTGTTTATATATTCTGTCCATGTCGTGAATTGCATTGGTTTGTGGTAATTCTTTACGGCTGCACCAATCCAAGGACCATGTTTCCACCCTGCATCTTGGTAACACATGCCGACAGGATATTTTATACCATCTTTGTAACACGCATCTACAAATTCTTCCGACAGATTAGCGGCTGTGGTAGCAAAACAGTTTTCTGTTGATAATTCTTCAACCCCATAACGCGGCACCGACAACATCGATGTGCCGTCGGGACCAATCCAATTGACTAAATCTTTACCATATGCAGTGGTGTATCCACCCCAACACGTGTTTGGACAACGTAATGCGGCATACTGAAAATTGAACCCTTTTAGTATCTGTGGCATGCCGCTCGTGAAGCATGGCTCCTCTACAGCGTAAGTAGTAAACGTTGCTTCAGGGAAATATTCCTTTATTTTATTAATCCCGTAAGCGAATTGTCGGATTAGGCTTTCGCCTGAAATATTATAGCAATATGGTTGTGACCATGTCGGATTTGTAAACTCTATACGTCCAAAACGTCCGGTTTCAGAATAATACAATTGTAAATCTTTAAAGTTTTTAGAGTCATTCACGCTGACCGAATCCCATGTCTCGGGCTCAATCTCAAGACTTATTTTCCAATCGGGTATTTCGGTGAGTTTATCCACCATAAACCGAGCCTGCCATTCGGGATAATGACCATAAACACCTCCATGATATCCATCAACAAACCAAGCTTGTTGAGAATATGCCACTGCTACACTAAACAACGAAAGTAATAATGTCGAAACAATCTTTTGGTTAAGCATAATTATAAATTTTTATGAGATCAACTCTTCAATTCATAGACCACTAAGTGGGCACGTATTATAAAGACGCTTAACAACGACTTATCCGTTAAACAAACAAGCGTAATACTTGATTATCGGCGAGTAAACCACCATAGCAGTTTTTGCCAAAAATTAGTGGGAGCCTGTTTTACATGAACACTCACCCCTTCGTTTTCTTTATTTAGAAAAAGTATCGAACTATGCAACACAATTGCAAGATGTCGTTCAAAACGAGTTATTCCATGCACATTTTTTAAATCAATGGCATGGATTGGCAATGACTTATCCAAACTATTGATTATTATTTTTCCGTCCTCTGATATCTCAATTTTGTGTTGTTCAAACTCCGGTTCAAACAATATGCCAATTTCAAGATTCTCTATCCCGGAAGGCTTTTTCCGATAATGTTTGTAAAGTTCTTCAATAACTTGTTTGGTAATCATAATGTGGTGTTAGTGATATTTAATAATCATTTGGCATTGTCACCAATGCAACAATGCATAACTTACTGTATATTCATTTTATCAATACAACAATTATTGTTTAGAAAAGTTTACTGAGATAGATGTTTTTTGAAAAAAATAGGGTGGCGATTTTTAAAGTCGCCACCCCATAAATTAAATATGCTTTTTAAGCGAGGAATCCAAGTAGCACACCGGCGGCTACTGCCGAACCGATCACACCGGCAACATTCGGACCCATGGCGTGCATGAGCAGATAGTTGCTCGGATCGTATTCCAATCCAAGATTGTTGGAGATACGCGCCGACATAGGCACTGCCGATACACCGGCATTACCAATAAGCGGATTAAGCTTTTTACCCTTAGGCAATACAAGGTTAAACAACTTAACAAAAAGCACACCTGATGCCGAAGCCATGATAAATGCACAGAATCCGAGGAAGAAAATAAATATAGTTTCCCGTGTAAGGAATTCTGATGCCTGAGTTGATGCGCCGACAGTCATACCCAATAGAATTGTAACAATGTCGGTAAGTGCATTACTTGCAGTCTTGGCAAGACGTGTAGTAACTCCACATTCACGCAACAAGTTACCAAAGAAGAGCATACCGAGCAATGGAATACCCGAAGGAACGACGAAACAAGTCAAAATCATACCAACGATAGGGAAAATGATTTTCTCGTTTTGCGACACCGCGCGAGCCGGTTTCATCTTGATTACACGCTCTTTCTTGGTAGTGAACAGACGCATAATCGGCGGTTGGATAAGAGGCACCAATGCCATATAAGAATATGCCGAGACTGCGATTGCGCCTAACAAGTTGGGAGCAAGTTTCGATGACAAGAATATGGCCGTAGGCCCATCGGCTCCACCGATAATCGCAATTGCAGCCGCTTGATCAGGAGCAAAATCCAAGGCAAGAGCCACCATGTAAGCTCCAAAGATACCAAATTGAGCAGCCGCTCCGACAAGCATTAATTTAGGATTGGCTATCAAAGCCGAAAAGTCGGTCATGGCTCCAATGCCGAGGAATATCAGTGGCGGATACCAGCCGGCACGTACGCCATTATAAAGGATATTCAACACAGATCCCTCTTCATATATACCTATTTCAAGACCGGCTTCTGCGTTAAACGGGATGTTACCAATCAAGATACCAAATCCGATTGGAACTAGAAGCATCGGCTCAAAATTGTGCTTAATGGCAAGGTATATAAATACAATCCCCACTAATAGCATTACAAGATGCCCCCATGAGGCGTTGGCAAACCCGGTCAATTCCCAGAATTGTTGAAGGTTGCCCAATAGAAATTCGCTAAAACTCATAATACAATTATTTTAAATTAAGTGTTATGGAGTTTAGCTTTATTCGAGGGTTACGAGAACCGTACCTTCGAGTACGGCATCACCGGTGTTAACGTTGATTGAGGCTACTTTGCCGTCACGTCCTGCATGGATTGCATTTTCCATCTTCATGGCTTCAAGCATAAGCACAGTATCAGAAGCTTTTACAGTGTCGCCAACCTTCACCGATATAGAAGCAATGGTTCCAGGAAGAGGAGACTTGATTGTGTAGCCACCTGTACTTGCTGCCGGCTTTGTAGCAACGACTTTTTCTCCGCTTGCTGTGCGGGGAGCGGCAGAAGGACGTGGAGCGTTTACTATGGTAACCGGGCTCTTTTGTTGTTCGAGTTCAACAGTATAGGTCGAACCATTTACAACAACTTCAGCAATGTTGTTGTCGATATCGCCGACGGCAACTTTATATACGTTACCATTGATTTTATATTTATATTCTTTCATTTTTATTGTCTGTTTGTATTATAAATAATGTGTAAAGATAGATTAACGACGAGGGATTTCACGCAGGCCGTAGATTTTAGAACTCCACGGAGAATAGATTTTCTTTACCTTATTGATGGTAAGAACCGTATCTTCCTTGTCGTGAGCATTAAGATGGTCATGAAGAGCCATTGCTATTGCCGCAATCTCCTCACCCGAATCGTTCTTAGGACGTCCTTCTTTTACAATCTCATTGCTGTCGACACCTTGTGTCTTTACTTTGTTAATTTTAGAAATGTTTTCACCAATTTTGCTAATGCCATAGAAGCATAGACAGAGGACTAACAACGCCGAAAATACGATGCCCATGGCCAAAACTGTCATACCCACACCATTACCATCTTTTTCAGCAAACATTTCAATCTTTACATTAGTATCGATAATAACATTGTTACTGCTTGGAGTGATGTATTTCTCGTCACTTCCGTCACGAATCTCCCAAGCATCGACACCTTCACCCTTGCCATCAACTTTGCGTGCATAAGTTTGCCCGACAGTCAAATGTGCTGGAACGGTGATTGAATCGATGAGACTGATGCCATTGGCGTCAAACACACCAATCCAATTGTCTTTACCGGGTTCAAGTTTGAAGTTGAGATGGAAAGTACCCTTGTTTGGTTCTCCGTCAGCCCAGAAAATCACGTGCTGGCGTGCCGGAATTTCAGTGTTGACATCGCCAAGAGGCACCGGATATTTCTTGGGTTGGTTTATATCATCGGTCAAGTAGACGCTCGATATTTCCAATGGAGCATATGCCGAATTGTAAAGCTCAATCCACGAATTGTGCAAGCCGTAGTCATCGACATAGTTGCTTTCATTCTCTACCATAACTTCATTGATGCGAAGCACCTTGCGACCTTGAGCTTGAGATACGAAGCTACAAGAAAGTATGGCGACGAGCAATATTAAAATTTTCTTGTTCATTACTTTGTCGTGGATTGATTATAGAGGTATATTACCGTGTTTCTTAGCCGGATTGGTTACTTTCTTGGTCGCAAGCTGTTGGAGAGCGCGAATTACGCGGAAACGAGTGTTGCGAGGTTCGATGACATCATCGATATAACCATACTTGGCGGCATTGTAAGGATTGCAGAATAGCTTATTGTATTCGGCTTCTTTTTCAGCAAGAACTTTTGCAGGATTGTCTGACTCCTTAGCTTCGCGAGCATATAAGACTTCAACTGCACCGGCTCCACCCATAACAGCGATTTCGGCAGTAGGCCAAGCATAGTTCATGTCACCACGAAGTTGTTTACAACTCATAACGATGTGGCTACCGCCATAGCTCTTACGCAATGTCACTGTAACCTTGGGTACGGTAGCTTCTCCATAAGCATAAAGCAATTTTGCGCCATGTAGAATAACTCCGTTGTACTCTTGTCCGGTACCAGGCAAGAATCCGGGGACGTCAACAAGTGTCACCAATGGGATGTTGAACGCGTCACAGAAACGGACAAAGCGAGCACCCTTGCGAGATGCATTGCTATCAAGCACACCTGCAAGATATTTTGGCTGGTTGGCTACGATACCAACTGATTGCCCATTAAAACGAGCAAATCCGACAATGATATTTTTTGCATAGTCGCGCTGTATTTCAAGGAATTCCCCATTGTCAACGATTGCTCCAATTACTTCATACATATCGTAAGGCTTATTGGCCGAATCGGGAATAATGTCGTTGAGTGAATCTTCGAGACGATCGATCGGGTCGGTACATTCAGCCAACGGCGGCTCTTCAAGATTGTTTTGAGGGATGTAGCTAAATAGCTTGCGAATGATTTTAAGTGCTTCTTCTCCGTCTTCAGCGGCAAAATGAGCAACACCACTCTTGGCAGAATGAACTTGTGCGCCACCAAGAGCTTCTTGTGTCACATCTTCTCCGGTTACTGTTTTTACAACCTTCGGACCGGTGAGGAACATATAAGATATTCCCTTGGTCATGATAGTAAAGTCAGTCAATGCAGGTGAATAAACAGCGCCACCGGCACATGGGCCGAGGATGCCTGAGATTTGAGGAATTACACCTGATGCCATAATGTTGCGTTGGAATATTTCGGCATATCCGGCAAGAGCATTTATACCTTCTTGGATACGTGCGCCACCAGAGTCGTTAAGACCGATTACCGGTGCGCCCATCTTCATAGCCATGTCCATTACTTTGCAAATCTTCAATGCCATAGTTTCTGACAAAGATCCGCCAAATACGGTGAAGTCTTGCGCAAATACATATACAAGACGACCTTCGATTGTACCGTAACCGGTCACGACACCGTCACCAAGGAAACTTTTCTTTTCTTGACCAAAATTGGTACAACGATGACGGACAAACATGTCAAGTTCTTCAAACGAACCTTCGTCGAGAAGTTGCGCAATGCGTTCGCGAGCTGTATATTTACCCTTTTCGTGTTGCTTCTGGATAGCTTTTTCTCCGCCACCCAAGCGAGCTTCATTGCGCAAAGCAATGAGTTCTTGAACTTTTTCGAGTTGAGTGCTCATGTCTAAATTTTAAAATATTTCTAAAGATTATTTGTTGGGATCTTCGCAAAGTTCTACGAGAGCTCCACATGTTGATTTTGGGTGAAGGAATGCGATATTCAGACCTTCTGCTCCTTTACGAGGAGCTTTGTCAATAAGTGCACAGCCATTGCTTTCTGCTTCAGCCAAAGCATTAGCAACGCCATCTTCCATTGCAAAAGCAATATGTTGAATGCCACCACGGCCACCGTTTTTGGCAATAAACTTTGAAATTGCGCTGTCTTCACTTGTTCCTTCAAGAAGTTCAATTTTGGTTTGTCCAACTTTAAAGAAAGCTGTTTTAACCTTTTGGTCGGCAACTTCCTCAATTGCAAAGCACTTAAGGCCTAAAATGTTCTCGTAAAAAGGGATAGCCTCTTCAAGACTGGAGACAGCTATGCCTACATGTTCAATGTGAGAAATTTTCATTGTTTTTAAAATTAAATATATAATTTAAGGATTTATACTATCTATAGCTGGAACAAAGCATAGTTTTGATTAATGCAAAATTCCTTGCAAATATAGCAATTATTGTTAAATACCATCCATTTTTTAGTATTAAATAAATGTAAGACTGGAAACTGCTCGGGTTTATAAAAAATATTTTACCTGTTGAATGTCAGACAAAATAATGACTTTGTGTCACTAAGCTACCGTATAACGATTTAATTGATTAGTGTGCAACCAAATCGAGTCGAGTTGTGTCAAAAGCATGTAGATAATTTTTTCTGTTATACAAAAATTTTAGTGTACTGGAGTAGTTCGCGAGAATTGCTCCTTTGCGTTTTAATAAGACATTTGATTTTACTTTTTGGCAGAAGGCATGAAATTGTGTCAGCCTCGTGTCAGTTGTCAAAACACATCTAAGCACTTGGTTAAAAGCAAAATACAATCCAACAAATCTTTTTGGCACGTCATTTGTTCTTATTTATGTCGACCGCGATAGTTAGCACATAGCGATATCGAAGTCCTTAATTAACGAATAAAATAACAAAAAATAAAAATCTATTAAATTATGGGAAAGATTATTGGTATTGACTTAGGAACTACCAATTCCTGCGTCGCAGTACTTGAGGGCAATGACCCTGTAGTGATTCCAAACAGCGAAGGTCGTAACACAACGCCTTCTATTGTCGCATTTCTTGAAGGTGGCGAACGAAAGGTTGGCGACCCTGCAAAACGTCAAGCAATCACCAATCCGGCTCGTACTATCTACTCTATCAAGCGTTTTATGGGCGAAAAATATACTGATGTAGCTACAGAATCAAAGCGTGTACCGTATGAAGTTGTCAGCTCCGACAATGGCATGGCCCGCGTTAAAGTTGATGGACGTGAATATACGCCTCAGGAAATTTCAGCGATGATACTTCAAAAAATGAAGAAAACTGCCGAAGACTACCTCGGAACAAATATTGATGAAGCTGTAATTACTGTTCCTGCCTACTTTAATGACTCTCAGCGACAAGCAACCAAGGAGGCCGGGGAAATTGCAGGCTTAAAAGTAAGACGCATTGTGAATGAGCCTACAGCCGCAGCTCTTGCTTATGGTCTTGACAAAAGCGATAAAGACCAAAAAATAGCAGTGTTTGACCTTGGTGGTGGTACATTTGACATCTCGATACTCGAGCTTGGAGATGGCGTGTTTGAAGTTAAATCAACCAATGGCGACACACACCTTGGCGGTGACGATTTCGACCATGTGATCATCGACTGGCTGGCTCAAGAGTTTTTGAGCGACGAAGGTGTTGACTTACGTCAAGATCCGATGGCTTTGCAACGTCTTAAAGAGGCCGCAGAAAAAGCTAAAATCGAATTGTCAAGCACTACCAGCACAGAAATCAATCTACCTTACATTATGCCGGTCAACGGAGTGCCCAAGCACTTGGTAAAGACTCTTACTCGCGCTAAGTTTGAACAACTTGCTGACAATTTGATTCAAGCCACAATAAAGCCTTGCCAGCAAGCACTTAACGATGCCGGATTGTCAGCAAAAGATATTGACGAAGTTATCCTTGTTGGTGGTTCAACCCGTATACCGGCAATCCAGGAAGTTGTAAAAAATTTCTTCGGCAAAGCTCCATCCAAGGGTGTAAATCCTGATGAAGTAGTAGCTGTAGGCGCAGCCATCCAAGGTGGTGTACTTTCAGGTGAAGTTAAAGACGTGCTTTTGCTTGACGTAGTTCCATTGTCGGTAGGTATCGAGACATTGGGTGGTGTTATGACAAAACTCATTGAAGCAAACACTACAATACCTACTCGCAAAAGCGAAGTCTTCTCTACCGCCGCCGACAATCAGTCGTCTGTTGAAATACACGTACTTCAAGGAGAACGTGCCATGGCTCGTGATGCCAAGACATTAGGACGTTTCCACCTCGATGGAATTGCTCCTGCTCCACGTGGTATCCCTCAGATCGAAGTTTCATTTGAAATCGATGCCAATGGTATCCTCAATGTATCGGCTAAAGACAAAGCAACCGGCAAAGAACAAAGCATACGCATTGAAGCTTCTTCCGGCTTGACCGACGCTGAAATCAAGCGTATGAAAGATGAAGCCGCTGCTAATGCAGCCGCTGATGCCGCTGAAAAAGAACGTGTTGACAAATTAAATCAAGCCGACGCTATCGTATTCCAAACCGAAAAACAGCTTGCAGAACTTGGAGACAAGATTCCTGCTGACAAAAAGTCAGCAATCGAAGCAGGAGTTGCCAAACTCAAAGAAGCTCATAAGGCTCAAGACATCGCTGCCATTGACGCTGCAATAGCCGACATTCAGAAAGCATTTGGAGAGGCTCAGCAAGACATTCTCAATGCACAACAACAAGCCGGTGCACAACCGGGTGCAGGAACAAACGGCAACACCGGTGCTCAAAACAACAATGGCGACACAGTCACCGATGTTGACTTTGAGGAAGTGAAATAAAATTTATAAACATTTCTTATAAATCGCAAAATAAATGGCGTGTGACCCGGAAAGTCATACGCCATTTATTTTTATCTGCAATCCAGACCTTATCAAGTTTTATCCAATATCATAAAGCCTATGATAAGTCCAGGCAACAAATCTTTCTAATAATCGCATTTCCAACGCTTTAAGAATGCTTGTGACTTATGTATCTCCTGATACATGATGATGTCTTCGCGTACAAAATGCACCTCGTTCCGGTAAGCTTTAATAAACTTTTCAATATATGGCGACGATTTAAGCGGCCGTCTGAACTCAAGCCCTTGAGCAGCATTCATCAACTCTATCGATAGTATTAATTCAAGATTGTCCATCACCTTATATAGTTTAGTTGCCGCATTGGCTCCCATGCTCACATGGTCTTCCTGGCCATTGCTTGACACAATGGAATCACTCGATGCCGCATAACAATACATCTTATTTTGACTTACCATGGATGCGGCCGCATATTGCGGAATCATAAAACCAGAATTAAGTCCCGGTTCTGCAACAAGGAACTCGGGCAATCCTCGATGTCCTAAAATCAACTGTGCCACACGTCGCTCTGATATATTGCCAAGTTCGGCCATTGCAATTGCAAGATAGTCATAAACCAATGCCAAAGGCTGACCATGGAAATTGCCTCCTGATATAATTAAATCCTCATCAGGGAATATTGTCGGATTATCTGTTACCGAATTTATTTCAGTTAGCAATACTGACGCAGCATGCCGTATTGCATCCTTGGTGGCTCCATGCACTTGAGGTATACAGCGGAATGAATATGGGTCTTGGACATGAGTCTTAGATTGGTTGATGATTTCACTACCTTCAAGCAAACGGCGAAAATTATCTCCGGTCTCAATCTGCCCTTTATGAGGACGCATCTGCTGTATGCAATCCAAAAATGGAGAAAGCAATCCATCAAAAGCTTCCAATGACACTGCCGCTATCAAATCGGCTTTTTTTGACAATCTAAAAGCTTTTAACAACGCATAAACTCCATTGGCACTCATAAATTGCGTGCCGTTAAGCAAAGCCAATCCCTCCTTGCTCTTAAGTTTTACTGGTTCCCACCCAAACTCATCAAGCACGCTGATAGCTTCACACCGCTTCCCTTTGTAATAAACATCACCGACCCCGATAAGCGGCAGGAATAGATTTGCCAACGGAGCCAAATCGCCGGATGCACCAAGAGAGCCACGGTCATAAACAATCGGCATCACATCATTATTAAAAAAGTCGATGATGCGTTGCACTGTTATCAACTGCACTCCACTATGGCCAAGTGAAAGGGCATGTGCTTTTAACAGGAACATCAATTTGACAATAACATGAGGAATTTCATTGCCGACACTGCATGCATGGCTCTTAACCAGATTTTCTTGAAGTGTGTTGAGTTGGTCGGGTGAAATATTGATTGAACATAGCGAACCAAATCCCGTAGTAATTCCATATAAAGGCTCATTTGACTCCGAAATCTTTTTGTCGAGATATTCACGACAACGTTCTATACGCTCTTTTGCTACAGACGACAATTCCAATTTCAGATTCTCATTTATGATCCGTTCAATATCCTCAAAAGTCAAATCCCCGTTGCCTATCTGATATATATTTTTTGCCATAATAAAATATTTTAAGCTAATACATTTTTTACATAATCAAGCACTCGCGCCTCAACATCAAACGCCTCGGCTTCCAAATCTGCAATTTCTTCACTCATGCGTGATACAAAATCATTATCATCTATCGAAGATAGATTGATACGAACATTCAACAACGCCCCTATCACCGCCGTACGCGCACACATTACTGCGACTGCAGCATCGGTAACAGCATTTTGGTTGCCACATCGCGCTATCTCCCCGATATAAGGCAACATTGACACTACACGCCTAGCAACTTGCATTGGCACCTCTGCGGCAAACTTCGTTTCTCTTTGTATCGCATCTCTACGCTCGGCTTTCTCCTCGTCAGTGTCTTTAGGCAACTTATATGCCTCAAAAACACGGTTGTAAGCCTCTGAATCGCGGTCGACATCAGCAACTAACTCAACCCCTAGCGGATTGATTAATGCGAGCAAATCTTTCATACGACCCTCAAATTCGGCATATTTTTTACGACCGATGGTCAGCCTTGCAACCATTTCAGACAAGGAAGCCGCGATGGCCCCGTTAAGAGCCGAAATGCTACCGCCTCCCGGCACAGGCTCGCTCCCTGCCGTTTTATTTAAAAAATCGATAACTGACAGTTGTGTTAACATCTTTATAATTTAAGGTTAAAGTTTATGATTATCGGCAACGACCCGACCTCTTTTAATCGTCAATGCCACAGAATTCATTCCGGTATAATATGGAAGCATGTAATGAGTATCGCTATCAAGGATGACCAAATCTCCATATTTGCCTACTTCTACAGACCCAATCATGTCAGCGCGACCAATCGCAGCAGCGCCATTGATAGTAATTGCCGTAATGGCCTCTTCGGCACTCATTTTCATATATATACAGGCAAGAGCAAATGTCAATGGTATAGAGCCACTGCAACAACTCCCGGGATTAAGATCTGTGGCCAAAGCCACAGCACATCCAGCATCTATCATATCTCGGCAACGGGCAAATGGTTCGCGTAAAGTAAATGCCGTCAAAGGGAGCAATGTCGCCACTACCCCATTTTCAGCCATGGCACGTATGCCCTCATCCGAAGCATGAAGCAAATGATCTGCCGAAAGGGCTTGTAATTCTCCTGCCAATTCGGCTCCTCCTGTAGTCACAATCTCATCAGCATGTATTTTGATGCCAAAGTTCATTTCCTTAGCCGCCTGTAACAAACGACGAGACTGAGAAATAGAAAAGACTCCCTTCTCACAAAAGATATCGCAATTCTCGGCTAATCCTTTTGCTTTTATCTCCGGCAAAATATCGCTGATAATATATTCAATATATTCATCATGTCGACCACTCCATTCGGGAGGCAAAGCATGCGCCCCGAGATAGGTAGTTGAAACGTCGACTCTCCTATCGGGATGAGAGTTTAACACCCTCATCACTTCGAGTTGTTTTAATTCTGTCTCACGGTCTAGACCATATCCGCTCTTTGCTTCAACAGTTGTAACGCCCATTTCACTCATCACATTGATATACCAATTGGCTTTTGCTGCCAAATCATCAATTGATGCTTTTCGAGTGGCCTTCATTGTATTGACAATACCTCCACCTCGTTCCATTATCGACATATAGCTGTCGCCCCTCATGCGCCACATAAATTCTTCCGGACGATAACCACCAAACACCAAGTGTGTGTGACTATCAACAAATCCGGGCAACACAATGCGACCTCGAGCATCGATTGTCTTCATTGGTTGCATTGGCTCATAAGCCTTACCGACATACGTAATCATGCCATCGACAACTTCGATTGTCGCGCTGTCGACATGACACAAGTCATTCATTGCCGTTCCGCACACAGCCTTATTACCGAGCGGAGTAATCAAGTGAGCGTTGATTATGCGCAAATTGCCCATACAATAGAATTTATTCCATTATACGTGCTTCAAGCACTTGTTGCATCGAGAATTGCTCTAAGCCGAGATAATATGCAGCGGTATCTATTAACGCTTCCATTGGAACAAGCCCTATGATTTCACTTCCTACCACACTCACTCCATATCGACGAGTTTCGTAACGCACCATCTCCATTGCTTGATATAATGCCGTTTTTGTATAATCAGTCATATTTATTGATACCTGAGTTATACCTCTGTCCTTCAGTTCAACACCCATAGCCTTACAATAACGCAGTCCTCCTCCTATAAAACGGATTTTTTTTGCTATTGCGTGAGCTATATCAAGACTCGGTGTATTGAGATTGATATTATAGGCAACCAATGGCATGCGCGCGCCAATTGCTACCGCACCGGCTGTAGCATGACGTTCAGCCGGGCCAAAATCAGGTTTCCATTCGGGTTGTTTTATTTTTTCCGCCATACCCTCAAATTCTCCTTTTCTGACTGCTGCAAGATTCTCTCTATGAGGCGCAGAGGCTGATTTTTCATACAAAAATACTGGAACTCCATATTTTTCAGACACAGCGGCACCAACTTCTTTAGAAATAGATACAGCCTCATCCATAGAGCACCCTTTGATTGGAATAAATGGCACCACATCAGCCGCACCCATTCGAGGGTGTTGTCCTTGATGATTATTTAAATCTATAAGATCTACCGCCACGCCAATGGCCTCAATCACTGCATCTTTCAATGCTTCAGGCTCACCAACGACGGTAACTACTAATCGATTATGATCCTCATCGTTACTATAGTCCAACAACTTCACTCCGGGTTTAGCTCTAAATGGAGCGACTATTTTATCAATCTTTTCCAAATCGCGTCCCTCACTGAAATTGGGTACGCATTCCATAATTCTTGTCCAACTCATAACTTATGAAGTGTATTTTGTTTCTACTTTCTCAATGCATCGGCTACACATCGTTTCACCAGATCATCATCTGCAATATTGGGCATGGTGATATGATAATAATCTCCATGCGATTCATTAAATTCGACTGAAGTGGATATGGCATTGGCATTTCTCGCCCACGATCTGCGAGCAACTCCGCCCATTACATCCCACAACATTGCCGATTGTAAAATCTCGTCAACACGTTGCGAGCCATCACAGACCATACCAAATCCGCCATTTATAGCCTTCCCGATGCCTACTCCTCCACCGTTGTGCAACGCTACCAGGCTCATACCTCTTGCACAATTACCGGCAAAACACTGTACCGCCATGTCGGCCATCACATTGCTGCCATCTTTGATATTGGAGGTCTCTCGGAATGGAGAATCTGTTCCGCTTACATCATGATGGTCACGGCCGAGCATTATCGGACCAACCTCTCCATTGCGCACCATCTCATTAAAGCGCAATGCAATTTTCATTCGCCCTATAGCATCTTGATAAAGAATACGTGCTTGCGTACCAACCACCAGATTGTTTTTCTCAGCATCTCGAATCCAAATCCAATTATCCATATCTTGCCCCCTGCGAATAGGATCTATGCAGTCCATTGCAGCTTTATCGGTTTTTATCAAATCTTCATGTTTTCCACTAAGACACACCCACCGGAATGGACCATAACCATAGTCAAACAACTGTGGGCCCATAATATCCTCAACATACGATGGCCAAATAAAACCGTCTTTTTCATCTACTCCGTTGCGAGAAATTTCTTTTACTCCGGCATCATAAATTGCCTTCATAAAAGAGTTACCATAATCAAAGAAATAAGTGCCACGCCCGACCAATTCCCTAATAAGTGTAAAATGCTTAGCCAACGAGTGGTCGACCAAAGTTTTAAATTTACTTCGATTTTCCTTCAATAATCGCGTACGCTCTTCAAATGTCACGCCAACCGGACAATAACCGCCTTCATAAACTGCATGACAAGACGTCTGATCACTAAGCAACTCAATGTGAATATCATTGTCTATCGCATACTCTAATAAGTCCACCACATTGCCATGATATGCAATCGAGCGAGGCTCTTTAGCCGACAATGATTCTTCAGCCAGTCTATAGGCTTCGGCCAGATCTGAAGTAACATATTGCACCCATCCTTGATCATGCCGAGTCTTAATACGTGAGGCATCAACTTCCGCTATAATGGCTGTAGTGCCGGCAATTTCTGCCGCTTTTGGTTGTGCGCCGCTCATACCTCCGAGTCCCGATGACACAAATAAATGCCCACGCAAATCTTGATCTTGAGGGATTCCCAATTTAAGACGCCCGGCATTCAACAACGTATTGAATGTACCGTGCACAATGCCTTGCGGGCCTATATACATCCATCCGCCGGCAGTCATTTGCCCATAATTGGCCACACCCATTTGTGCCGCGATTTCCCAATCTTTTATATTGTCAAACAATCCAACCATCATGGAATTGGTAATTATCACACGTGGGGCTTCGGGCTTAGACTTAAATAATCCAAGAGGATGGCCACTCTCAATAACCAATGTTTGCTCTTGAGTCAACTCTTCAAGATATTTTTTGATAAGTCTATATTGCATCCAATTTTGACACACCTGACCAGTCTCTCCATAAGTTACCAACTCATAAGGATAAAGTGCTATATCAAAACACAGATTATTATCAATCATCACTTGGAATGCCTTACCCTCAATGCAACGTCCTTTATATTCATCAATAGGCTTTGCTTTCAAATCTCCCTGTGGTCTATATCGATACCCATAGATTTTACCCCTTGTACACAATTCTTCCATAAACTCCGGAGCTAATTGTGCATGTAAATGCTTAGGGATATAACGAAGTGCATTTTTAAGAGCCGTCTCTGTTTGAGTTTCTGTTAGTCGAAACCCACGATCAGGAGCTCGCCGTATCCCGTCAACAAAAGTCGGATACTCAGGCAAATGATTGGGTAATGAATATTCCATATTGTAGGTAATTGTTTTAATACCTACAAACTTACAAAATTATTTGCACAACATCATTGGATAAATGTATAAAAATTTAAAAGCCGGTTGTTTATAAAACCGACTTTTAATAAGTTTAATCCTCCAAATAATAAACTATTGTCGTGACAACCCTCACATTTTTGATATATGGAGTATTAGAATCTCGATTTTCGATAGTAAACTGCCCTTGAGATGCCGTTTTGATTTTTCCCAACTTGCTGTTACTATCAGCAGCAAATTTATCTCCGGCCTCACGTGCTGCCGCTGTAGCTTCAGCAATCATGTCGGGTTTTATTATATTCAAATCAGTATACTCGTAGACCGTATTATACTCATAACCACCTCCTGAAATAGCAACACCTTCTTTTAGCAATTCTGTTTGACGCGACATCAATTCTCTTACTTTATCTACATCTTTCGATGTAACTACAATAACAGATGTCACATTATAACGATAGGGGGCATCATGATTTCCATAACGTTCAGCTTGTTGATCTACTATATCGGGGGCATTTACTGATATTTCAGTATCATCAATGCCATTTTTCTTTAAATAATCAAGAATAGTCGCATTTGTTTTTACTATGCTATTATACACCGTCGACAGATCATTTCCTACTTCTTTACACACAACCGGCCACGTCACCTTATTTGCCTTTACTTCTCGCTCAGACACTCCTTTTACAGTCACCACACGGTCTTTATATGAAAAGTTATCAAATCCCGACTTAATACATAGACCTAATGCCAGAATTCCAACGGCAATTATAATCGCCGGTAATATACGATTAGTATGTTTCATAATATTTTATTTGGGTGTTTATTTATAAAGACAAACAACGACAAGATTAGTTTAATTTTGTCAACTAAAAAAGAGACCGCCAACCAAATGAAGTGAACCCCAAAGTTTGGACAAAAAAACTTTGGGGTTTATTTTATGCGT
>CAZLUB010000021.1:0-33898 GCA_964562595.1 uncultured Muribaculum sp. | reverse complement strand
CTCAAAGTCGTGAGCAAGGTGGGGATTTTGTTGCACTTCTATCTTGACAGTATGCATTTGATTTCATACACAAAACACAACTCAATGAAATACAGTGAGTCATCATAGACTTCGACATCGTTTATATTAAATTCCTTCCCTCAACCGCTCTCTGTCTTTTTTTTAAATTCATCTTCGGCACTTTAGCCCAAAGTACACGCTCACGCACAACTTTTTTACATAACAACAGACCCATTCAACAGCGTAACACATTGAAGCTCTGCTATTTATCCTTAACGGGGGGGGTAGTTAGCCATCAAATACTCCGTTGGAGTCATATTATATTCCTTCTTAAACGACTTTGAAAAATAATTTGGATCGGCAAAGCCGGCCATATAAGCCGCCTCAGATATTTTGTATCCTTTTTTTAGCAATTCACACGCCTTGGCAAAACGTTTTTTGCGAATATAGTCACCCATTGAGAGATTAAACAACCCCTTCATCTTTACATGTAGTAAAGTGCGACTAATACCCATAAGCTGAGTAATATCAGTCACCGAGAAATCACTATCTTCAATGTGTTTATCAACAATTTCATTTATTGTATTTATAAACTCTTTATCGAAATTGCTAAGAGAGGTTGCATCTACATCTCGACCTTGAGAACTACGCAAACTATCGCGTTGCAATTGACGGGCATTAAGAATATTTTTCACTTGCAACTGTAATATCTCAGGGTCAAACGGCTTCTGTACATAAGCTTCAGCACCACTCTCAAAGCCTTGTTTCATTGTCGCATCATCACTTTTTGCAGTGAGCAACACTACCGGGATGTGGGATGTCGAGATATCATTTTTAATATTACGACACAAGGTATTGCCATCCATTTCCGGCATCATTATATCGGAGAGCACAATATCAATGGGATTATTGAGTGCAATATCCAAAGCTACTTTCCCATTGACGGCCGTATACACATTATAGTCGCCGGCAAAAAGATCAAAAAGGAATTTCAGCAATTCACTATTATCTTCTACTATTAATATAGATAATTTACTTTCCACTTGTCGAGTGTCATTTGGCACAGAAGCATTAAGCCCGACCAATGTTGGTATAGTGTATTCATAATGATTGAGCGACACGACCAATTTGTCACCACCAATCTTATCTTCTGCATTAAATACACTTTCCGACACATTTAAGTTCACAGTAAACACACTTCCTTTACTTTCCTCACTTTCCACTGCCACATCCCCACCATGAGTCACAGATAATTTTTTAACAAGGGCAAGACCGAGGCCCCAGCCTTTGTGATTTTTGTTATACCCCGACTTGGTCTGATAATGCTCCTTAAAAATATTTTGTTGTTCACTCTTCGCTATCCCGATACCGGTATCTGCCACTTTCAAACGCAAATAGGTGTATCCATCTTCCCCATCGACAAGCATTGCATTGACAAATATCTGCCCACCCTCATTTGTATATTTTAAGGCGTTAGAGAGCAAATTGTTTACGATACGCTCCACATAAGATGGAGAGAACCACACCTCTTCACCATTATCTTCACAATTGACATAGAGCGAAATTCCCTTATAATTGGCAGATTCAACAAATAACGATGCCAGATTGGAAATAAATTTCATCGGGTTGTCTTCTTGTACAAAAAATTGAAAATTCCCCGATTCTACTTTGTTGAAAGTCACCAATTCGTCTATCAGCTCAATCATTTTATTGGTGTTTCCTATTGCCACATCTAACTTTCCAAGCGACTTCTTTGACAATTCTCCTTGACCAGCAATATATTTCAAAGGAGCCATAATAAGTGAAAGCGGAGTGCGCAACTCATGCGACACCATTGAGAAAAAGTCAAGTTTCATTTGATTGAGTTCCTTAAGCTTTTCCACCTCCATCCCGGCTAATCGTGCTGCATTTTTTTCTCGCAAACGTAAGTTGAAGAAACGATAAACTACAAATGTCAATAACACCGCAACTAACACATAAAACACATAGGCCAATGTTGACTGATAGAATGGTGGCTTTATTGTAATTACCAACTCTTTTATTGGTTGCCGCTCCCAATCGCCATCTAATTTATTGGCTCGAATACGCAACTTATAATCACCAGGAGACAGATTGTGGAACATAAATTTGCGATCAGCACCTACATTTCGCCATTCCGAATCAACACCGACAAGTTGCACCTGATACGTGATTGCATTGGCATCATCAAGTGAAACCGCGCCATACTCTACAGAAAACCACCGTGATTGATCATAAGAAAGCGTTAACCTTTCTACATTTTCGATATCATCATCTATTGGCGAATCAACATCGTTGGCCGTCATCACATTTTCTCCAAGAGCTAAATTTTTGAGATAGACTTCCAACGTTGTAAACGCCGGGCGCACATCTTTAGGATTAAACGACACCAACCCATCGACAGCCCCGACATAAAGCAATCCGTCAGAGGCAAGCAAAGCCGATTGAAAATTAAAACTATTGGTCGGCAAACCATCTTCGACGACATAGTGAGTCAACGAATCTCGCTTTTTACCAAACTGATACAACCCATTATTTGTACTTACCCACAATTCTCCTGAAGGACTTTCTATTATACTACAAATAGACATATTCGACAATGAAAATCCATCTTCAAGTGGCACAAGCTCCATTGTTGACGGGTCGACACATTGCAAGCCGCTATTATTAGAGCCAAACCACACAAAGCCTTTAGAATCCTGATATATACACGTAATAAACTTATCATGGACTTCATTTTCCCAGCTCACAACCTCTCCTGTTCCGGATTTAATACAAAACAGACCGGCATCGCGAGTTCCGACCCAAACATTATCGTCTCGGTCGACACATAAACTAAAACAAAAGTCAAAGTTGATAAGATCGTGGTTGATTTTTTCAAACTTCGTTGCGCCCTTATCAAAATATCGCAATCCCTGAGTTGTTCCAACCCACAATCGTCCGTTGCGCTGTTGAGCCATAGCAAACACTGCATCTGTAGGCAATCCCGTATCACCGGCCCCCCAACGTCTATAAGCACCCGACTTCATGTCGTAGCACAATAGTCCATCACGGAAAGTGCCTATCCACATATCATCATCCTCTGCATCATAAAACAACGATTGCACTCGATTGCTTATGCCCGGAATACGATCAAATACCGACACTTTTCCTGTAACTATATCATATATGTTGATACCATTGCCACTCTCAGCCGAAATCCACAATTCCCTATCATTGGGTTGCACTATCGAATTGAGCACCTTCCCTTTCAACTTGTTGTCGCCGGTTCCGGCTTCCACCCATCCAAATTGAACACTTTTGTTAAGCAAAACATTGATTCCGCCATAACGAGTAGACACCCATAAATTTCCATTGTTATCACATAAAACTTTCTTAACAACATTGTCGCTCAACAATCCTTTGTCGAGAAAATTTTGTTTCAATATATCTATTCGTCCGTCGGACTTTATCACCGTTAAGCCCCCTTCTGTTCCAAGCCAAATGCTTTTATCTTCATCTTCGGCAATAGCATTAACCACTCCATTGGCAAGCTGCGCCGGTCCATAGACCGTCTTTTGTCCCGAAGCAAAATCCACGCACATCACACCCTTTCCATTACAGCCTATCCACACCCTACCATCTGAATCCTCAAACATCGGGACGACTCCATCAAAACCGGTAAGGAAGTCCGCATAATATGATGCATCAAGATGTGTGCGTTTGGCAAACGTCCCTTCATAATAAAATATAGAACGGTTGGTTGCCGCATATAATCTATTGCCACTAACGACAAGCGACAAGATAAATTCCTCATCATCTCGCTTCACCATACAGAAGCGATCGGCATCTTCATCATAAACATACAATTCCGAGCCGGCGCACACCAATCGACCATCTGACATTTCGGCTATCGACGATAGCGATGAACGTTCCAATTTATATCGATGAAAATTGTCAGTCGCAGGCTCATAACGGCATATCCCATCATAAGTAGCCACCCATATACGCCCCTTACAGTCTTGATGTATAGCCTTGATAAAATTGTGATTGATTGAGCATGAATCACTACTACTAAAATAGGTCTTAAATCCATATCCATCATAAAGCGTCAGACCGTTGCCCGTGCCAACCCACAAACGACCACGGTCGTCTTGCAACATGTCACCCACTTCTTGATGAGGCAAGCCATTATCGGTCGTAATGTGAATAAACCGATAATGTGTATTTGCACAAATGGCACCCACCCCGCCAAGGAGAAAGAGCGCCATCCACACTATTATTGCACCTATTTTATTATTCATTTTATTTAATTTTATCATTACATGAGCAAAACACTCAACTGGGTCGTATCGGTTGCAATGCCGTACGCAACTTTTTAAGAGCTATACCCATCTGACACTCTACCGTGTTAACCGAAATACCAAGCTGTTCTGCCACCTCTGCATAACGAAGTCCTTGTAACTTACACATTTCAAATATCTCTCGACAACGACCGGGCAACTCATTCATTTGCCTCATCACCATCTTAGTGAGCCACTCTTGATGCTCTGTCTCATCGATAACATCATCAAAACTTTCGAAAGCCACAAGCGTCTCAAGTTGAATTTCATACTCGTTTTTGCATCGTGACTCATAGCGTTGCACGCATGCATTATGCTTCAACCAGTCAAGACAACGATTTTTTGTCAATGTAAACAGATAAGAGTCAAAATGCTTAATACGTGACATATCGATATCCAACAAATCGATAAAAATGTCCTGCACCAAATCCTCAACTTCTTCGTGAGGCAGATATATACTCACAAAGTTAAATAATTTGGGATAATAGACAATATACATTTGACTAAATGCTGATTTTTCCATGAATATCGATTTAATATTTCGGTTGATGTTTTAGATTGGTATTTGCAAATTTAAAAGTGAGTATTTAGCACAAAGGGTAAAAACGTTCGGTTGATGGTAAAAACGTTCATATACACACGTCTTTACCCCTTAATGAACAAAATAAATACACCTACCAACAACAAAAACACATCCGACATCCCCCACTCATATTGCCCGGTCAATAGATTTAGAAACCACTTAATTTTTATTGGCTCTATTTGCCGACGCCCTTCTTGTCACACCCTGCCATATATAACACAGCGCCCCCATCGCCATGATAGGCGATGGGGGCGCTATTAAGTATTTCTCGAGTGCGTTACTTGCGGATAACCACCTTGCTATTGTTGATAATGTAGAGACCGTCAGAAAGATTGTTTAGATCCTCGACATTTTCAGTTTCCATCAACTTGACACCTTGTAGGTTGTAAACGACATACACACCATTGTCGGCAACTACGCTGTCGATGCCGGCAGGTTCGTTGACTGTGACAGTGAGTTTAGTCTCAGGTAAAGCATTTGCCTCATATCCGGCTTCCCAGAATGTTCCGGCAGGGATTGTGATTTCATAAGTACCCGGAGCAAATTCTTCATCAAATTCGAGAGTTGCCTGGTTGTACAATTCGTCCCAATCTTCGTAGAATAGAGGATAACCATTGTAAGAAACAGTTGCATCGTTTACGTTAACAGCCGTGATAACTGCTTCGTCATTGTACTTATATTCTTTGTTAAACTCAATCCACATAGATCTGAAGCTGTCAACCGATGCTCCGTCAACCGGATTGGTATTCACGATAACCAATGGAGTAGGCTCAACAACTTCATAGGTAATAAACATTTCTTCATTTCGAGTCATGCCCATTTGACCGAAGCTGAATGTTCCGGCAGGAACGTGAAGAACGTATGTACCCGGTTCGGTAATGGTCTTAAGTTCGTAGTCGCTCCATGTGCCACCCGGCTCTACAAGCTCGAAATACCACTGGTTATCACCATACCATTCTTCATAAAGCATATCACAAACTTCAGCAACCTTGGTCGAACCGTCGGCAGTATATTCGCCCTTATACAATGCAGGCATGTAATTCCAAGCAGGCTGAACTGTCTTATTTCCAATCACCTCAAATCGAGACAATTCATAGCATTCGCCACCATTAGGATATATACTTAATGTAGACGGAGTCGTATCCACTACCATGTATTGGCTAAAGAAATCAGCACTCTTGGCCTTTGCTCCCTTGGGATCAAGGATAAAATACCCGGAAGTGATATTTATCATATAGCTGCCTTCAACATTAAGCGGAGTGGCAAATTTAATATGAATTTCGTTTTCAGAAATGGTTTCGAATGTAAACTCCGGAAGTTCAGGCACAGCCATTGTATAGAAATTAACCGCGCCTTCTCCTTCTGCAAGACCGGCCAATTCTATACCCGATTCGCATGACACTGAGAATGCTGTAATTTGGGTGAAAACCGTCATCATTTCACCATAAAGCTCCATTTCGGTTGTCGGACCTACCGGAGCAACAACCATTTCAGGTATCGTATAAGCGCCATAAAGCACAGGCATCACAGCATTTGTCTGGTCGGTCGCATAAGCTCCATATGAGCTATAATTAACAGAGAACTGAACATATTGGTTTGTAACCGTATTGGTAATCGTTGCAGTGCCATCCTCGGCAACTGCTACTGTCCAAACGTCGCTGCCGTCTGTCAATCTTTCGTAAGATACATTGAAATTTGTGCGACCTTCTCCTTGAGAAAGATAACGGCCCTTTGAATCCTGGATGGTATATCCACCTTCAACCAAAGTAAACGTCAATTCATAGTAATCGGCAGTGCAGATAACTCCATTTTCGTTTGCCGAAGCTTCAGTTACATAAATATAGCTATAACTATAACCATCTTTGATAGGTTCTGCAACCCCATATCCATCAGCCGACAACAAGTATTTACCTTCAGCAAATTCGGTTGCTTTCTTATAGTAGGCAAGGTTTGCCATAACATAGCTTTCTGAAGCCACCGGGCTGCATATTTCAACGCTTTCTTCGCCCACGGTCACTGTTCTCACTGCAATGACCTTAACTTCACATGTCTCAGAAATATAAAGCGAGCCCCACACGCGTTCAGACTCTGAAGTCGGGTCTGCTCCATCGAGAGTATGATAGAACTTGGTGTTACTAAACTCATTGCCATCGGCATCGGTGCAGGTTATTTCACAAGAGAATGCCTCGGTGTAAACACCGCCGGCTACAGCAAACACCGGAGTCGGCAAAGCAAATGTGTAGTTAAACGAAGCTACATTGCTATCATCTTCTCCATTGTAAGCAATGGCCTTGAGCGTACAATTTTTTGCAATTTGGAACGCACCGGTGTATTCGGTCGATTCTTTAGTAGGATTATTACCATCGAGGGTATAGTAGATTGTAGCACCTTCAGTTTCGCAAGCCAATTCCACTGTTTGCACGTCAGCGTAAGTACCTTCAGCCAAAGTCGAAGTAGGCGTAGCTACATTCTTTTGAACCGGAGTGTATTCAACCACGATTTGCTTTAGGTATACAGCTTTAGCTTCCACAGTGTAATTTAGTGCGATTTCGCCCGAAGCGGTTCCTTCAAAAGTATAATCGGTTGCAGTCTTTGTAAGAGAAATTTTTTCTCCATATTGAACACCTCCAACAGTAACTGTCAAATCAGCCACAACACTACTTGCGCCAGAGGTATTCACCTTTACGCTTGTGATAGTTCCGGGGATTTCACCGGTTTTAATGGTCATGGTTTTTACCGGATTGTTTCCTGAGCCAAAAGCAGTCCCTTTTTTTGTTGTTTGTGAGTCATATCCAAAATAAGATCCAGCCTGGAACTCACCCGAAGCATTCCATGTAATACCATTAATCTGCTGATCTCCCCATTCGCTCCAGAGTTTACCCGTCTGACCTAACAAACCGGAGTCATAGGTGTCTGCAAATGCAAAAAGCATCGTACAGAGACACATGATAGAAAGTAAAAATTTCTTCATAAAATATGATTATTTAAGTTAATAATGAATAGTTTAATGTGCAAAGATACTAAATTATCACGTCTACACATCGCCATTTCGTAACATTTTGCAATTTTATCGACATTTATCATTATAATCAAATCGAAATAACATCAACAATCAAAATGTCCATAAGTTGTATAATGACACTACCTCTCCTTTGCATCAGCTAAGACGCCAACACCACGAGTGTCATTTCACAACGACCTTGTGAGTCGTGATCTTATCCCCGTTGACAAGGGTGACTACACACAGTCCTTGGATGGCATCGATTATGTTTTCAGCGCCGAGCACTCGAGAAGCGATGAGTCGACCGTTCATGTCATAAACATTAGCAATGGTGTTGGCAAGAGCAGCACCGTTGAGCTTAATTGAGATTTGCCCGTTGCCGATAGCTTCCAAGCTATAGTTGTCTGCATTGATTTCTTTGATGCCGGCTTCAGCCGTTACCTCAACGATAGTGCAAAGGTCGAGATTTACTTGAGAAAAGACCTCGTCATCGATAGTCGAGGCTTGGCGTAGACGGCTGTCGCGATAATTGTTTTTGGACGCATCAAGCTTACCCACCGCATTAAAATATTTGCCAAGGCCTTCATTGCCATCCTCCTCATCTCCGCACACAAATTCGATTTCATATTTGCCAACCTCAGTGCCGGCAGTGATAGTGAAGTTAGCTACGATATAATCAGACTCGCCTTGAGCAGCGCCGTTCAAGCCGATTGCCAAGCGTTTTGGAGCTGCAAATCCATGCCATGTATAACCATCTCTCTTGTAGAAGTCATTAAGAATCGCCGTATATTGCTCACTATACAACATTTCACAAGAAGCGTTGCAGTTTGTAGTCACGCCACCCTCTTTGACCTCTGCATCCGGGTTTTCGCAAAGTGCCTGAAAGCCGTTCTCCGGCATCGTTACTGTCCATCCGTCGGGAAGCAAAACGCCAAAAACCGGACGAGTCAAAGCATTATTGTCGCTATCGCTGTCAGGATTGTCGGTAACAATTAATATCCCGGAGAACGTCTGTCCCGGAGCCACCTTTGCCGGCAAAGAGACTTCAAATATCCTGTAGCATGAAGCAATTGCCAAAGCACACATCACTGTTGCTACGACTTTTAAAAAAGTAGATTTTTTCATTATCAATAAAACAAAATATTGGTATCCTGTAAACATATATAATCCTTTGACTTCTTCCAAGCCCCGGAGCCTGATTTACAGATGACGCTCTCAAGATAATCGATAAAAAGGGGCTTTCGCCGTGTGGCGTAAGCCCCTCCCAGAAATATTTAGAAACTAACCCTATGCGTGTTATTTAACAACAACCTTTTGAGTTGCAGTCTTATTACCGTTGATAAGGGTAACTACACATAGTCCTTGAGCTGCGTCGATTACGTTTTCAGCACCGAGTACGCGAGAAGCGATGAGACGACCGTTTACGTCGTAAACGTTAGCGATGGTGTTGGCAAGAGATGCATCGTTAAGCTCTATAGAGATTTGTCCGTTGCCAATAGCATTAACGCTGTAGTTGTCAGCATTGATTTCATTGATACCTGCTTCACCGGTAACCTTGATAGTAGTGTTGAGGTCAAGTACTTTTTCTTCGAAGTCTTCGTCATCGATAGTAGCAGTTTCACGAAGACGACAGTTACGGAAGCTGCCATCAGCACCTACGCCATTGTGTTCTTCCAAAGGAAGATACTTTTCCAAGTTATCTTCTTCGTCACCACAAACTACTTGAATATCATAGTCTCCAACTTCGCTACCGGCAGTAACGAGGAAGTTTGCCAATACATAATTGTCAGCGCTTCCAAAGTCTGTTTTCACCTTTTCGTTAGCTATAAAGCCAAACCAAGTATAACCTTCACGAGTGTAATAATCATTCAATATAGAAGTATAGATTTCGCTTGCCGCGCCACCCATAGAAGTAATTGTTCCAGAAGCCGGGATGTAGTGTTCATAAGCATTTTCAGGAAGAGTTACAGTCCAACCATTAGGAACTAGTACACCAAGTACAGGATAAGATGTTGCATCGCCACCATCATTATCATCATCCATAACTTTAACTGAAACCGAAAATGTTTGATTGGGAGCTACTTCTGACGGCATGGTAATTTCCGTAATTTTGTAACATCCAACGATTGCAAATGCACACAGCGCTGTGGCTGCGATTTTCTTAAAAGTAGAACTTTTCATGATAAATAATAATTTAGTTAATTAATAATATAGAGGTTTTTAATTGGTGGTGTATACCGACCAAGGAATACACCACCTTTTTTTTAAAAAAAAGAATTTCGCCGCTACTTCACCTTTCGTAGCACCACTGTGCGGGTCACCGGTTTATTTATCTCATAAATCTTGTCGACAAGCACTTTCATCTCTTGCTCACGAGCTTCATAGACTGCCGGATGCATCATCTTTACATACATGTCGCGACGTCCTTTAAGCCACCCGTTCTTTTCCACATTGGCATCCATCACTTCGATAGCCTTGCGGTTGTTGGCATTGGCGAGACCATGTTGCTGGAAGAAACCATATTGACACCAAGCAAACTCACGGAACACGCGCTCGATATCGTAGCGATATTCATTGAGGTGCATCACAGCAAGCGCCTGCTGATATTGCGGAGTCTTTGACTCAGCGGCAAGGTTGATGCCTGCGGCAAGTTCTTTACCCGACCACACGCCGATTTCCTCACCGTCGATGATGAGTTTATAGTTTCCTTTAAGTCCCTTGACTGTAAGCATTTCGCGGTTCATTTCGTCCATAAACGGCACAACTTTCACTACTTCGGCCTGGCTCTTTTTGGCTCCCCAATTGCGAGGTATTGTATCGAGCGGATAAGGCAATGCCTCAGCCAGATAGTCAAACTTCAACTCATTGCCGACACGCTTGATGTTGGTGATAGTGCAGTTTTCGGCCTTGGTGGCAATCTTCTTGCTTGCATCGATTTCGACATCGGCCACTTCATTGCCTGTGAAGCC
This sequence comes from uncultured Muribaculum sp., assembly GCA_964562595.1. GTDB lineage: Bacteria > Bacteroidota > Bacteroidia > Bacteroidales > Muribaculaceae > Muribaculum. The sequence goes on along the minus strand of CAZLUB010000021.1, from coordinate 23,005 downwards.
TTGAGCCTTGAGCAAAAGATAAGCCATCACCATGTGACCGTCGTTATCGGGGTGTATGCGGTCACTGCCACATAGAGTAAACGAAGGATCTGTTTCTTGGAACTGACGATTGAGGGCTACCATCGGAGCATTCCAGTCTACAAATTCCCAACCGTTCTTTTCGGCTGTCTGGCGTTGGTACTCCACGATGCGCTTCATCGTTTCATTTTTCTTGTTAAATGGAGTGTTGCCCTCTATCTTAGCAAACTCATCATAGGGAGATGTGCCTACCATCACTATGCGCACGTTGTCAAGGCCGAGAAGTCGTTTCTCCATCTGCTTGAAGTTTTCGATAGATTCATTATACTTCTTTTCGCCAAACTCAGCAGCATTGTCTCCATTATATTCATAATAACCCGAGTCGTTCATGCCAAAGGTTACCAACAACACCGTAGGATTTTTGCTAAACACATCGCCATCAAGACGCTTGTTCATATCATAAGCTGTGTCGCCACCAATACCCACATTATACATCGATAGAGGCATATTGGGGAAACGAGTCATATAGAACAACCACATATAAGAATGATAGTGACCGCCATCGGTAATGGAATTTCCGAGATAGGCAACACGATCACCTTCAACAAAAGGTTTCACTGTCTGTGCCGACATGGTCGACATGCACATCATGAACGCAGCTAAAAGCAATACAATCTTTTTCATCATTTATCTTGTTTCTTTGTTAAGTCATAAACCGCAACCGACACACGAGAATCGGCACAACCATAGTAGAGATACCACTTGTTGTCTTTCAAAGCAAGGCCTTCGATAAACACCGTGCCGGCCGGATATTGTCCGCTCTTTTCAAAGTCGGCCTGCGGCACGAGGAACGGCTCGTCGAGACGTGCTATCACGCTAGTGGGGTCTTCGATGTCAAAGAGCACCTGTCCGCCACAATAAGTGTTGGCAGTGTAGTTGGGATCACGTGTTTCATCTCCTTGATTTTTCCCATTATACATGAGCAAGATGCCATGCTCAGTTATTATTGCCGGAGGGCCACACTCAGTCAAATGGCTGTCAAACTTACCGGCACGCGGCTCTATAAGTTTCAAGAAATCGCCATTTTCGTCAAGCATAGGCTCCCAATTGACAAGGTCGGTCGATGTAGCAAGGTTGACAAACTTTTCACCCCAATACATCAAATACTTACCATCGACTTTGGCAATTACCTGCTTGCCATCGACAACCTTGGTCACCAATGATGCCGACTTGGAGAAGTCGTCTTTGAAACGTCCGTCATAAGCTTTGGCAAATGCAGGACCGTGCTTTTCCCATGTGAGCAAGTCACACGATGTAGCCACTGCCAGACGAGCCTGCTTGCGATTCCATTGGGTATAGAGCATCACATACATGCCGTCTTCGGTAACAGCCACGCGAGGGTCTTCACAACCACCGGGATGTTCAAGTTCTTTCTGGCTGTCATCGGCAGGGAACAACACCGGAGCAGTGCGCTTGGTGAAGTGCAAGCCGTCGGTCGACGACGCATAACCGATACGCGATGTACGCGACCCGATACCTACAGCCGAATTGTCTTCCGAACGATACAACACGATGATTTCATCGCCAAGGCGGGTTGCCGCGGGATTGAATGTGTCACCGGCCGACCACGCCACAGAATCTTGACGCATAGGGCAATAGAACAACACTGTAGAGTCGGGACTAATCACCGGATTGATGCCCTCGGGGCGCTCAAATCCGAGCCACGCCCAGCCTTCGGGCTGAAGAGGGGCATTGCTTTGTTTACATGAAAGCATCGACAACATCGAAGCCATCACAATTGATGCAAATACTATTTTTTTCATAACTATGATATTCTATTATTTATATGACGGAGGTGCGATTTTGGTACCCCAAGACACATTGGGCTTGCTTGACACCGTATAGTCGATAACTGCACCATTGCACACATCGGCCCAGTCGATCCAAGTGCTCTCGTAGGGTTGCCCGTTGAAAAGCATCTTATTGATGTAGATATTCTTTTCCGATCCGCCATTGATGACCAAGTCGCCTTTTTTGAGATGTATCTTCACGCTATCAAACACCGGTGTGTTGATGGTAAATCCGCCGATACCGGGTATCTGAGGATATAGACCTACACATGCAAATACATACCATGCGCCCATAGTGCCAAGGTCGTCATTGCCCGGAAGCCCGTCGATTGCGCTTGAATATTGTTCATTGAGAATGCGGTTGACCATGGCTTGAGTCTTGTAGGGCTTGCCTACCCAGTTGTAGCACCACGGAATCTGGAAGCTCGGCTCATTGCCTGAGGCAAACCAATCGTCGGAATAACCGGCATCGAGACGTACAAACAGTTCATCAAGACGTTTATCGGCAGCGTCCTTGCCGCCTATGATTTCTATCAAGCCATCGATGTCGTAAGGCACCATCCAGAAATAGTTTTTGTAGCTTGACTCGCGGAAGTCGTCAGAGAGCGGCTTCCAAGACCCGTCGGGACGACGCGACTGCAACCAACCGGTCTCTTTGTTGAAAAGATTTTTCCACGAACGCGCGAAATGGAAATAACGCCAGCTGAGAAACTCATCGCCACATGCACGCAATGCAAACTGGCCGATAGCAAAGTCGGCAGAAGTATATTCAAGTTGTATCGACGCATTGTAATAACCCTTGTCGAGATATTGCTTCAAACCTGGACGGGTCTCCTCTTTTTGAGACTTTGATCCGGGCTGTTCGGCTCCCTTGCGCATGATTTCAAGCAGAGGCTTGGGATCGTAGTTGCGCGCTCCAAAAGCCCATGCATTGGCTACCAAGATTGATGACGGGTCACCTTGCATCACACCGGTCTCGATGTTGGCCATCACCCAACGGGGGAATGAGCCACCCGACTGCTCTGCAAAATGTTGATGAGACAACACCACGTCCGATGCGACTTCGGGATCGAGCATAGCAAGCAATTGTATCTGAGTGCGATAGGTGTCCCAGTTGCTAAATGAAGTATACTGCTTTGACTTGGTGGTGTGCACCTTAAAATCGGCACCCATATACTCACCATTTACGTCACTGCACACATTGGGATGAATGAGCACACGATAAAGATGGGTATAAAACTGGGTGATGCGGTCGTCGTTTGTTCCATCGACTTCGATAAGCGAGAGGTAGTCGTTCCAACGGCTTTCAGCAGCATTGCGCACGCTGTCGAAGCTCCAACCGGGATTTTCTGTAGCAAGATTCAATCGAGCATTTTCAACCGACACATACGACACGCCTATTTTATATTGTATGCTCTTGTTGCTTGAAGTGTCAAACGTAAAATACACGCCCGACATAGCTCCCTCGGCAAAGGCAGCCTTGGGATGGAGTTTATCGTCTTTCCATGTGCCGGTTTCAACAGCCTCAGCATCAAATTCGGCAACGAAATAGACCTTAAACGGAGTCTCTATACCGCAAAAACTACCGCCCTCGGCGTAGCCTTCACATGAGTTTGGCCCGGTGATAGCCACGGCAGCAACCTCGATAGGCGTAGCCGCCACTCCGGCTCCAATCATCACCGTGCCATAGTCGGCATCGGCAGGATAGTCATACTTGGCCATACCGGTACGCTCTGTAACCGACAACATCGCCTTGATATCATCGTCGACATCGGCTTCATAATATCCGGCATGCCCCTTTTGGTTATCGAGATTTACTCTATAATCAAGAATGTTTTCGGGCGAACGTTTCAATTTGCCCTTGACCGGGAATGTAGGGAAATTGCCCATGTGGGCACAGCCACCGCCGCTGAGCTGGTTGATAACAAAGCCCGAGCGACCGGAAAAGTAAGAAGGCGTAAACTGCACCATACCGAATGGGTAGGTTGCACCCGGGTATAAATACCCGGATGTCAACCCAACGCCTTTCGTGCCTATCAATGTATTCACCCTCTCGGCGTACACATTGCCGGCGCCATTAACCTCTAAAACAATAACTAATAATAACCCTAATAATAACCCAATCTTTTTCATCTTATATATTGTGCTTGTTTCGATAATGAGAACGGAGCAGCATGCTTAGTTGTGTTGCGCTCATAGTTGGGCTTGTCGCTCATGACAAATTTAAGTTCTCCACCATCGATAATATCTTCATAAGTAATATAGTTCTTATCGAGTACACGGCCGTTGAGCATACCTGATTGAATGTATACGTTGCTTTCGTTATTGCCTTCAGCCTCGATGACAAACTGCTTGCCGTTTTCGAGCGTTATCGTAGCTCTTTGGAATACCGGGCTGCCGATTACATACTCATTTGTTCCGGGACATACGGCATAAATGCCAAGTGCACTAAGCACATACCATGACGACATGCCACCTTGGTCTTCATCACCTGGGAATCCCTTTTCGGTTGAGTTGTAAAGACGGCTCATAATGTTGCGCACATGATATTGCGACTTCCAAGGCTGACCTGCATAGTTGTAGAGATAGGGCATGTGTTGGATTGGCTGGTTGCCGTGGGCGTATTGACCCATCTGAGCAATTTCCAACTCTACCATCTCATGAATCTTACCACCGTAAGTGCCGGGCTTTACAATGCTCGGAACAGAGAATACAGAATCGAGCTTGGCGATAAAGCGTTCATCAGTGCCATACAAGTCGATAAGGCCTTGTACATCATGGAAAACAGACCAGTTGTAGTGCCATGCATTGCCTTCGCAATAAGGGCCACCCCACACATATGGGTCAAACGGCTCATCGCTCCACTTGCCATCGACTCCCTTGCCACGCATAAAGCCGGTTGCGGGATCAAAGACGTTGCGATAATTATACATCTGACGTGCAAACACTTCTTGATAGTGTTTGTTGCCAAGCATCTTGGCCAACTGATAGCCACAGAAGTCGTCATAGGCATATTCCATTGTCTGAGAAGTAGAACCCATCGACTGAGGATAAGGCACATAGCCAAGTTGGTAATATTCTTTCCAGAATCCGCGACCATTAGCACCTCCCCATGGGCCTTTGTTCATAGCTTCGTGGGCATAGGCCTCAAGAGCCTTTTCAGCATCAAAATCGCGAATACCTTTGGCATAAGCATCGGCAATCAATGAGATTGAATGGTTGCCAAGCATACCGCCGGTTTCACCGGGATGTGACCAAGAAGGCAACCAACCACACTGTTGTTGTGCTGCAAGGAGAGCAGTCATGTAACGAGCCTGCTGAGTAGGATGCAAGATGTTGGTCAATGGGAACTGACTGCGGAATGTATCCCAAAATCCGTTGTCGGTAAACATGTAACCATCATAAATCTTGCCATCATAGGGGCTATAGTAATATGGCTCACCATTTTCTTTGATTTCATAGAACTTGCGGCTGTAGAGGTTGGAGCGGAACAAGCAAGAATAGAATGTACGCATCTGTTCTTCAGTGCCGCCTTCTACAAGCACACGATGGAACAAATCGTTCCATGTCTTAAATCCACGCGCCTTAGTAGCTTCAAGATTTTTATCTGCTCCAAGCTCGGCATTGAGTGTCACAAGAGCTTGCTCAGGAGTGATATACGAAGATGCCACTTTGGCTTGCACCTTGACGCCTTGTTTAAACTTCACGTATGCACCATATCCACGACCCTCGCCATCGGCTTGATTGGCAAACACTTCGTTTTCACGGTTTTCCCACACTCCATATTCGCTGAATGGCTTGTCAAATTGTATTACAAAGTAATTACGGAAATTTTCGCTGTGATTGACAAAACGTTGGTTGTTGACCCAACCGGTGATTTGACGCTTTTCAGGGTCGATCTTTACCTGGCTCATGCCGTTGCTTCCATCGAGCACGAGGTAAGCATCACCTGTCGACGGATAAGAAAAACGGAAGTGAGCACCACGATCGGTAGTAGACATTTCGGTCTTGACACCGTTGTCAAATGTCACGCTATAATAGTGAGGTTTTGCAATTTCATTGTCATGGCTGAACTTTGTTGCACGTTCATCTTCGTTAACGATAAGCTCACCCAACACCGGCATCAATGAGAATGTGGCATAGTCACCCACCCATGGGCTGCATTGATGAGACTGGCAGAATCCGCGCATCTTATCGGCCGAATATTGATATTTCCAACCTTCACCATGCTTGCCGGTCTGCGCCGACCAGATGTGCATAGCATAAGGCATGGCGGTAGAGGGGTAAGTATTACCACGGCTCAACCCAAAATGTGAATCTGTTCCCTGTAAAGTATTGGCATATTGCACCAAATCTTTTTGCTGGGCATTAATAGTCAATGCCCCGGCCACCAATGCTGCAATAGCAACAATTTTTTTCATTTTCATTGTTTCAAAAAGGCTTTTCATGTTTATTAATGATGACTTTTTCCACTTATTTTATTAGAAATCTAATATAGAGACGAATTGAAGCGTCAAACCCCTAAAAAAAATCATAAAAAAACATCTTTTTACTAAAAATTTTGTTGATATAGATAAATATCATTGGTCGGGTAAACATACATAATCCTTTTCAACCACATCCAGAGACTCCATCCATGCACCTGCGTATCATTTGCAGGTTACCCCTGCGCCTAAAGCTTTCAGGCCGACGGCATCAGTGACTTTTGGGAAAAGGGCGAGAACTGTCTGAGCGAGCACGCCGAGCGAGTCCCACAGCCCCCGAAAGTCATCAGCCTTGGAGGCCGCCCGGAAAGCGACCGTGCGCAGAGCTTTTTGGTTCTTTTTGTCGGCACAAAAAGAACGTAAGGATTGCAACCACTGATAATGCGACTTATCGGGCAAACCCTATAATTTGCCCACAAAAAGAAGGAGATGCAAACCCGCAAACCGCGGTGCATCTCCTTTCTACACAATTAACATCTAACTTTCATTATCGCTTGGCTCCATAGGTGATACCCTGCCAGTCGTCGGTGCGGAACGGACTTGCCGGCAGGCCTTCGCCGTTATAGAGGTTGCAGACGGGGTTGTCGGCCCATGCATAACGCACGGCAACAGGCATGGCAACATCGGGCGAACTTACCACGACAGTGTTGCCATCGATGCGAGCTTCGGCCCAGTGAAATTTGCGGTCAAGCCCGGATATTGCAAACCCTTTCAATGTTTCGCCATCGGGGGTGGTCAAGCCACCATCGACGTGGTCAAAATAAAGACGTATGCTGTTGCCTTCTACCACATAGCGGTCATACATCGGTCCGGAGTAAGAGATATTTTCGCCATAGGCTTGAGCGCGAGCGGCAAGTGCCAAGCGGCGACCCACTTCCTGCTTGTTTTTGGGGTGAATGTCGAGAGCATCGCCTATATCGATTGCGACAGCCATCCCCACACCACGCAGACGGGTTGCCATGGTCTGAGCCTCGCGCAATTCTGCCCAATTAGATTCGACAGGCACAGCCTCTTGCGAAGTGAATGCGGCAAGTTGCACCATATAGAATGGGAATTCATATCCCCACAGATTACGCCAGTCGGTAATCATCAATGGCATAAGTTCTCGATATTGATAGGCTTGCGGAGCATTTGACTCGCCTTGATACCAAATAGCGCCCTTGATTGCATAAGGAGCAAGCGGCTTAAGCATCGAGTTGTAAAGGAACGTCGGCACATTGGGATTCCATGCGGCATTGACCGGCATTGCCGGCACCTCGGTGAGCATTAGCGACGCTTTGCCTTTCCACTCACCGGCCAAAGAGATTGTTTCGTCACCACACTTGATGTTAATCGACTCGGGAGAGCCTCCCATGCCTCCGTTACCACCGGTGTCCATTATGCGCACAGCAACTACAGCCTTTCCTGCCTTGACCATCTCGGCGGGAACTTCATAAGAACGGCCTGCCATCCAGCCCTCTGTGTGTCCGACAACCTTACCATTGAAGAAGGTGAAATCGTTGTCATCTATCACTCCAAGATTGAGCGTCAACTTCTTGCCTGCCCATGATTGAGGTATGTCAAACTCACGACGACACCAATAAATGCCGTTGAATGCCTTCAGCCCTTGGTCTTGAATCCAACCGGGAACATTGTAGGCATCCCAATCGCTGTCGTCAAAGTCGCCGGCTGCCCACAAGGCTTTGCCATCCTTGCTGCCACGGTCGAGGTTGTCAAGATTTTTTTGCCACTTCACCAAGTCGTCTTCAAACTTTTGGTTGCGCTCTTCGGCTGTCAGCGGCATGTCTTCAAGGCACGCGAGGTTGGGCACCATGTCGGGCAACGTGGCGAGAGCCTCCTTGCTTGTCCATGCCTCGATGATTGTGCCACCCCAAGAGGTGTCGATAAGACCTACGGGCACATCTTGATATTTATTGATGTCGCGGCCAAAGAAATAAGCCACTGCCGAAAAATCGGCAACAGTCTTGGCCGAGCACACCTGCCAACCGCCGTTGTTGACAGCCACTTCATCGAGCGGACGCGGACTTGTGACACGCTTGGCCTGCAAGAAACGAATGTTGGGATACTGATTGGCCCACTCCTTTTCTTGCTCGTAATTGTTGATTTTGCCCCACCCTTCGACTTGCATTTCCATGTTGGACTGTCCGGAACAAATCCACACTTCTCCAATCATCACATTGTCGAGCGTCAGCTTCTTGCCATCGGAGACGGTCACTTTATAAGGGCCTCCGGCCTTGGGAGTAGCCATTTTTGCCATCCACTTGCCGTCGGCATCGGCAGTCACCGTATATTTTTTCTTGTTCCAAGAGGTGGTGACAATCACCTTTGCTCCCGGCATGGCTTCGCCCCAGATAGGAGCATCGGTCTGCTGCTGCAACACCATGTTGTCAGAAAATATTGCCGGCAGTTTCACCTCGGCTGTTGCATAAGTAAAGCCTAAAAAACCCAAGGCAAGAGCAAGTATTGTTTTTTTCATTTTCAAAATTGATATAATGTTGTAAAAAAAACGGGCGGCGAAAACATCACCGCCCGTTGGATTATTGAAAAGTGTCTGTTTGATTAGTCTTCAAATCCGTAAACGCTCTTCCAATTGTACACGCGATAGAAGAACGGACGATAGAAGTCGGCACTTCCTACATCGTTAAAGTTGTCCCAAAAGTCGGCTGTATCGGTATTGGTAGTGAAGACCAACTCATCGCCATAAGACAAGCTCGGATGCAAGTTGATCATATAGGTGTGCTGATAAGTTGTCACACCAAGTTTGTCAAGAGTGCTCGGAGTGGTAAACAATTCCTTGTTATCGGTGAAGGGTCCCCAAGGAGTCTTAGCACGCATGATATAAACAGTCTTGCTAAACCAGATGCCCTGACCGATCATATAATACCAATCGCCATCCTTTATAATCCATGGGCGGTTGATCTGATTAGTAGCAATACCCGAATATCCGGCTATCACATCGTCGGGATACTGGGTGGTCCACTCCCAATTGCCATTGACATCGCTAACATAGTATTCCCATGTGCTGGTCAAGTCGTTGTTGGCCGCACGAGCCACCAATGGAGTATAGTTCTCAAAACCGCCATAGAGATAGGTATAACCGTCTTCGTCTTCCCACAATGTGCCACCGTAGCCATAGGGGTTGTATGGAATCTTGTTGCGGTCAACCGACTCGATAGTCAGATACTGGCCATCGCCGGGAGTGCCATTGATGTTGTAGATAGCCAAAGCTGTACCCATCGGCTTCATCTGCGCATCAGGGTCGGTGTTGTCGACACCGTTCCACAACATTTGCAACTTGCCGTTGCACACCGTTGCATCGCCTGCCCAATAGAGATAGTCTTGGTCGATTTCGCCAGCGGCAATCTGCTCATCAGACAATGTTGCCTGTGGATGACGGATGTGAGTGCGAGCACAATAATACTTGGGAGCTTCAGGATCGGTCGTGTTGACAAAGTCAGCGAGCCACACAAGGTTTTCTTCGCTCACGCCGGCTTTACCGTCTTCACCGGTAGTTTGCACCATGATGGTGTTGCGCGGAAATGTTTGTTCACCGTTACGGTTACGAGTCTCTCCGTCGATAGCACCATAGAACGAGTCGTTAAATGTCCAGAAAGTGTTGCCGTCGGGCAACTCGGTAGTCTGCACGCCGTCACCCCCGTTCCAGCCGAGGGTGCGGGTGAACAATGCATCGTAACGCTTGTCTTTGTAGACATACACGTTTTCTTCAAGGGTTTGCATCAATTGGAGTTCCCACTCATCCTCGATGACAGGAGTTGCAAAGCGCGGGTCTTCCCAATATTCGAGCGGTTGAGCCTCAAATGCTTCTTCACAAGCGTAACAACCACTCAAGAGAAGCGCCAAACCAAAATATTTTGCAATTTTATTCTTGTTCATAGTGTTCTTATTCTTATCAAGTTATTACAATGTGAATTGTACACCAAAGTTTACAACACGCTGGTTCATGTAAGCGTCACCGGCAGTATTAGACGAGATTTCGGGGTCTTGCTGATACTTGTTGTAGTTGGTCCAAGTAAACATGTTGTAAGCGTTGACATACAGACGGATGTTTTCAATAAACTTAGGCAACACCTGCTTGGGGACTTGGTAACTGAGGTCGATGGTCTTCAGACGGATATACCATGCGTCGATCAACCAGAAGTCAGACATATAAGCCGATGCGCTGTTTACTGTCGAGCCGTTGCTTGTCAAGCGCGGGAACTCGATTTGTTCGCCGGCATAGTAACGTTCTTCGGTCCAACGGTAAGTGTGAATTGGCTGGAACTGGCTCTTAAACGGCTCGATACCTGTGCCGATTACACTGAAGCTGTAGTCAAATGAGCCTTGGAACAACACGTTGATGCTCCAACCCTTCCAACTGCCACCAAACGACCAACCAAGGGTGGTTGTTGGCAAGTTGGGCTTACCGATAGCCTTCTTGTCATAGTCGTTGATGGTGCCGTCATTGTTGAGGTCACGATACTTCAAGTCACCGGCTTGTACGGGAGTGTCGGTATTTGGCACTGCAGGAGCTGTTGCATCACCTGCCTTGATAAGTGCGATATCTTCCGGAGTATAATAACCAATCCATTCATAACCGAAAGGCTGACCGATAGAGTGTCCGGTTTCAGCAAGCCAAGGATAAGTCTTTTGAGCCTCTGCCTTGTAAAGCACCTTGTTCTTTGCATAAGAGAACACGAAGTTGCTGTTGAAATAAACTTCATTGCCAATGCGTGTTTGGAAACTGAGGTTTCCGTCAAAACCTTGGTTCATGGTTTTTGCCACATTAGACGGAGCTATACCTACACCAAGCATCGACGAGATGTCGCCACGAGTTGCGAGCTGGTCGTAACGATGATCGTAGAAGTAGTCAACCGTCAAGTTCCACTTGTGGAACAATCCGAGTTCGAGACCCACGTCAAACTTACGAGCTTTTTCCCAAGTCACATCGCTGTTACCTATATCGCCTTCGTAGTATGTTGAATAGCCACCGTTTGAGCTACCAAAAATAACATTTGAGCCTTGACTATATGTCTGTTTGTAGAGATAACGGTTGCCCGATGTTGCATCACTACCCACGATACCGTAAGATGTACGGAGCTTCAAGAGATCAAGATTATCAAACTTGTCTTTTAAGAACGGCTCTTCCGAGATTACATAACCAAGACCTACTGCGGGGAAGAAACCAAAACGATTGTCTTTACCGAAACGGTCGGTACCATTGTAAGCCACGTTGATATCGGCAAGATATTTTTGCTTATACTTATAGCCGACAGACAAGGTGTAGCTTTCAAAGTTGAAAGGTACGCTTGCCGAACTTTCATAAGTACGACTTTGACGGTTCCACATCAACATTGATGACACGTCATGATCTTCATTGAAGACACGGTTATAGTTTAACGTAGCTTGGAAGTCAACATTTTTTTCTGCATTGTTGGTGCCGGCAAGTACCCCCCAAGTACTCGGGTCATACGTTTTGTCGGGATTGATTGTATAAGAATCGTTTTCAGGATTATACAGATATGTAGGATAACTTCCGCGATACACGTTACGATAAGTTTCATCGATACTTGCGTATGCGACACGAGCATTTGCTTTCAAACCCGGGGTAATAAAGTCGAGTTTCCAAGTAGCACCCAAAAGGATGTTATTGTCGTTGCGACGGGTACGGCTGTAACCCGAATTGGCCAAACGAGCATTGAGGGTAGCCGGGAAACCGGAGATGTCAGACAAGTAGGCATACGAGCCGTTTGGATTCAATAATGGAGCCGAATAGGGGTGAACCTTGTTGAAGTCATATATTTCACTCGTTGCGTTCATACCAAACGGGCTGTTGATATTCATGAAACGAGATGTAACGTCAAGGCGCATGTTCAATTCCTTGGTTACGTCAAAGTCCAAGTTGGTACGGAAGTTAAAACGATGATAAAAATAGTTGGAGTTGACATCATTTTCCTTGCTACCAAAGTCTTTAACCATACCATCCTGAGTGAAGTAACCTACCGATGCAAAGTAGCGCAAGCGTTCCGAGCCACCCGATACGTCGACGTTGATATTCTGTTGCCATGCATTGTCTTTAAAGATTTCATTATACCAATCCACATCGGGGTGAGTATAAGGAGACGAACCGGTGCGGAACTTCTCAACATCTTCGCGAGTAAACTTAGGAGCAAGACCGTCGTTGGCGTATGCCTCGTTTACAAGTATGGCAGTCTGATAAGAATTCAAAAAATCGGGAGTGCGTACCGGGGTCTGCATACCGGTCTCCATACGTACGTTGACTTGAGGAGCGCCCTGGCTTCCGCGACGGGTCTTGACAACCAATACACCATTTGCACCCTTGATACCATAAATAGCAGTTGTAGATGCGTCTTTCAATATTGAAATCGATTCGATTTCGTTGGTGTTGATTTGAGATAGCTGTTCATAGGTATATTCCACATCATCGACCATGATAAGCGGTTTATTACCGTCGCTGTTCAATGACGACACACCACGAATAAAGAAGTCAGAAGCATCTTTACCGGGCTGACCTGAACGTTGCTGGCTGAAGAAACCCGGAAGTTTACCGGCGAGGGTGTTTTGCACGCTACTTACCGGGATACGGCGAATTTCCGCACCCTTGATTGCACTTACTGCTCCGGTTGCCGTCACTTTCTTGACTGTACCATAACCGACAACCATCACTTCATCAAGTGAATTTTCATCAACGACAAGAGTCACAAAAAGCTTGTTTTGATTTTTAACTTTTACCGTTTTTTTCTGATAGCCGATATATGAAAACTCAAGAGTATCGCCCACTTTGACTCTCAATGAGAAGTTACCGTCGAGGTCGGTTGCCACACCCTGCGAAGAGCCTTTGACGATGACACTTACGCCGGGGAGCGTTTCTTCGTCGGACGATACATTACCCTCCAACATGAATGTTTGAGCGACTGCCGCAGCGACAAAGAAGTTTATGCTGAATAAAATTAATAATAGTCGTTTCATAGCTTAATTACCAATTAGGATTTTGAACCATGTTGTGATTTTTAAGTATCTCAGAATAAGGCAGAGGATACAAGTATTGTCTTTCGTCAAATCTGCCCGTAAGCACATCTATACGCGAGTATGAATCAACACCTTGCGATGTAACAATCCTCATACCCTTAAGCGGAGTAGCAAATACATCTTCGGCAATCTTCCAACGACGAATGTCCCAATAGCGTTGTTCTTCAAATGCCATTTCGATACGACGCTCTGCTCGGATGGCTTCGCGCATTTCATCCTTATTCATATTTTCCTTATATCCGAATAAGCCATTTTCACCGGCTTCGATACCTGCTCGCTGACGAATCATGCATAACACATCGTAAATGTCTTGAGATGGGCCATAAGCCTCGTTCATTGCCTCAGCATAGTTTAGCAACACTTCTGCATAACGCAACTCAACCCATAGGTGAATAGAACTTTCGTAAGTTGTAGCTGAACTTGTAGAATGATCTTTCATAAACTTGCGCAAATAGTAACCAGTCTTACAATATTCGGCTGAACTGACCGGGTTGTGAGCCCCGCCGATATTAAGTTCAAGAGAGTTGTTCAACCATATCGAGCCATGATGCAACACTGTAAGCTCAAGACGCGGGTCACGATTGGCATAAGGATTATTGTCGGTATAAGTATATGCACCGGTATTATCGGTGATAGCTTTACCATCTAGCATCGGGAAAGCATCTACAAGATTTTGAGTAGGCAATGTGCGACCATAACCCAACAATCCGCCGGAAAAACCGAGAGGCCCATTGTTGGTCTCAATGCTATAGTTGGTGCCACCTTGCACAAACCATATAACCTCAGGGTTACTTGAATTGTAGTAGTCAGAGAACAACTTGCTCCACGAAGACGTCAGGTTGCAAACTCCACTACCGAGGTGACCATACGTGTCGATAAGTTCCTTGGCAGCTTTGGCAGCAAGTTCCCAGCGAGTCGGGTCGTATTCTTTGTAGCCTACCAACTCATTACCGGTCTCAATAGGAGACTCATTAAAGAGCGGGCTGGCCGCATAGAGAAGGACGCGAGTTTTCAACGCCATATTGGCTTCTGCCGTCGGAGCATGCATCCATGAAGCCTCTGATGGGAATACACGCATGTTGTCGCGAATGGCATCAAGCTCGTTTACAATATAAGTAACACACTCTTCAAAAGTGTTGCGAGGTATTTCCATGTCGTCACCGAGTTCAAACACTCGATCGCCAATCAATGGCACACCTCCATAACGTTTTATCATTTCAAAGTAAGCGTAAGCACGCAAGAAGCGAGCTTCGGTCTTCATTGACTCAACTACAGAATGAGTCTCGCCAAGAGCATTGGTATAGGTCTGCTGTAACGGCACTCTGTCGATATTGGCAAGGAATATATTGGCTTGACGTATATAAGTCCAATATACGCTCCATTTCATATCAGAAGAGACTACACTCTGAGCCGAGTACAAGCCTGTAGCCAACTTATACACATCGGGGTCATCATCATTGATAGAGATTGCATCACCACTTGCAGCATCAAGATAGTCAGAACCTACACGATTGTGCCCATTTGACAACAAAGTTTCATACATATCGGCCAAGAATCGAGTAGCTCTTGTACCTGCCGAGTCGGTTACAGAGAAGAGGAAGTCTATTGTATAAGTTTCAACAGGCTCGCTCTCATAGCCGTCGGTACAAGAAAATCCTGCGCCCAACATTGTGCCTGCTAAAATCAATGAATATATTTTATTTAATTTCATGTCGTATAATATTTAAGGATTTAGAACTTAAGATTAATTCCCATGCTTATTACACGTTGCAACGGATAGCTGGTAAAGCTTACTTCCGGATCAATAAGGTCACAACCTGCAAATGTCAGCAGATTCTGTCCATTGACAAACACTTTTGCTCTCAAGCCACCCAAGTAGTTGCGACTAAATGATTGTGGCAATGTGTAAGAGAGAGTAATGTCACGCAAGCGGATGAAGTTGCCATTTCTTGTCCAGAAGTCAGAAGTTACGTAGTTGTTGGCATTGCTACCTGCAGAAAGGCGCGGGAATATAGCTGTATCGGCAGTCTCAGGAGTCCAACGGCCGAGAAGGCTCTCGTAACCCTGTGCATAGTGCTGATTGTAAGAGAAGATGTTGCCAAACATGCTACCTGCATAATCAGACAAGTAGATTGTTCGATTGTAGCAACCCTGCCACATCATAGAAAATTCGATACCCTTCCAAGAGAAACCATAGTCAAAACCAAAGTATCCACTTGGCTTGTCGCCATATATTACCACTTGGTCATACTCATTGATAACACCGTCGCCATTTTGATCCTTATATTTCAAGTCGCCCGGTATCGGCTCATAGCCTTCGATTGTTGCAGCTCCGGCAATTTCGTCGGTAGAGTTGAAGAAGCCAAGACATTCATATCCCCAAACAGCTCCGGTAGACTTGCCCGTGCGATAGAGATAGTCGTAAGGACGTTCTTGTTCATCCATGTAGAGACGCTTGGTCTGCTCGCTGCTCCAGTTGGCAGAAACATAATAGTTAAAATCACGGAAGCCGTCTTGCCAAGTCACGGTAACTTCACCGCCCCAACGACGCAATTTGCCAATGTTTTCATTAGGATAAGACTGACCCATCAAAGCGATAGACTTTCCACGAGTTTGCAACAAATCAAAATACTTGTCGTTGTAGTAATCCACCGTTACTCTCAAACGATCCTTCAATGCTACGAAGTCAACACCGACATTGACTTTGTCGGCCTTTTCCCAAGTAATATTGGGGTTGGCAAGTGTTGATGATTCATAAGCCTCACCGATTGCAGTTGCCGATGTACCTTGAGAGTAACCACCCAGACCACTATCAGAGAATGACTGATAATAGCTGTAGTAGCCGATGGCTCCAATATTACCTGTGCGACCGTAAACGCCACGCAATTTCAATTGATCGAGCCATTCAACATCGTCCATAAACGCCTCCTTAGACATGTCCCATCCAAGACCTCCTGCCCAGAACGTACCCCAACGCTTGCCGGGGGCAAAGCGGTTGTAGTAGCTTTCTGTCAATGCAGCCTGAACGAAATACTTGTTTTGATAGTTATAAGACGCATTAGCCATCACATTAGATGGTATTTCAGGCAAGTTATAGTCTGTCAACACCTGACGAGTATCACCCGAAACAGAAGCAGTAAAGCCATGATCGCCCCATTGACGTTCATAGTCTACAGCCAATTGGCCATAGAGTTGCTGGTAAGTGGTTACTGCACGGAAACTATTGGTCTGAGAACTAATCGAACCGTAACGATTGTAACTTTCGATCAAATTGCCTTCATCGTCATACTTATAAGAGTATTGATAAACGGGGTCTTGTTTTGTACGGAATGTCATTGAGCGGTTTTGGGCAGTAACGCTACCTACGGCGCGCACTGAAAGTCCCTTAACCAACTTGCCAAAATCATACTTTAAGTTAGCCGAAGCAAGAATGTCGCGAGCATTGTCGATAATGTAGCCCGAGTTTAATGTCTGCGACATCAAGTTGGTGGTATAAGAGATGTTACCACCCCATGTGCCGTTGGGGTTATAAACGGGATATGCTCCATTGGGAGTACGATAGATTGCAGCAAGGATGTCGCTATAACCGGTTCCTGAGCCACCCGGCTGATTCCCTTCTTCTACACGACCGATAATAGACACCATTGCAGAGAAATCATCGGTAATGTTGATGTTTACCTTAGAGTTAACCATGTAACGCTCAAGTTCCAACTTGGTGTTGTAGTTATCGAGATCGGTCTGCTTAAATAGGCCATCCTCTCCAAAGTACCCAAAGTCTACATAATATTGTGCAAACTTATTACCACCTGTAACACTTACATTATATGACTGCATGAAGCCCGTGTCGTCAAGCATTTCATCAAACCAATTGACATCGGGATGAGTGTAAGGGCTTGATCCGTCACGGAATTTTTGGAAGTCTTCAGCAGTGTAGAACAAGCTTTTGCCATCGTTTGACAATGCTTCGTTCAACAAATAGGCATACTGATAAGAGCTCAATGGCGTTGGCTCCTTGATAGTGCTTGTGATACCCCAACGCCCGGTAAATGAGAGTTGAAAACCTTCTTGACGTGGTTTCTTTGTGGTAATCACCATTGCTCCTCTTGAACTGCGCATGCCGAGGAACATCGACGACAATGCATCTTTCTGAATCGAGACTGTCTCTATTGCTTCGGGGTCGATAGAATAAATGTCGCGCTCCACCCCGTCGATAATGACTACTGGAGCTTGACCACGTGAGCCGATTGAAAACTCTGAGTTATCACTATAAGCTCCACTGCCAAACACCGGCACAGAACCTAACAATGATGAGCCGGTATTGGCTGTAGCCTGACGCAAACGTGCACCACGATATTGATAGATATTAAGACCCGCGGCACGCCCCATCATTCCGGGAATGATTGTCGAACTCATGGTCTTACCTATCTGGTCGCCTGAAATTGATGTCTCAGCGCCAAGAAAACTTTCCTTGTCATACTCCTTAAACGGACCATTGATTACATCGGTTTTTTTATACTCCTTCTCAGAAAGCACAACGACCAAAGGCTTTTCGGCATTTTTAACCTTTCCAAGCTTAAACTCTTGATTGAGATAATTTTGGTGATAAAGAGATATTACCACCTCGGGGTCATTAACCACTTTGAACGCGCCACTGGCATCTGTGATAACGCTTTCAGACACCCCCGATATGTTTATAGCCACACCGGCTACAGGATTGCCATATTCATCGACAACCTTGCCGCTTAACATGTTATTGCCTTGTGCATTTGCATCAATATGACACAGTCCCATTGCTGCAGCAGTCGCCAACATAGTAAACATGAAGTCTCGGCATCTTTTATATATATTTTTTCGCATATTTATTAGTATTTAAGGGATTGGTCATTGTTTTGCCATGCTCAATTCAAACCATGTATCGGGTTCGCCCAAATCCGCTTCTCCGGACACCACATTATCTACATACTTGTCAACTATATAGTCTCCGGATACATCGGTAAAACGATACTCAATCTTAGAAATGATTTTGCCGTCAGGAATAGCAAAGAAGCCACCAGGCCAAATTGTTTTTTTGTAAGTAGGCGAATAGTCTAATTTTTTCATCAAGGTAGATTCGGACTTTTCATTGACTACATACACTGCTCCATCAGTAGTTGTTGCCTTTGCCTCAAAGTAAACATCGCCACCCAAAAGATTATTTGCGCCCACTTCTGCATTGAAAGAGAAGGTGATTATGTCGTTTTGGGTTGACTCCATTGGTTCGGCGGCATTGAAGTGAAATGACGAATAGTCGATTTCGGCACCCTCGCCATTGATGACGCGGAACGGTTCGCTCTCTGCCATGCCATAATATGCTGTATCCCAAGAAAGTCCATCATCGACGCTATTGATTATAAAGCTCAAACGGCAACGAAGGTTCTGCATGTCTACCGGCAACTTGATGGTGATGTCATAGTTAGACTTTTCTCCATTGGACAACTGCCACAAGTCATCTGACCAAAATGCCACCCATTCCATATCGTTAAGCACGTTAGAGCCTACGCCATACTTTGAATAACAACGCTGATGCCAAGTCGCGCCACCACCGTTTTTAGGCAAAGTTTCTTCAGGGATAGCCGACATTGTCATCACCGTGACACCATCAGACACGCCATCGGCAACATAAGTAACAGTAGCACGATTGCGCACGTCCCAGCATTTGGGTGCGAGCATCACCATGATAAGGCGCTCGTTGCTACGGTCGCCATAGTTGTCCATATATCCATATACATGGAATTCGGCAGTTTCACCTGCATTTATAATGGGAGCCTCAGTGCCGTCAGCTTGTAGCTGAGCGACCTTGATCCCGGTAAGTTTATGTTCACATGCCACCAAAGCAATGATAAAAACCATGGCAGCCACTAACAGATATCTAAACTTCTTATTCATGACTTAATCGGTTTTAATTGTCAGCAAACCTACAGAATTCATAGTTATATGAATTCTTTACACTCCCCGGGCTCAACGTCAAAGTAATGCGTCGAGACCCTTCGATGATAGGATAGTTGATTTTGATAGTAACAGTCTCATTTGTCTCTGTTTCAGTAAATGTGAGGTTGTAGGGATAATAAGGGTCATCAACCTTCCACGTACCTTCCTTATTTACCACAAACGGGAGATAATTTTCAAAGGTGTACTTTCCGTCACTGCTCAATACCAGGCAAAATTGACTGAAATCCATTTCTTCAGTAATATCAATTTCATTTCTAATAACCGATGATAATTGCCATTTGCCACTCAAGTCTTTCATGGCCTCACTGGTAATTTTAGCAGAATCATCGGTAAAATCACTACATGCGCCCAATGATAACGCAAGCAGTGCCAATGCACCTAATTTTAGTTTCAGTTTCATGGTCTATTGTGTTTTTTGATTATTATTCGTAATACGGGTTTTGAACCATATTTTCATTCTTAACCACTTCATTGTAAGGAATCGGCCAGAAATACATCTTTTTGGTAAAAATACGAGTACTTACTTCGATTACCTTTCCTACCATGTTGCCGGCTTTGTCGCGAGTGATTTCATAACCATGCATGGTCTTGTTGTCGGTCTGATCGGCAATCTTCCAACGACGTACATCATAGAAACGATGTCCTTCAAACGCCAACTCAAGACGACGCTCCAAGCGGATGGCTTCACGCATTTCGTCCTGCGACATATTGGCTTTCAAACCATACAATCCATCTTCTCCGGCTTCGATACCGGCACGTTCACGCAACACTTTAAGCACTTCAATCGGAGACCACTCCTTGCCAGCAAGCGTTTCGGTATGGTTTGGTCCATAATATTCATTAACGGCTTCGGCATATTGCAACAACAAGTCTCCCATACGCATCATAATACGGTCTTGAGGAGTTCCGACAACAAATCCGTCATTAAAACGGTGAGTCATCTTATCGATATAATAGCCGGTTGTCGTACCGTCATAAATTGCATCAACCGTAGCACCATCACCCTTATATGTACATACAGGGTTGTGTGTTGTAAAGTTGTATGTATTATCTTCATCGGGAATTTTTCCATTCCAACATACTGTATTGCGGAAACGAGGATCACGATTTACATTCGGGTTCATAAGATCGCGTTCATACATACTTTCACCTACCGGCTTACCATCAAGCATAGGGAACAATTCCACTAAATCATGATAGATGTGTCCACCATTTCCATTTGACATGTTACGCGACGGCGGACGGAATGCGCTTTCAATATGCCAACCTCCATCTTGACGAGCAATAAAGATCGACTCGTCATAGGCTCCATTGGTGTAATTCTCAGCACCAGGCCATCCCGATACCTGATACCAGTCACTTGCCTTGAAAATGCCATAGAATCCCCAACCCAGATCTTCTCTTAGGTCTTTACCCAAGTGATAGTGACAAGAAAATACACGTTGTTGATTGAGCGCAATTACAGCAGCGGCTGCATCAGCGGCTTCTTTCCAACGTTCGATATTATACTCAGGATAGCCCAAAAGAGCACGTTTTTCTTCCGTAAGGTCGGAATAGAAATCAGCGTTGCCATTAAACAACGGTGATGCCGCATAAAGTTTAACGCGCGCTATAAGGGCATAGCAAGCCGACTGAGAAGCACGACCTACATTTCGTCCGATAGTGCTATAAGGAAGATTCTCTGCAGCCGCCTTACATTCGTTGACAATATATTCAACACATTCGGCATAGGTGTTACGAGGCAGCTTAATCAAATCGGCATCGTTGGCATCTTCAATCACCATGTCGCCAACCAACGGAACTCCGCCATACTGACGCAACAAGATGCTATAATACCACGCACGCAAAAAACGAGCCTCAGCCCTATAACGCACCTTCTGGCTTTCTGCCATCATTGAGTTGTCAGAATTTAACAAAAACACGTTTACACGACGGATGTTGCGATAACACGTCTCCCAAGCATCGGAAGTAACAGTCATCGGATGCACTGTACCACGCGCCCACTGCACATCTGACCCGGAGCTGTTGAGTTCCGGCTCGGCTTCATCACAAGCAGTTTGCAAACCGCCACCCATGCGGCTTACATTGATTTCAAAACTTGCATCGGCATAAATCTGGGTCAAAAAACCGGCAGTATAAGCACTATCTGCAAATACCACCTCCTTGTCAAGGTCGGTCGTTTGAACTTCTTCCAAGAAGTCTCCTTCACACGACGTAACAAGACCTAACCCCAGCACCAATAGAAACAAATACGATAATTTTTTCATGATTAATACAAGGTATAGTTATTTGGTTAATAAATAGTTTTATACATATACAGTCATGTCGACTACCTATTAAGACGCGCTTTTTTTTAAATACCCCTAAAGTTTTTTTGTATTTTTTAGGGCGATTTAGAAAAAAATGATACATCTTAATCGTCTGGCAATCTAAACAGGTCGATTATTTGATTTTCAACACACGTTTTTCTTTGTGACCGTATTGCTTAACAAGAACATCTACTCCCGAGGCAAGCATCGACGGGCAAGCATCGACAGTATAGTCAAATGATTGTCCGGGCATGAGGGTGACATAGTTGTCATTCATGATTACGGGCAACACGCGCTCACCGGTCTTGCTGTTGACAAGACGCAAACGGTTGGCAAAAGCCACTGTTGCCGAATTGTTGGTCAGACGCAATGTCATCTTGCCGTCGGCAATGCCCCCGTCAGTGAGCTCGCAAGTAAGTTTTACTTCCTTAAGATCGTTAAGCGGAGTGTAGTCAAGCTCTTTCTCGCCATTGCGCCAATAGAAGTTGTCGGAAATCAAGTTGCCGGCAGCATCGAGCAACTCAAGGCGGAAGAAGTGCATCGGAGTCAATTCATCTCCAAATTTCAATACAAAGGCTTCGCGCACGTCGCTTGCCGGAACATTGACAGTGGCCTGCTGTGCCAAAGAAGTGACTTCCGTGCCGTCAAGGTTGTAGAAGCGCACACGTGCAACAGCGCCCTCAATGGCTTCGCGAGTGGTATTGACCACCTTGATGCTATTGGTTGAGGCATTCCATTGTATGTGGCGGTGTTCACAGGCTTTCTTGGCTCCCCAATAAGCGCCGGTGGGATCATAATAATAGTCGTAGGTCTGCCACACAAACGACGGATAGGCCGGATGGCTCATCCAGATGAGTATGCCGGCGGCATCGTGCCACATCTTGTCGTTCCATGCTTCATACATGCCCTTCATCACCTCGATGTTGAGTATCTGTGCTTTTTCGCAGAATTCTTCAATACCTGAAGATTCACCAAATTGCATGTTGACCGATTCCATATATTTTACCGGATTGGCGTTCCAAGCCTCTTTACCAAAGAAGTGCTTGTTCCACACGGTGTTGTCATCTTCTTTGAGTTGCTCGACGGTGGGAAGCGGCCATAGGTCCTTCTTTGGAATGAACAGCTTGACGCTCTCATAGGTGGGGAAAGTGGCAGTGCCTATTTCGGAACGCATGCCATATCCATAGTCATTGCCATAGGGATAAGCCGGCTTGTTAAATGCGAGGTTGCTGCCTGAAGTGTCGAAATGGTGGCGCGGCGGCTGATTTTGCCACCATCCGCTGCCCGATAGCGCATCTTGATTGGAACA
>CAZLUB010000020.1:0-34482 GCA_964562595.1 uncultured Muribaculum sp. | reverse complement strand
TCAAAGTCGTGAGCAAGGTGGGGATTTTGTTGCACTTCTATCTTGACAGTATGTCAATTTCGCGCCATGAACTTTCGACAGCAAGTTCCAATCGACGTCGAGCCTCATATGCAGTCAATGTTTTGAATATCGCATATCGAGAGCTATCTATCACCAAATCAAACGATTTGACATCAGCATCATCTGAGCACCGCCCTACTACGGCTACAACCGACGCTCCAGCCTCCCGAGCCTTGCGAGCAACTACAGCTGCCACCTTTCCGGCTGAAGTCTGTGCATCCAGACATCCCTCACCTGTTATCACGATATCAGCATCTGAGAAATCATAACTTCCCGCCAGCCATTCCGCCCCATAATCACAACTCACCCCAAGCAACGTAGAAAACGCATAACCCAAGCCTCCGCCAGCTCCGCCAAAACGCCCCTCCTCTACACCCAAAGCCGACAACGTCATGTCACGCCATCGAGCCAATTCTCTTTTTAGATACTTTATTTCTTCAGAAGTAAAACCTTTCTGACTAGCAAACGACAACGACGACAATTCTTTGTCACCCACCAATGGTACATCTACATCACAATGCACTCGCAATCGACACTTTACTTTTCTAAAATCTATTGCAGATAAATCAACTCTCTCGATTTTATACAGGTCACCAGCAGTCACTTGTCTTTCGATAAGACACCCATCCTTGTCATAATAAGTAGCGCCAATCGCCTGAAGCATACCGGCTCCTCCATCACATGTCGACGTTCCTCCCACTCCGACATGCACAACTTCATTGCAAGCAGTCAACTTCATTGCAATCAGCCGTCCCAATTCATACGATCCGGTCTGCATCGGAGCAACACCGGCAAAATTGCCATATCCCCTTGACAACACGCTACAACTTTCAAGCACTATGGTGCGTTCAAATAATCCATATGCGATCTCAGCCGTTCCTTCTCCACCATCGGCCATAGGACATAGCACTACATCTACATCACAATCGGCACATCGTCCTATCGCTCGCGCCAACGCATCAGCAGCCTCGCTGGTTGATAAAGTTCCTTTATACTTATCTACTGCAATGACAATTTTTCGTTTCATATCTGATTACAAATATAGCAACAAACGAGCTAGAAACATCAAGCTTGCTTGAATGTTTTTATAAGCGAGTGCATAAAATATTCGAGTTTACCTCAAATATACTAAAATAGTATTTATGTAAATATTCTATAAAAAATAAGCTAACCAATAGAGTGTTTTCTTATTTTTTCGTAAATTGCAATGTTTTTGTGACCTATACCAAATCATTCATTCCACAACCATGTCAAAAACAGGGAAAAAGAAAATATTCTTTCTTATTATATCAGCCGTAATAATTGCTGGCATTTCAATAATAATTGTTGCTAATTGGGCTTGGGAAAAAAGTTCATTAAATGATTCTTGCATGTCATGCCACTACCACACAGATTCCGACATGAGTTGGAAACAATCAGTACACTATAACAGCAAAAGCGGAGTAATCACAGATTGTGCAGCTTGCCATCTTCCTCCTCGAGGATCCTCAGATTATGCAATCGAAAAAATCAAAACCGGAGCAAAGGACATTTGGTCATATATAACTAAAGAAAAGGACGAAATAAATTGGGAAAGCAAAAGCGAGTTGGAATATGCCCAAAATATAGTCTATAATGAGTCGTGCAAGGCTTGTCATGTCAACATATACCCTGAAGGCATCAGCGATGACGGCATCACAGCACATCTATATTACGACGAAAATGAGACAAAGCTAAATTTACAATGCATCAGTTGCCACCTTGATGCCGGTCATTACAATCCTAACTATCAACATTCGGCATTAAAAGAAATTCCTAAGACAAGCGGAGACATCCATGACAAGGCTACTGAGGTTGTCGAGTTTAAAAATTTCATAGAAACAATACCCGGAACCTCTGCGTCAATAAGCATGATTGCTATTCCCGGTGGCACATTTCAAATGGGCTCATCCAACGACGAGCCATTTCATAAAGCAGATGAATCGCCTAAACACCAAGTCGAAGTTTCCTCTTTTTTCATGGGTGAAATAGAAGTCACATGGAATCAATTTTGGGCTTTTTATAGTGAAACAATGTCGGAAGGACGTACACCGCCAGCCGTTGTATATGCAAATAATTCTCGCAACGACATTGATGCCGTAAGCGGCCCGACTCCACCATTTGGGCTCCCCGACCAAGGATGGGGCATGGGAGAGCGACCGGCAATCACCATGACACACTACTCTGCTGAGACATTCTGTCAATGGCTGTCTCTTAAAACCGGGAAAAAATATCGTCTACCCACTGAAGCCGAATGGGAATATGCAGCACGAGGAGGCACATCCACTCCCTACTTTTTTGATGGAGACCCCGATGACTACAGCAATAAAGGTTTTTGGAATGGTATATTTGGAGCTGACACTACATATATCAACCGTTATGTAGTTTATGCAAACAACAGCAACAACCGTTCCCAAGAGCCATCAAAGGTACAAGCAAATGGATACGGATTGAAAAACATGCTTGGCAATGTTATGGAATATTGTTCTGACTGGTATGCAGAAGATGCATATAAATCAATCCCCAATGGTGCCAAAAACCCCACCGGCCCGGAAAGTGGCAGTGAAAAAGTCGTTAGAGGTGGCAGTTACAATAGCGACGCTTCCGATCTCAGATGTGCAACACGAGACCACACCCGACATGACGATTGGCTACGTACCGACCCTCAAAACCCCAAAAGCATCTGGTGGTACTCTGACATCAAGGCTATCGGATTTCGTGTAGTTTGTGAAATACCCGAAGGAATATCTATTAATTAATAAAATATCAATCATTAAACACTCATGAGTAAAGAAAAAATGAACAGACGTGACTTCCTACATGCCTCCACGATGCTTGGCATAGGTGGCTTGGTAGGCACTTCTGCACTTATTTCAGCATGCAAAGGAGAGAACAAACTTACTCCTCTTAAACAACCGGGAGAATTCTATGTACCTGAACTTCCTGACAAAGCTATCGACGGAAAAGAATTGAAAGTTGGAGTTGTAGGATGTGGTGGACGTGGCAGCGGTGCTGTAGAAAACCTTTTTGAAGCCGCAAACGGAATCAAGATTGTGGCATTGGGTGATGCTTTTGCCGACCGTCTCGAAGGGCTTCGTTCCAACATCAAAAACAAATACAATCAAGAAGTTCCAGCAGAGAATTGTTTCGTTGGCTTTGATGCATATCAAAAAGTTGTTGACTCAGACGTCGACATGGTGATAATGGCTACACCACCTGTATTCCGCCCGATTCATTTCCAATATGCCGTACAGAAAGGCAAACATGCATTTTTGGAAAAACCCATTGCTGTAGACGCCAAAGGCTATCGCACTATCATGGCTGCTGCAAAGCAGGCAAAAGCCAAGGGGTTGAGTGTCGTAACCGGTACACAACGTCATCATGAGCGTCGTTATGTAGAAGCGAACAAATTAATCCAGGCCGGATACATCGGTGAAATTACCGGAGGCAACGTCTATTGGAATCAATCGATGTTGTGGTATCGAAATCGCGAAAACGGATGGAGCGACATGGAATGGATGATTCGTGACTGGGTGAACTGGAAGTGGCTTTCGGGCGACCATATCGTGGAACAACATGTTCACAACATTGACGTTTTCTTGTGGATGTCAGGTCTGAAAGTTGCTAAAGCTACAGGGTTTGGTAGTCGCCAACGTCGTATAACCGGAGATCAATACGACTTTTTCAGCGTAGATTATGAAATGGAAAACGGTGTTCATCTACACAGCATGTGCCGTCAAATCGATGGTTGCAGCCACGCGATAGGAGAAATTATTCAGGGAACCAAAGGTTCTTGGAACAGTTTCAACAACGAGATTAAAGATCTTAAAGGTAATGTCATCTGGAAATATGATGAAGAAGCAGCAAGAGCTGAATTTCAACAGCACAACCCATACGTGCTTGAACTTGTCGATTGGGTAAATCATATCCGTAAGGGAACAGCACATGACGAAGCCGAAGATTGCGCAATTTCAAGCCTTGTAGGAGCCATGGGTCGTGAGTCGGCATATAAAGGCAACACTATCACATGGGATGAAATCAGCAAGTCAGACATGGATTATATGCCAGAAAAACTTGAATTAGGCAAGATGGACATGTCAAAATATCAAGTAGAAGTCCCCGGCACAGCTCAAAAATAATCAATCATGGATAGACGACAATTTCTGACAAACACTATGCTAGGTGTTGCAGCCGTAGCCACATCAGGAAGTACGTTGCTAACTGCATGCTCTCCGGCAAAAGAGCAGAAATCCAACTCCACTGACCTTCGCATTTCGTTTCAGGAAGGCATTGCTCCAGGCGAAAGCCTAAATGAGAAATTAGATTTCATGGAAAGTCTGGGAGTAGTAGGATTTGAACCCGGAGGTAAAAATCTTGCAGCTAGGGTAAATGAAATACAACAAGCTTTATCAGGTCGCAATATAAAAGTATCGGCCATCTGCGCTGGGTTTGATGGATTTATCCTTGCTGAAGACCATGCCGTAAAGGCTCAATTTGATTCCACTATGCGCGACATCATTGCCGCAGCCGGTGAAATTGGCTCTACCGGAGTAATAATGGTTCCGGCCTTCAACTGGCAAAGTCCATGCAAGCCCCACACCTTGGAAACTCGAGAGTTTTTATGCCAACAGTTATATGATTTGGGAGAATACGCCTTGAAGCATAACACAACAATCATTCTTGAACCGCTCAACCGCCGAGAAGCCCACTATCTACGACAAGTTGCTGATGCAGCCGCCATATGCCGTGACTCCAAAAGCGCTGGTGTAAAATGCATGGGGGACTTCTGGCACATGTCGGAAGAAACATCCGATGCTGCAGCATTTTTAGCAGCAGGTAAAGAATATCTGCAACATGTGCACATTGCAAGTAGAGGCAACCGCATTATGCCAGGCGAAGACGGAGATGTTGACAATTATATCGATGGATTCCGCGCTCTAAAACAATTGGAATATCCTTATTACGTATCTTTTGAATGCGGGACTAAAGGTGAACGAAAAGAGACTGTAACCAATGCCGTCAATTTGATTCGTTCACAATGGGATTTAGCATGATTGCAAACAAAACTGCCCAACAAATATTGAAATACTGTGCCCTGCCCATATTAGCCGGCACAGTATTTCAATTATTTATAGGAAAAATCGACACGTCTTTTTTAAAATACCCATGGGGGGCTATAATTGCTCTCATTTACATCTATATTTTAATAAGTTTATATACATTTTCCAACCGTTGGAAATGGGTGAAGGATTTTTATTCCCCGACTTCAAGCATAGCATTTATGTCCATGCTGTGCATCACAACATTAATCATGGGGCTTGTTCCTCAAAACGGTTCTACCCACGGAATAATAGGCCGTTTAGGATTCACCGCCATGACACAATCATGGTTATTTACCATTTGCTTTTTCTTTTTCATGTCGGCTACCGGACTTAGGGCCATCCACGACCTTCACCACATTAAACATCAAAATATTTTCACTATCATCTTGCACCTCTCATTTTTTGTCACATTGTTAGCGTCAACTATCAGCAATGGCGACAAACTGCGTGTAAACGCAACTGCCGACTTAGGCCGACATGTGGATTATGGCTCCGACAAAAATGGGACAATCCACTATCTACCATTCTCTTTTATCTTAATTAACTTTGACATCGACGAATATCCACCCCGACTTCACATAGCCGACAATGATTCAATGTCAAGCAAATTCATATCCATAGACAACAATGGATACAAAGCAGAACTTGAAGGTTGGTTGATAGAATGCATCCAATATATCGACATGGCAGCAAAGATACCGGGCGAAACAAATTATAAATCCATGAAACACACCGGAGCTACAACAGCTATGCTGATCAAAGCCAGTTCAATATCATCTGAAGAAACAGTCGAAGGATGGGTAAGTTGCGGAAGTCATATTTTTGAAAGCAGCGCCCTACCCCTCCCCGATGGAAAAGCAATTGTAATGCCGCGCAGAGAAGCTAAGAAATACTCTTCAAGAGTCGTAGTTGATTATCAAGCAAAAGTTGACACCATTGATATAAGCGTCAATCAGCCGGCCAAAATTGGGGAATGGAAAATATATCAGGCCGGATACAATTCGTCAATGGGCAAATGGAGCACATCAAGCACATTTGAATGTGTGAGAGACAGGTATTCTATGATTATACAGGTTGCTCTATGGGTTATACTCATATCAGGCATATCAGCCGGAATCATTGGACGCATTGGCAAACAAATAAAATCGACGAAGCCATGACCATGAATTGGGATACATTTATAATCTACGCCATCTCAGCAATTATATGCTTAATCATCGGACCACTATTGGTTTTCTGCAAAAGAAATAAGAGTGGCTTGATTTTTTCGGCCATCGGCTCTTTAATTCTATATGTTTTCACTATAGGAATGTGGATTTATTTGGAGCGGCCTCCGCTAAGAACAATGGGCGAAACACGCTTATGGTACTCTCTTTTCTTATCAACCATAGGAATCGTCATATATGCCCGATATCGATATAACTGGCTACTCGGATTCAGTTCGACACTATCCATTGTTTTTATATGTATAAATCTGCTTAATCCGGAAATTCATAGCAAAACGCTTATGCCGGCACTACAAAGTATATGGTTTGTACCTCACGTAGTTTCATATATGTTTTCCTATGCCATGCTTGGGGCTGCCACCCTTTTTGCAATTTATCTATGGTTTTGGAAACAGCCTCAAGAAACCTCCGATAATGACTTACATAGATTAGACAAATTGGTAAAATGTGGATGGTATTTTCTTACTACCGGCATGGTGATAGGTGCACTTTGGGCAAAAGAGGCATGGGGTGATTTCTGGTCATGGGATCCCAAAGAGACTTGGGCATTTACGTCATGGCTTTGTTATCTGATTTATATACATATCAGCCGGACCAAAACACATAGAGACGTCCTATTTTTTATGCTTATCATATCATTTGCCATCCTTCAAATGTGTTGGTGGGGCATAAACTATCTGCCGTCAGCACTAGGATATAGTATTCACACATACTAACTTACATGAAAGCTTACTAACAAAAAATCAATTCATCAATCTTAAAATACTCCTATTTTTACCATTATAGACGTAACATACTCCAAAATTAGATTTCAAAAGTTGTATAGTTTCACCTAAAATCCGTATATTTGCACATATTCTTTTATTTTGTGCAAGGATGGTCGTAAAAACTCGCGAAAAACTTATTGATGTAGCTCGACAACTTTTTGCCTACAAAGGTGTCGAGAACACCACTATGAACGATATTGCAACAGCCTCTGAAAAAGGTCGGCGCACAATCTACACATATTTTAAAAACAAACGCGAGATATATAATGCAGTAATTGAACATGAGAGTGAGCTACTTGTATCACAACTACGAGAAGTGACATTGATTCCCGGATTATCACCTACCGAGAAATTATATAGATTTATCGATAAACGCATCGATATAATAGTAGACACAGTAGGGCCTCGCGACATATCATCAATACGTTCATTTTTCATAAAAGGAATCAGACGATTGGAACGTATCAGAGCCTCTGCCGTTGCCAAAGAACGAGATATAATCAACGACATCTTACGTGAAGGATTCAAAACAGGTGAATTTGACCCAAACAAAGCACAAGGAGCATATCAAATCCTCGCCATTATATTTCAAGGCATCGAATTATCCTATATACGCGATAATTTTGAAGATTTGCATGTAACTCAAGATCAATTAAAAAATTTCATAAAAAAATACACATTGTCAGCAATAACAAAATAAACAACTACCTATGTATATCAATTCTACCGGTTACTACATTCCCTCAGGAAGAGTTTACAATGATTATTTTCTAAACGTCAACGGTCTAACCAGCGAATGGATACAAAAACGCACCGGAATAGTTTCCCGATCAAAAGCCACAGAAGGAGAAAGCCACAATTCAATGGGGCTTGCCGCCATAGCTGATGCAATAAAGACTTTACCTTACGACATACATGACATTGACTTAATTGTATCGGCTGCATATTCACCGGCTGACACTGTTGCCACATTGGCTCATATTGCACAACGCGAATACGACATTCACAACATCAAGGCAGTATATGTATCTGCGGCATGCTCATCTTTTGTCAACGGACTTGAAATTATCGAAGGTTATTTTGCTACGGGCAAAGCAAAAAAAGCTTTATTAGTCAGCTCAGAACACAACACCTATTACAGCAATGAAACTGATCCCAAATGCGGACATTTATGGGGCGATGGAGCAGTAGCTTTTTTTCTATCTGCCGACAAAATTTCCGATTCAGACATCGCTGTTAAAGAGATTTACACCCTCGGCTTGGGCAACGTCGGTCGAGGCCCTGAAGGAGTCTTGCTCAGCCCCAAAGAAGGTGGCATAAAAATGCCTGACGGACGTGATGTGTTTATTCATGCATGTAAATATATGGTGCAAGCACTTGAGGGAATAACTTCCCCTCATGGCATAAAAGTTCAAGACCTCAACTACATAATAACACACCAAGCCAATAAACGCATTGTAGACCAAGTAGCTCACCAACTTGGCATGAGTGAAGACCACTTTATCAACAATATTGAAGAACTCGGCAACACCGGCTCGGCAAGTTGTGCCATAGTATTTGCACAAAATCGAGAAATATTTCACAAAGGTGATAAAATAGGCTTTACCGTATTTGGTGGCGGATATTCATGCGGAGCTTTTTTGGTGGAAATATAATATTTAACTAACTTTGTAGCGGTTAAATTACAAAACAAAATAAAATGAAACTACTTGAAGGAAAGACTGCCCTAATCACAGGAGCAGCTCGTGGCATAGGCAAGGCACTTGCCTTGAAATTTGCCCAAGAAGGTGCAAATATTGCATTTACCGACCTTGTAATAGATGAAAACGGCAAAGCCACCGAAGCCGAGATTACTGCTCTCGGTGTCAAAGCAAAAGGATATGCTTCAAATGCAGCCGACTATGCCCAAACTGAAGAAGTGGTTAAAGAAATAATCAACGATTTCGGAAAAATTGATATTCTCGTCAACAATGCAGGCATAACCAAAGACGGCTTGATGATGAGAATGACTGAAGCTCAATGGGACGCAGTCATAGCTGTAAATTTAAAGAGTGCATTCAATTTCATACATGCCACACTTCCAGGAATGATGCGCCAACGCAGTGGTTCCATTATCAACATGGCATCAGTAGTTGGGGTTCACGGCAATGCCGGACAATCCAACTATGCAGCATCAAAAGCCGGTCTCATCGCTTTAGCCAAATCAATCGCCCAAGAAGTTGGTTCGAGAGGTATCCGCGCCAACGCCATTGCCCCCGGTTTTATTGAAACAGCCATGACGGCAGCACTTCCCGACGAAGTTCGCGCTGATTGGTGCAAAAAAATACCTTTGCGTCGTGGCGGACAAGTTGAAGACATTGCCAATGTTGCTACATTCTTGGCATCTGACATGTCAAGCTATATAACTGGACAAGTTATACAAGTAGACGGTGGCATGAACATGTAATACAACCTGATACAATTATTTAAATCACATATTAGGGCGACACCGTAGACATATCG
The DNA here is from genome assembly GCA_964562595.1 of uncultured Muribaculum sp. Classification (GTDB taxonomy): domain Bacteria; phylum Bacteroidota; class Bacteroidia; order Bacteroidales; family Muribaculaceae; genus Muribaculum. The sequence continues at coordinate 24,807 of CAZLUB010000020.1, read as the reverse complement.
GTGTCGCTCTTGCATTTGTAGAATTGGTGGAATTTGTGTAACTTTGACATGAATAGTAAATAGCTCATATAATGCTCACCTACAACACTCAGCAAAAACGTTTAATCCTTCCCGAATACGGTCGCAACATACAACAGATGGTCGATTATTGCCTGACCATAAAAGACCGTGACGAACGCACAATATGCGCAAAGGCAATAATACGTTCTATGGGCAACTTATTTCCTGAACTACGCAACAACGAAGACAATAACAAGAAGTTATGGGATCACTTGTCGATTATGTCAGACTTCAAGCTCGATGTTGACTTTCCTTGCGAAATAGTACGCCCTGAAAGCCTAAACAGTCGCCCATTACGCGTAGGATATCACAATTCTCCAATACGTTATATGCATTATGGCAAGAATCTTGAAATGATGATTGCTCGCGCAGCCGAGATGGACGAAGGCGAAGAGCGAGATGCGTTAGTGTTGCTACTGGCTAATCACATGAAAAAGATGATGCTTGCAGTGAATCCCGACGGTGTAGATGACGCGAAAATATTTAAAGACCTCGCCATGTATAGCCACGGAGCAATACGCCTAAATACCGAAACTTGTCGCTTACATGAGTTTAAGGCCGCGCCAACACCAAATACAGGAAAAAAGAAGAAAAAGAAATAGAATACACTGCATACTAATACTACTATTAAACATGAGCACTTTTATTGTAGAAGGCGGGCACCGACTAAACGGAGAAATACAACCACAAGGTGCAAAAAATGAAGCTTTGCAAATTTTGTGTGCAGTATTGCTCACCTCGCAACGCGTAGTAGTTGAAAACATTCCAAACATACTTGACATTAACAATCTCATAATGTTGCTTGGAGACATGGGAGTCAAAGTTGAAAAGCTTTCACAATCATCCTACGCATTTCAAGCTGAGAATGTCGACCTAAACTACCTGCGTACTAAAGAATTCATTCAAAAAGCGTCAGCATTGCGCGGATCTGTTATGATTGTTGGTCCTATGGTTGCTCGCTTTGGTTACGCCGTGTTGCCAAAGCCCGGAGGAGACAAGATTGGACGCAGACGTCTTGACACACACTTCATCGGAATCAACAAATTAGGTGCAGAGTTTAAATATAACAACGACGAACGCATCTATGAAATCAAAGCTAAAGAATTGACCGGCACTTACATGCTCCTTGATGAGGCATCAGTAACCGGCACGGCCAACATTATCATGGCCGCTGTTTTAGCAAAAGGCACTACGACCATATACAATGCCGCTTGCGAACCATATTTACAGCAACTATGTCGTATGCTCAACTCAATGGGCGCAAAAATAACGGGCATAGGCTCAAACCTACTCAACATCGAAGGCGTTGATGAACTTCATGGCACAAGCCATCGCATACTTCCCGACATGATAGAGGTCGGCAGTTTTATCGGCATGGCCGCAATGACCGGAAGCAATATCACGCTAAAAAATGTGTCATATGATGATCTCGGCATAATCCCTTATAGCTTCACTCGATTGGGAATCACTTTACAACGCAATGGTGACGACATCATAATCCCAACACATGAGAACTACGAAATCGAATCTTTTATCGATGGCTCAATCATGACCATATCCGATGCTCCATGGCCAGGATTATCTCCCGACCTATTAAGCGTATTCTTAGTCGTAGCCACACAAGCTCAAGGTAGCGTGCTAATCCACCAGAAGATGTTTGAAAGTCGACTCTTTTTTGTTGACAAGCTCATTGACATGGGGGCAAAAATTATACTCTGCGATCCTCATCGAGCTGCGGTCATCGGCTCAGGGCGTTTAAACTCTCTACGTGCCACCGACATGGTGTCACCTGACATACGCGCTGGTATAGCAATGCTAATAGCCGCGATGAGCGCAAGAGGCACAAGTCGCATCCACAATATCGACCAGATCGACCGAGGCTACCAAGACATAGACAAACGACTCAATGCAATAGGAGCCAACATATTACGCGTATCTAACTAAGCAACTACTTTTCATAATGATTACTCAAGAAGAAATCATCGAAATCGGCTCGCTTGTAAAGCCCCACGGCATCAACGGAGAGATTTCAGCAATATATGACTACGACATAGATCTCGCTCTGTTACGTTGCATAGTTTTAGACATAGAGGGGATTTTTGTGCCTTTTTTCATCGAGAAATCACGCCCCAAAAGCAAAGAAAGCATATTGCTAACCTTAGATGGCATAAACAACGAAGTCGAAGCAAAATCATTATGTGGAAAATCCATATATGCCCTGCGCAACGACAAAGAGATGCAACACGTATTAGCCGACAATGATGATAACGGACTTTATGCTTCAGATTTGATAGGCTATACAATTGTACATGCCAACGGTTACCCCATAGGCAGAGTTACAGACATTGAAGATTCGACTGAAAATGCACTATTCATTGTTGAATCGGCAAACGGTAAATCAACGTACATTCCGATTGCAAATGATCTTATCGATGACATAAGACAAGATGAGCAACTTATTATAATGACTCTTCCCGAAGGTATCCTTGATTTATAAGTCAATCGAGCAAGGTGTCTTTAATGGCATATCTTGGTCGTGCTTTTACTTCGGCAAATATCTTACCGATATACTCGCCGACTATGCCTATGCTCATCAATATCAAACTTCCGAGAAACCACACTGACAACATCAACGAAGTCCAACCTGAGATTGCATTATGAGCAAAATATGCAGAAAAAACATATATTGACACAACAATATCAATCATCAGCAGCAACAACCCAATAACAAATATCATACGCATAGGCTTAGCTGAAAATGAAGTAATGCCATCTATTGAAAAGCTAAGCATCTTAGCCAACGGATATTTTGACTCTCCGGCAATACGTTCATGACGTTCATAACACACCACTTCTGTATCAAGACCTATCTGAGGAACTATACCTCTTAAGAAAAGATTACTTTCACCATATTGTCCAAGCAACTCTATTGCCCGACGGCTCATCAGCCTGTAATCAGCATGATCGTATACCGTTTCGAGACCCATCATGTTTTGGAAGCGATAAAAAGCATGAGCAGTCGTACGTTTAAACCAAGTATCGCTTGCTCTACTTGACCTAACACCATATACTATCTCTTTCCCCCGATGAAACGCCTTCACCATTTCCTCTATCGCCTCGGGATCGTCTTGAAGGTCAGCATCGATCGACACCGCAGCGTCACAATTATTTTTTGCAGTCATCAATCCGGCAAGCAAAACATATTGATGCCCTCTATTGTGCGCTAAAGATATTCCCTTTATCCGGCTGTCGCTATTATGTAATCTTTTTATCTCCGACCACGTATCATCTTTACTGCCATCATCACAACACAGTATGTAGCTACATTCATCGATTAACTGAGCAGCTACCATCTTATCTAAGACTCCACATAAATGCTCTGCCGTTATAGGCAATGCCTTTTCTTCATTATAACATGGTACAATAATAGCTATTTTAGGCAATTTCATAATTGATACGGGCGATTACAATTAAAAAAAATGCCACCACGATGCAAACATAATGCATCTCAGGTGGCATAAATATCCTAATAATTAATAACTACGAGCAAAAATCACACGCTGAGCCGATGGTTTTCCTGTCACCATACACTTGCCGGGAGTCTTGTCTCCATCAAGTGGTATACAACGAATGGTAGCTTTAGTTTCCTCTTTGACCTTCTCCTCTGTTTCCGGAGTTCCATCCCAATGAGCGAGGATAAATCCACCCTTCTCAATTTCCACTTTAAACTCATCGTATGTCTCAACGGTGCGAGTCATCGATTCTCTATGTTTAAGTGCTTTTTGATATATATTTTCTTGTATCTCGTCAAGCAAATCTTTCACATGAGATGCAATACCTTGGAGTTGTGCTACACTCTTTTCCAATGTGTCTCGACGCATTACTTCTACCGTACCATTTTCTATATCTCGAGCACCTATAGCCAATCTAACCGGGACTCCCTTTAGTTCATAATCGGCAAACTTAAATCCGGGGCGCTTGTTGTCGGCATTGTCATACTTTACACTTATTCCTAAAGCTCGCAATTCATTAACAATTGGAGCCACCTTTTCATCAACTTGAGCCAATTGCTCAGCATTTTTATAAATCGGAACTATCACTACTTGTATTGGAGCCAGATTTGGCGGAAGCACAAGACCATTATCGTCGGAATGCGTCATAATCAACGCTCCCATCAAACGCGTAGAAACGCCCCATGAAGTAGCCCAGACATAATCTAGCTTATTCTCTTTATTGATAAATTTCACATCAAATGCCTTTGCAAAATTCTGGCCAAGGAAGTGCGATGTCCCCGACTGTAATGCTTTTCCATCCTGCATCATAGCTTCAATAGTAAATGTGTCTAACGCTCCTGCAAAACGCTCATTAGCACTCTTTACACCCTTAATGACCGGGACAGCCATAAACTTCTCAGCAAACGAGCGATATACTTCAAGCATTTTCATAACTTCTTCGAGAGCTTCTTCCTTTGTGGCATGAGCGGTGTGCCCTTCTTGCCACAAAAACTCAGCCGTACGCAAGAACATGCGAGTACGCATCTCCCAACGCATGACATTAGCCCATTGATTACACAAAATAGGCAGGTCGCGATAGCTATTTATCCAATTGCGATATGTATTCCAGATTATAGTCTCTGATGTCGGACGTATGATAAGCTCCTCTTCAAGTCGCGCTTCCGGGTCGACAACTATACCTTTTCCCTCGGGAGAATTTTTCAAACGATAGTGCGTTACAACCGCACATTCTTTGGCAAAGCCTTCAACGTGGTCGGCTTCACGACTAAGGAATGACTTGGGAATAAGCAAAGGGAAATAGGCATTGACATGTCCTGTTTCTTTGAACATTCGATCCAATTCGTGTTGCATTTTTTCCCAAATTGCATAGCCGTATGGTTTTATTACCATACAACCTCGCACTGCCGATTGTTCTGCGAGGTCGGCTTTTACCACAAGTTCGTTATACCATTTAGAATAGTCCTCACTACGTTTGGTGAGGTCTTTAAGTTCCTTTGCCATTTTTAGGGATAATTTAGAAGCTATTTTTATTTCATTAATACAACATTAAAAATCACTATAATTTAAATCAACCGCCCTTATTAATCGAGGTGGCATTAAATTGACTAAGTAAGCGACTTTTTAATGCTTAAAATTTCTGCAAATTTAGCGAAAATAACGTAAAAAGCATAAGCTTACTTTAGTTTTTCAGCCTTTGCAAGCGCCACTGCCGTTTTTTCGGGTACCACATATACTTCAAGACGACGATTAGCGGCCCTATTTGCTCTGCTATTATTAGGGTTCAACGCCACAGTTGCCCCCATAGCATATGGCACTACATACGACATGTCAAATCCTTTATTTTCAAACCAATCATATACGGCATACACACGTGACTCACTCAATCGATCGGAATATTCAGGCGAACCGGTGTCATCGGTGTGCACAGCCAACAACAACTTATACATGCCGTTAGAGACAAGAAAGCCTGTGAAACTTTGTAACTTTTCTGACTTGTCATCAAGCAACACACTATCATTAGGTGCAAACAATTCATCAGTAGGTATAGTGGCGACCAACACCTCTCCTTCTCGAAGCGACTCTACTTTAATCCCATTATTTATTAATTTTTTAGCCATGGCATACATGTGCGACCGTATCGACTCATGTTGCTTCTTAGCTACTCTCGGTATTGTCACATTTTCAGCTAACGACAAAACCATTATATCGGCATCATCTTTTAGCACTTCTCTTTTTTCTTGAGCTACGGTCACTCCTACCGACAAACACAACAATGCCCCGATAAATAATATGCGTCTAATCAAATTCATTTAATTATCAATCTTCGCCAAGTCCTATCGAATCTTCATATGCCAACTCAGCTTCCACAAGTTCTTTTACATCTTCGGGAGCCACCAAAGCATCCTTATCCTTTGCCAACATTCTCTTTACATATGCGACAATATCAGCCAATTCATCGCAATCCGACACATCGTCACTATCTATGTCAAGCAATCCGTTTGCTTCGTAATAATCCCATATCATATCAATAACATTGAGCAATTCGTCATCATCATATTTATGAGCTTTATCTTCGGATAAACGACCTCGTATAAAGGCAATCGCTTTTATTTCATCATATTCAAAATTTTCATCGGCTGACATAGCTTTCAAGGGTTAGTGTGAAAATAATTAGAAGTCATGTTAATGATGTGCTAAGTTAATGAAAACTCCATACATAACTGTAATTATCACACCATTTTTATGCAAATTTAATCATTATCGCTCTACTTCACGACAATAAATAAGGCCGTCCATAAGCATTATGCTCCCCGTGGACGACCTTAGCAAGCTGAAATTCGGGAATATTATTAATATCTTTCTCCTTCGTAAATCAAAGTGAGCGATGGTTGGTCACAAACTTCAGCAGGGCCAAAGTATTGTATCGGACCCGGATATACAAACTCGGTGTTAAGAGCCCATTTGTCGCGCTTAGCTGTAAACTTGCGGAAAGGTGCACCATCAAGACGTACAAGCGCTTTTTGTATTACCGGTTTCATTGCGCCATGACGACGTTCCATGTTCATCATCATTGTGATTGGTATCCCACCAGGAATCCACTGTACAGAAGCATTGGTCAATCCTCTTACACTTGACATATAACCTGTAACGCCAGCACTAATCAAGCAAGAGGCATTGAATCCGAGTGCATAGCAATAGTCGGCGTCAAAGTTTGACGGATCGGCACAGCGGCCTTCATAACCAAAGAAGTGATACATCGCAGCAAATTTTCCGACATAACGACCATCGGCCTTCATTTCGTTCAAGCGACGAGCTACCATCTCTCCAAGCAATTTTTCAGTTTCAATAAGCGAAACTTGTACGTTGCCATGAGGGTCGCGGTCAAGGCTCAACTGACGAGCTACGCCATCAGGCAAGCTTGAATATATTGCAGCATTTTCAGCGCTTAAGTGAGATGCAATCCACTTAATTTGATTATCCCTATCAACTTCAGCAAACTCAGCACCCTTAGCAGCAAGCAAGTCATTCAGTTCTGCGATTAGAGCCTTCATTGCAGGTATAAACTCAATCAAGCCTTCCGGAATAAGGACTGTGCCAAAATTCCATCCCTTGGCAGCTCGAGCAGCAACTATATCTGCAATAGAATTAACTACATCGTTGAGAGTCTGCTTCTTGGCTTCAACTTCTTCTGAAACGATACACACATTGGGTTGACATTGCAAAGCACACTCAAGTGCGATGTGGCTTGCAGAGCGTCCCATAAGTTTGATAAAGTGCCAATATTTCTTTGCCGAATTACAGTCTCGCTGAATGTTGCCGATAACTTCACTATAAACTTTTGTAGCAGTATCAAATCCAAAAGAAGTCTCAATTACTTCATTTTTCAAGTCACCATCAATAGTTTTGGGGCAACCAATCACTTGTACACCTGCGTCGATTGACTTATAATATTCTGCTAGAATTGCAGCATTAGTGTTAGAATCATCACCACCAATAATTACAAGTGCTGAAATATTAAGTTGTTTAAGGATTTCAAGTCCTTTGTCAAATTGCTGCTTTGTTTCAAGTTTTGTACGACCCGAGCCGATGATGTCAAAACCACCGGTATTACGATATTCATCAATAATGTCACCGGTAAGTTCTTTATACTGATGATCAACAAAACCACCAGGTCCCATCAAGAAACCATAAAGACGGCTGTCACGATTAATTTTCTTAATTCCATCATACAAGCCACTTATCACATTATGGCCACCGGGAGCCTGTCCTCCCGAAAGGATAACACCTACATTGATAGGCTTATGTACAGTTGCATTATTGTCCTTTTCAAAATGTATTTCGGGCAAACCATAAGTATTAGGAAATAAATTTTTAATATCTTCCTGGTCGGCAACTGATTGAGTTGGATTGCCCTCTACAGCTTTAACCGGAGCTGTGAGAATAACGGGCAACTTGGGCTGATAAGCCGCACGGGCTTTCTGAAGTGCACTCTTCTTCATACGTAATTAGTTATGAATTAGTAATTTAAGTATTCCGTTTGTAAATTAAAATAATCATTGCAAATTTCGCAAAAAAATATCAATATATCAACATTTTTCCACACAACTTATTTAATATTATATTTTCCGCAAGCAATACCCCTCCTTTTTTTATTTATGTTACGATTCTCTACATGCTACATTTTGTTACAAATAAAATTTTATTGTTACCTTTGTCCAGGATAATTAAACCAACCGCAATGAAAACCAAAGACGAATTAATCGACGATTTGCTGACTCTTGCTTTTGCTGAAGATGTCGGAGACGGTGACCATACCACTTTATCTACTATACCGGCTGACGAAATGGGTCGACAACGTCTCATTGTAAAAGAAGAGGGAATCTTGGCCGGAGTAGAGATGGCTTGTAAAGTATTCAAAAAATTTGACCCAACACTAAAAATGACAACATACATTGCCGATGGCTCCCAAGTAAAGCCTGGCGATGTCGCATTTATCGTAGAAGGAAAAGTTCGCTCACTACTGCAAACCGAACGCATCATGCTGAATATCATGCAACGCATGAGCGGTATCGCAACTGTAACGGCTAGATATCAAGCTCGGCTCGATGGTCTGAAAACAAAAGTGCTTGACACTCGCAAGACAACTCCCGGACTGCGCATGCTTGAAAAAGAAGCCGTCAGAATTGGTGGAGGTTGCAATCATCGCATCGGACTCTTTGACATGATTCTCATCAAAGATAACCACGTTGACTTTGCCGGAGGGATAAAAGAAGCAGTCAGTGCAGCCAAGAAATATTGCAAAGAAGCCGGTCGAGACCTCAAAATCGAGGTTGAAGTACGCAACACCGAGGAAATAAATCTTGCCCTCGAAGCCGGCGTAGATCGCATAATGCTTGACAATTTCACCCCCGAACGCACACGCGATGCAGTAAAACTAATTAATGGCCGTGTCGAAATCGAGTCATCAGGCGGTATCACATTCGACACACTACGAGACTACGCCGAATGTGGCGTTGACTATATCTCAGTAGGAGCATTAACCCACTCTGTCAAGGGGCTTGACATGAGTTTCAAGGCTGACAATATTTATTGACTGAAAGCATATCATCCACACCAAAGCCTACAAATCCACCTATGAGTTTGTGGGCTTTGCCATTTAATGACTCGGCAGACAATGTCGTATACAGCCCGATTACAGTTGCTCCGGCAGCATTTCCCGCCTCCAATCCACTTAATGAGTCTTCAAACACAAAGCAGTCGGTTGCATCACACCCTATACGCTCAGCAGCAAGCAAATAGCCCTCAGGGTGTGGTTTCGATTTTTTAACATCCGAACCGGTCACTATTGCATCGAAATAATCGGGAAAATCGGGATATTGAGCATATAGGCGTCGCATTTTCTCATTACTGCTGCTTGTAACGATTGCCGCCGGTATTTGGCGACTTTTAAGTTCTTTTAAAAAATCTAATACTCCATCAAATATAGGATATTGCATATTTTCTTCAAAACTATTTATTCGTGCCAGGACATCTGCTTTAGCCTTATCAGACGGAAAATATTTTTCGAGGATTTTTTCAATCGTACTTCCCTTTATCGCCATAGAAAAATTTTCTTCTCCGGTATCATACAATCGGGCGATATCATCATAAAATTCACTATAAAGACGTTCACTATCAATCAATACGCCGTCCAAATCAAACAAAACACCTACTTTAGCCATTGTAATACCAAATAAATTTTTACGCAAAATTAATACGTTCCACAATAGAAATTGTAGCAGATTGAGTTAATTTTGCAAAACCAACCGGAAAATATGGCTAACAACAATCCTCAGGAACTAAGTTCACAACCTATAGGCCGTCTATTATTACGATACTCGGTCCCTGCCATCATTGCCAGCGTAGCGACTTCACTCTACAATATTGTCGACAGCATATTTATCGGGCGTGGCGTAGGTGCAATGGCCATCGCCGGGCTGGCCATCACATTTCCGCTAATGAATCTTGTGATAGCTTTTTGCACTTCAATAGCCGCCGGTGGCTCCACCATCGCTTCTATTTTTCTCGGCCAAAAAGATGACATGCGAGCCACTGATGTTGTAAACAACGTAATGACACTTTGCATCATACATTCATTGATATTTGGCAGTCTAACATTAATATTTCTCGATCCGATATTATACTTTTTTGGCGCGACTGACGAAACTATTTCTTACGCGCGAGAATTTATGGTCGTCATACTAATTGCCACTCCAATATCATACACATTTATTGGTCTCAACAACTTAATGCGCTCTACCGGATATCCTCGCAAAGCAATGATTTCGGCATTGTTATCAGTCGTAGCCAACATCATTTTAGCACCAATATTTATTTTTGTATTAAAATGGGGCATTGCCGGAGCTGCATCAGCCACTATTTGTGGCCAAGCTGTTGCTTTTATATGGGTATTTCATCACTTTCTATCCAAGAAAAGCTATGTCCACCTACAATGGAATCGTAAATGGCTTTCACTATCAATAGTCAAACGCATATATTCAATCGGGCTTTCCCCCTTTTTAATGAATGTGTGTGGATGTATAGTTGTCGTGTTTATCAACAAAGCACTACTCAATTGCGAGTCTGCCGATGGCAACTTATCCGTAGGTGCTTATGGGATCATCAACCGCACCACCATGTTTTTTGCAATGGTAGTGTTTGGGGTCACTCAAGGCATGCAACCGATACTCGGATATAACTATGGAGCCAACAATTGGGCAAGGGTAAAACGCACTTTAAGTTTAGGAATCCAGGTCGCAATAGCCATTACTACTATTGGATTTATAATCACGGAATGTTTTCCTCGACAAATCAGTTCTTTGTTTACCAACGACACTACTCTGATAGCAATTGCCACAAATGGATTTAAAATATTTTTCATATTTTTCCCTATTGTAGGATGCCAAATTGTCATACAGAATTTCTTTCAATCAATCGGTCATCCTAAATTTTCCATATTTCTATCTTTAACACGACAATTGTTTTTTATCATACCCTTCTTGCTTATACTCCCTAAATTTTGGGGCATCGATGGAGTGTGGGCAAGTATGGCATGCTCCGACTTGCTTGCAACACTTCTTGCTATAGCCACCATATGGTGGCAAAAAGACAAACTAAGTCACGCTTCATATAGATAAATAATTAATATACGCCAATCATGATACATGACATACAACTGCGAGTATCTCCCCACATTGCAGCGACCTCAGATCTGCTCGCAACAGAAGCCGCTAAAGCCATGCACATAAAAGCCGACCGTATAAAATCGATACGTATCATACGACGGTCTATTGATGCTCGACAACGCCAGGTGATGGTCAATGTGACTGTGAGAGTGTCTGTTGACATAGCTGAACAGTTTGAGCCTTTGGTATCTCCAATCACCTATGGCAACGTCAGCAATGCCACAAACATAATTGTTGTGGGCGCCGGTCCTGCCGGACTATTTGCCGCCCTTCGACTGATTGAATTAGGTCTACGCCCTATCGTGTTGGAACGTGGCAAGGACGTTGACTCGCGCAGAAAAGACATGGCCATGATTGCTCGCGAAAACATCGTAAATCCTGATTCAAACTATTGTTTTGGAGAAGGTGGAGCCGGTGCTTATTCTGATGGGAAACTCTACACACGCAGCAAAAAGCGCGGCTCGGTAGAACGCATTTTATCCATATTTCATCAACATGGCGCATCTGATGATATATTGATTGACGCCCATCCTCACATTGGTACCGACAAACTGCCAAATATAATCAAAGCAATGCGCAATACTATTATTGCATCCGGTGGTGAAGTGCATTTTTCAACACGCGTTACCGACTTGCGCATTATTGACAACAAGTGCCACGGTGTTATCACTTCCGACGGTAGAGAATTTACCGGTCAGGTAATTTTAGCGACAGGGCACTCCGCCCGTGACATATACCACATGCTTATGTCACGCAATGTCTACATCGAAGCCAAAGGTATTGCAGTCGGAGTCCGTCTTGAGCACCCTCAACACCTCATCGACACCATCCAATACCACAATCCCAACGGAAGAGGTCAATATCTGCCTGCCGCTGAATATTCTATGCTGACACGCGTTGATGACCGCGGAGTTTACTCATTCTGCATGTGTCCCGGAGGCTTCATTATTCCGGCTGCAAGTGGTGAAAATCAACTTGTAGTCAATGGCATGTCGCCATCAACACGTGGTACGAAATGGGCCAACTCCGGAATGGTTGTTGAGATTCTTCCCGAGGATGTCGATAAAGAGTATAATAAGCATGGCGCCTTGAAAATAATGAAATTTCAAGAAGACATCGAAGCCCGATTCTATGAAGAATCATCACGCACACATAATGCTCCGGCACAACGCATGCTCGACTTTGTCGAAGGAAAACTATCTAAAAGTCTTCCTGCCACATCCTATGCCCCGGGGATACACTCGTCTCTAATAAATAAATTACTACCCCCATTCATTAGCTACAGATTACAGCAAGGATTTATTGATTTTGGTCGCAAAGCACCGGGATTTCTCACCAACAATGCCATACTCATCGGATGCGAGACTCGCACATCTTCTCCCGTACGTATCAGTCGCGACAATACGACTCTTCAACACATTTCAATAAAAGGGTTGTATCCATGTGGCGAAGGTGCCGGTTATGCCGGAGGCATTGTGTCGGCAGCCATAGATGGCGAACGGTGTGCCGAAGCCGTTGCCCAAACTATATTATAAGCATCTTCAATAAAAAACAAATCGCAATGACTTGATTGTCTGTCATCGCGATTTGTTTTTATTGATTCTCATTATTAAAATGGAAGATCGTCTTTTGAATCAGTGTTTTCAAAAGATGGTGCCGGAGGAAATGGCACATCTGTCGGATAATCCATCGGAGCAGCTACAGGAGCGCCCATTGTCTGAGATGTTTTCTCTGCTTTCCATCCTCTAATAGACGTAAACCAACGTCCATTATATTCTCGACTTTCGATATCAAAACTTAATACAATTGTATCACCTACCGAAAGCGGATATTGATCGGCTTTATCGCCAAAAAAGTCAAAATGTACTTTACGGGGATATTGTTCTTGAGTCTCGAGTACATATTCACGTTTCTTCCATGCATTACCGGCTTTAGAAGTACCTGACATTTCAGGTAATGCAAGGATGATTTTTCCAGTAATTTCCATTGTTAAATTGCAATAAATTTATTTTTTACCAAAGTTAGTCATAAGTGAGCCGTCAGCCAAATTTTTAACTTTAAAAATTTCACTTGACAAACTTATTGACCTTGCTATCGCCATTTTCATCGACAGTGCGAGCTATGTACATTCCTTCTTGCAACGGCGAACAATCAACCCACGCTTCACACCCACTTACCGGGCAGTACATTGAGCAAGCACCCATCATAGTATAAACCTCCACTCGATCAAGCGGACGGTCTGAACGCACTCTCAACACATCGTAAGAATAAATAAAATCATCATTGACGAGCACGTCTTCAATGCCGGTCTCCCCTTTCATTGCGGCACGGCTTTCATAATAATTACAATCAAAAGCCGATACAGCAAACTGCAGCCCCTCTACTTTAGATGGATATTCAAACCGAGTGCCTGCAACTTTAGCGACCACTACATTGTCGGGATTTGTCCTATCAACGCTGACTCCATCTGTTAAATATATCGAATAATACCTAATCGGGGTGTTGTCAGAATCAAGCTCTGGCTCATTCCACGCTATAATATATTTGTCACCAACATGTTCATATTCAACATTTCGAGGAGCGTTGGGAGTCGTCGCTCCATTATAAGACATTGATGGTATATGAGCCGGTTGTTTAAAATAATCATCTGTCAGTGCTTCATACAATCCACGCACTTTGCTTCCGGCTCCAATTACATGGTCTGTCCTAAAAAAACACACGCCGGATATTCCGTCTGTTTCACGTGCTTTTTCTATCTGGCCGGTAATTACACTAACATCCCAATCTTCTACATCCATTTTATACGGCGCTAAGCCTACTATTATCTGACGACCGTTACAATTAGCCACCCAAGTCTTCATGTTCGTAGAAAAACCATATTTTTCAGTCCAATACATCTGCGGTATCACCAAATCATGATTTTCACTACCACACCATTGCCCGGGATCTTGAAAGAAACTATAATATGCTGTAGAATTGCTATATCCGGGCACATTTTTATAAGTTCCGATAGGAGCAGACCCGACTTTTATATACGGATCTATCGTTTTTGCCATATCATATATATCAGCAACAAGCATGTTTATATTTTGTCTGCGCCAATCATCTTTTGACAAGCCATCAGGATTATTGTCCTTGTTATATGATGCAGAGTCATCAAAGTCAACACCGGGATAACGAGTGTAATCAAGGTTGATTCCGTCAAAATCATAATTTTCAAGCAACTCTCTATAAAGGTCAACCAGATATTGACGAGTTTCGGGCAATCCGGGATCAAGATAATAGTTTCCGGAATATTTAATACACATTTCAGGATGAGTCCTAATCACATGTTTGATCTCATTTGAGTCATAACGAGCCGCGCCACTTGCCGACCCGACCCTATACGGGGCTACCCATGCATGACATTCCATGTTACGCGCATGGCATTGTTCTATCACATATTGCGCCACATCATATTTAAGAGCGCTACTCCCATTACCGGTAATAGAAGCCATTGCCGGTTGCAAACTCGACATCCAAGCCACATCACCTGTTGCTTGCACTTGAAACAATATCGTATTAAAGTTAGCGGCCGCAAGACGGTCCAATATTTCAACCAATGACTTTTTCTGTTCCAACACATCAAAAACACCCTTTGGCCAATCGAGCCCACCATTTGTCGTAAGCCACACTGCTCTCACCTCACGTTGCTGAGCCAATACGCCACCGACCGAAATTGACAATAGGATGATTAATATCAGTTTACGCATCATAAATCATTATGTATAATATGACGCGAAATTAACTAAATCAACACGTCACAGCAAATTTTAAACAACAAATAATGCTAAAGTCACTAACTTTTGCTAATTTTATAGAGTTATAAAATTATACATCTGAAAATTATGAAAATAGGCTCTGATTGGTGGACAGCACCCACCGAAAGCGAATCAGGACGATTGATTATGGTCACAGGACGAGGTGGCATGGAAGAAGTACGCGCATCCGGAAAGTACAACATACGCATAGAAATCACCTGGAAATATTCCGGAGATAGATCTGGCATGCCCGATTTTGCCACATCTACATTGATGGAAGCGGTGCATGAAGCATTAACAGATGCATTCAAAAAAGATCGTATTGCCGTGATGACCGGCGTATATACCGGTGACGACGAACGCAATTGGGTGTTTTACACTCGATCAATTCACATATTCAACCGCATCATTAATAACGCATTGGCCGACTTTGAATTGCTACCCATTACCATATACTCTGAAAATGACAGTGAATGGAACGAATATGACGAAATGCGTGAATTATCAGAGATTGCTCCGGGAGATTAATCAAAAAATCCCATTTGCTTAAAAAGCTGCATATACTGTCCTTTATAGCAAATAGTGGAGACATAGATTTCTTTATTCTGTATTTTTTTGATACATTTGCATAATATTCTCTATTCTAACGCATAGTTGTACCAATAAATATATAATATGGCACAAAGTCTAAATTGTTTTATACAAGAATCGATTCGTAACAATTGGGAATCACTTGCATTGACAGACTTCAACGGTGTTTCATTTCAATATCGTGACATTGCTCGCAAAATTGCAAAACTACATTTATTATTTGAAAATACAGGAATAAAGCCCGGAGACAAAATTGCACTTTGTGGCAAAAACTCTTCGCAATGGGCTGTAGCATTCTTTGCTACCATAACTTATGGCGCCGTGGCTGTACCTATACTCCATGAGTTTAAGTCTGACAATATACACCATTTAGTAACTCATTCTGAAGCAAAACTTTTATTTACCGACATATCCATCTGGGAGAATCTTGATCCCGATGCCATGAAACTGCTTGAAGGAGTCATGCTCATCAGTGACTACTCCATACTTGTATCTCGCAATGACAAGCTCACTAATGCTCGTGCTCATCTAAATGAATTATTCGGACGCAAATATCCCGAACGCTTCACTATCGATGACGTCATTTACCATAAAGACTCTGATAGTGAGTTGGCACTAATCAACTACACGTCCGGGTCTACAGGTTTTTCAAAAGGCGTAATGCTATCATACGGAAACATCCGTAGTAACGTGCAGTTCACCATCGACCGATTGAAGTTTTTATTTCCCGGAGATGGTATTGTATGCATGCTACCACTTGCTCACATGTATGGTCTCGTTGTCGAACTTATACATCCATTTGTCAAAGGCTGTCACATTCATTTCCTCACTCGCATACCCTCGCCAAGGGTGATACTCGATGCATTTGCTTCGGTAAAGCCAAAACTCATTGTGACCGTCCCCTTAATTCTTGAAAAAATCGTCAAGACCAAAGTATTCCCTCTACTCGAAAAGCCTCTAATGAAATTATTGATGCACGTCCCATTTATAGACGACAAGCTACTTACCCGTATCAAAACTGGTCTAATGGATGCATTTGGCGGCAACGTGCACCAGATTATCATTGGTGGAGCAGCCCTCAACAAAGAAGTTGAAACATTTTTGCGTCGTATACAATTTCCATACACAGTTGGTTACGGGATGACCGAATGTGCACCACTTATCGCCTATTGCCCATGGGAGACTCAAAGACAGGCTTCGTGCGGAAAGATTGTCGATCGCATGGAAGGCCGAATTGAATCAACCGATCCCGAAAACATCGCAGGAGAGTTGTGGGTGCGAGGACAAAATGTCATGATGGGATATTACAAAAACGATGAAGCCACACAATCGGTAATGCGTGACGGATGGATGAACACCGGCGACCTATGCACAATCGACGCTGATGGCTATGTCTACATACGTGGTCGCAACAAAAATATGATTCTCGGACCATCTGGACAAAACATATATCCTGAAGAGATAGAACAAAAGCTCAACAACATGCCTTACGTAGCAGAATCACTCATTATCGAGGAAGACGGCTCACTTGTAGCTCTTGCGTATCCCGATCTCGACCTTGCAACCCAATCGGGCTATAACACATCTGACATGCAGCAAATTATGGAAGATAATATATCAGCGCTCAATAAGGGACTACCTGCTTATTCTCAAATAAAGAAAGTGAAGGTTCAAAGCGAAGAGTTTGAAAAAACGCCAAAACGCTCTATCAAACGCTACCTTTACCAACACTCCCAATAATCGGCGCTGCCACACTTACAACTTCCCCGATTATGCTAAATTTGCATAATCGGGGAAGTTTGTGTATTTTCGCATAAATAATGCTATGACTGTGATACAGTTCACTCCATATACGCTAAACATCAAGGGACGGCTCATTGACATAGACCGTCCTCAAGTGATGGGAATACTCAATGTTACTCCCGACTCTTTCTATGCCAATTCTCGTCTCCATAACGCAGATGCAGTAAAACGTCGCGTAGAAAGTATGATTGCTGATGGAGTCGATTGGCTTGATCTTGGAGCATATTCATCTCGCCCCGGCGCCGACAACATTTCTCCTCAAGAAGAAATCGATCGCTTAGGCATGGGCATGAATGCCATCAGGCAGATAGCGCCCAATATAATTGTTAGTGTAGACACATTTCGCGCCGATGTGGCCGGCACAGCAATAGCTCAAATGGATGCAGACATTATTAATGATATTTCGGGTGGAAATCTTGACTCGATGATGTTTGAAACTGTAGCATCTCTTAAAAACATTCCATATATATTGATGCATATGCGTGGCACCCCTGCCACAATGAATGACATGACAGAATATCGTGATGTCACGTCCGATACACTTGCCGAGCTTGGAGAAAAAGTAAATAGACTTGCTTTGCTTGGAGTAAATGACATAATCATAGATCCTGGATTTGGATTTGCCAAAACCACAAAGCAGAATTTTTCTTTATTGCACAATCTCAATCTGTTTCATTTATTTAAACGCCCATTGCTTGTAGGTTTTTCTCGTAAATCAATGGTATATCATACCCTTAACACGACTCCAGACAAAGCTCTTAACGGCACCACCGTACTCAACACCATTGCATTATTGTCAGGAGCTTCGATATTACGCGTTCATGACGTAAGACAAGCCTCAGAAGCAGTAAAACTTGTAACCCTTACCCTCAATTCATAGCTATGGAACCTTTCGGCTTTAAAGACGCTCTCGATGTATTGATAGTGGCAACTATGCTGTTTTACCTCTATCGCATCATGAAAGAATCGGGCACCAACAACATTTTTTTTGGTGTATTGGCGTTCATTGCCGTATGGGTTGTCACGTCTGAGATTCTTGAAATGAGACTTATAGGCACAATTTTAGATAAAGTTATGTCAATTGGGCTTATCATACTTGTAATCTTATTTCAAGAACAAATCAAGCGTTTTCTTGTCGAACTTGGCAACCACAAACGTTGGCAATTTCTACGTAACATGTTTAGACACAACCACGACTCCACCGAAGACGATACACGCCGATGGGTCATGCCCATAGTATATGCATGCATGTCAATGTCAAAATCAAAGACGGGAGCTTTAATTGTCATCCAACAATCAATTCCACTTGAGACATATGAAAATACCGGTGACAAAATAGATTCTACAATCAACTCCAGGTTGATTGAAAATATATTTTTCAAAAATTCACCACTACACGATGGAGCTATGATAATTGCCAATGGACGTATCAAATCAGCCGGATGCATACTTCCGGTAAGCCATGACACAAAGATTCCTCGTTCGATGGGACTTCGTCACCGCTCTGCTCTTGGCATAAGCCAAGCTACCGATGCGGCGGCAATAGTAGTCAGCGAGGAAACCGGCACTATATCATTTGCTCATAGAGGCACTATCATCACTCGTCTGTCTTCAACCGACCTTGAACAACGGCTATCTCATCTGACCGCCGAAGAATAACTTGGGATTATCTCAGTTTTACCTTCAAAAAAATCAATGAGACCATTAATACTATGGCCAATACTATCAACCATAAAAAATGATTTCCGGCTGTAGCGACTTGTGTTGAATAGTTTTGCGCAATCCGACTCTGAGTATCGGAAACAACGCTATCATTCATATTGTCTTCAGAATAGACTTCCATAGTTTTATTTCGGTCGCTATTTATCACTACCCGATGCACCTGCAAATACACACCTTTACCGAGCGTATCTATTACGAAATTCATTTCTACCGAATCCAACGCCACCGATAATTTTGAAGAAATTGAATCTCCAAAAACAAAATGTCTTGTTGTACTTCGATCAATCAATAATTTATTAACATCATGTTGGAAAGAATTTGCGTCTTTTGATGCATTACATGACAATAGACAATATAGCAACGGTACTAAATAAATAATTGTGTTTTTCATAGTTATAAATATTTTGATTCAAAGATATAGCTTTACGATAATTGGCATTACCCTTATTATCGTAAACAAACAATCTTATTCTATTGAAGTTGATATGTCAAAACAACGAAAGCCTCCAAAATTGGAGGCTTTCGATAATATATATCTAAAGTAATCAAATAATACCTTGTCCCATCATAGCATTGGCGACCTTCATAAATCCGGCAATGTTGGCGCCCTTCATATAATTTATATAGCCATCCGGTTCAGCACCATACTTCACACATTGCTCATGTATATCATCCATAATCCCGTGCAAACGCATATCCACTTCTTCATTACTCCAAGTCAAGTGCATTGCATTCTGACTCATTTCAAGTCCGGAAGTAGCAACGCCACCGGCATTAACAGCTTTACCGGGAGCGTATATTGTGCGAGATTCTATAAAATGATCGATTGCGTCAGGCGTACATCCCATGTTGCTCACTTCTGCCACCAACTGCACTTTGTTGTCAACAAGCATTTTGGCATCATCGCCATTTAATTCATTTTGCGTTGCACATGGCAATGCTATATCAACTTTCTGCTCCCAAGGCTTTCTACCGGCATAGAATATAGCTCCAGGGTATTTTTCTACATATGGTTCTACAATGTCGTTTCCTGAAGCTCGAAGTTCAAGCATATAGTCAATCTTCTCACCGGATATTCCATCGGGATCATATACATATCCATCGGGACCCGAAATGGTCACCACTTTTGCACCAAGCTCGGTAGCTTTAAGTGCAGCACCCCAAGCCACATTTCCAAAGCCCGATATTGCCACAGTTTTTCCGGCAATAGAATCATTGCTACGAGCTAACACATCGTTTACAAAATATATTGCACCAAAACCGGTTGCTTCCGGACGGATACGAGAGCCACCAAAGTCAAGCCCCTTACCGGTAAATGTTCCTGTATGCTCTTCAACAAGACGTTTATACATTCCATACATATAACCGACTTCACGACCACCGACTCCAATGTCTCCGGCAGGGACATCTCGATCAGGGCCAAGATTTTTCCAAAGTCCCAGCATAAATGCCTGACAGAATCTCATTATTTCACGATCGCTTTTTCCTCGAGGTGAAAAATCAGATCCCCCCTTGCCACCTCCCATCGGGAGCGTTGTCAATGCATTCTTAAATGTTTGTTCAAAACCAAGGAACTTAAGGATTGAAAGGTTGACCGAAGCATGGAAACGAATCCCCCCTTTATAAGGGCCGATTGCATTGTTAAACTGCACTCGATAGCCGATATTGGTTTGCACCTCACCATTGTCATCAATCCAAGTCACTCTAAATGTAACAATCTTATCGGGCTCAACCATGCGCTCAATAATTTTTGCTTTTTCAAACTCGGGATGCTGATTATAAACATCCTTAACTGAGAGCAACACTTCTTTTACAGCCTGGAGATATTCCTTTTCTCCCGGGTGTTTCGCCTCGAGGGCGTTCATGATATTATTAATGTCCATACAACGAAAGTATATTGGTTGATGTTATAATGTCACAAATATAAAAATTTATTTTGGATTTTCGCAATCAAGAAGGTTAAATTTAGGGCAATATACACACCTTTTTATAGCAAAATGAAACTCAACACATAAACCAATTTCTTACTCTAATTTAATTATTTTGCGACTCATTTTATGATAATTTACAAAAGACTCATAAAAATTTTCGACACTGCAATTAGTTTCTTAACTTTGTCATATCAATTATCTAACATTTT
Organism: uncultured Muribaculum sp.; assembly: GCA_964562595.1. GTDB lineage: Bacteria > Bacteroidota > Bacteroidia > Bacteroidales > Muribaculaceae > Muribaculum. The sequence goes on along the minus strand of CAZLUB010000020.1, from coordinate 3,452 downwards.
TATTATGGTTATACAACGTTGGCAATCAGTTTTTCTTCTTTTATCAGCCGTCTTGATGGGTACTTTCACTTTAGCTCCATTTGCCCAAGTCTCTATTGACAATACAGTCCATTGCATATCATCACTCAATTCATCTATTCCCTATCTTGTCTTGAACATATTGATAAGCATTTTGACTTTAATCTCAATATTTTTATATAAAAATCTAAAACAACAAAAGTCAATAACATTAATAACCATTTTGTTGACCATAGCATCAATAATTTCAGGAATATTACTAGTAAAATCTATCGGCTCTGACGTAATTTGGCATTGGACCTGTTGCCTACCTATTTTATCAATCATATTACTGTTTATGGCACATAGCCGCATGCGTGCCGATGAACGACTTCTCAAAAGTTACGATAGGATACGATAAATATATTTTTATATAACAGAAAAATGGGGAGACAAAAGCTCCCCATTTTTAATTACAATCCATACGCCTGATATAACATTCTCAAAGCACTATATATTTCCACGATGAGACATAAGTTTCGCTCTTAGATATCGTCCGGTATAACTATCTACACAATCAGCCACTTGTTCGGGGGTACCTTCTACTACGATGTTACCTCCAAGGTCACCTCCTTCAGGACCAATATCAATCACATGATCGGCACACTTTACGATATCGAGGTTATGTTCAATGATGATAACCGTATGACCTTGGCAAATCAAACGATTAAACGAATCAAGCAATGTGTTTATATCATGAAAATGCAATCCGGTAGTAGGCTCGTCAAAAATAAACATAGTGGGTTGAGGTTTCTCTTGAGAAAGGAAATAAGCAAGTTTCACCCTTTGATTTTCTCCACCCGATAATGTAGATGATGACTGCCCCAGCTTTATATATCCCAAACCAACCTCTTGAAGAGGACGCAAACGTTTCACAATCTTACGTTCGGTATTACCGGTCGACTCGCCAAAAAAATCAATTGCTTGATTTACAGTCATATTAAGGACATCATCAATATTACATCCACGATAGTTTATTTCAAGAATGTCGTGTTTAAACCGTTTTCCATTACAAGCCTCACAAGGTATAGTAATGTCAGCCATAAACTGCATTTCTATTGTTATTGTCCCTTCTCCTTTACATTCTTCACAACGCCCGCCCTCTGCATTAAAAGAAAAATGGCCGGAAGTAAATCCCATTTGCTTTGCTCCTTGCTGGTCAGCAAACAGCCGCCGTATTTCATCAAAAGCCTTTAAATATGTTGCCGGATTGCTTCGTGAAGATTTGCCAATAGGATTCTGATCTACAAACTCTACTGCTGTAATACGGGATAAGTCTCCACGCAATCCACGATGAGCTCCGGGAGCGTCACATGGATCTCCGAGATTACGCACCATGGCACGATACAGAATATCACGCACGAGCGTAGACTTTCCAGAACCGCTTACTCCGGTCACAACAGTCATCACTCCTAAAGGAAATCGCACATCAATACCTTTCAGGTTGTGCTCATGCGCAGCTAATACCTCTATATAACTATTCCATTTCCTTCTACGACGTGGCACCGGAATAGCCATTTCTCCAGTAAGATATTTCACCGTATATGACTTAGAGGCCTTAGCCAAACCATCTACTGAGCCTTGATAAATTACATCACCGCCATGACGTCCGGCCTCCGGTCCAACATCAATTATGTAATCTGCCGCTCGCATAATATCTTCGTCATGCTCAACGACTATTACAGTATTGCCTATTCCTTGTAATTTACGCAACACGCCAATCAGCCTTCCGGTATCTCTTGAGTGTAGACCGATACTTGGCTCATCAAGGATATATAGCGAACCGACAAGGCTACTACCTAAAGATGTTGCCAAATTTATACGCTGGCTCTCACCTCCCGAAAGCGTGTTAGACAGACGGTCGAGTGTGAGATAACCAAGACCGACTTCACACAAAAAGCCAATGCGACTATTAATTTCGACCATCAAACGCGATGCAATTGCTTTGTCATGCTCATCAAGGTTGAGAGTTGAAAAGAAGTCTCGAAGTTGCCATATCGGCATTCTCACCAAATCAGTTATTGTTGCACCACCAACTTTCACATATGTAGTCTCTCGACGGAGTCGAGAGCCTCCACATTCGGGACAAAGAGTTTTTCCTCGATAACGGGCCATCATCACACGATATTGTATCTTGTAGGAATTCTCTTCAACCATCTTAAAAAACGCATCTATGCCATGTATATGCTTATTGCCATGCCACAAAATATGTTTCTCTGTCTGCGACAAGTCGGCATAAGGACGATGTATTGGGAACCCAATTCCGGCCACCTCGTGAATAAACCGTCGTTTCCATTCGCTCATAACGTCACCACGCCAACACATCACAGCATTATCAAACACTGACAATGAAGGATCAGGAATCACTAAATTTTCATCAATGCCAATAATACGGCCAAAGCCTTCACACTTAGGGCATGCACCAAATGGGTTATTGAAATTAAACAACAATTCAGATGGCTCAATAAATGTCATTCCATCAGCCTCAAATCGTTTTGAGAATTTATATCTAGACACGCTGCCATCGCCTTCCCATACTATGAACTCCATCTCATCATGTCCTTCATAAAACGCAGTTTCGGCAGAGTCGGCAAGACGACTCAATTCATCACCCTCATACGCCACAGCCAACCTGTCAATTAACAATAAATAGTCTTCAGGTAACAATGGCTTGTCCGATGATGAGACAATCGACTCAATAGTGACAAAATCATCTCCATGCATTAAACGTGAATATCCCTCCTTTTGGTAAATGTCAAGTTGCGTCAAAAAATTACGATTGTCAGGGAGTGTTATTGGAGCAGCTATAGCTATGCGTGTTCCCTCTGGATAAGACATAGCAACCGCAATCACATCCTCAATCGTATGTTTTTTAACGATTTCACCCGATATTGGAGAATACGTCTTACCTATACGTCCAAACAAAAGCCTTAAATAATCGTATATCTCTGTAGAAGTACCGACTGTCGACCGAGGGTTACGAGTATTAACCTTTTGCTCAATAGCAATTGCCGGTGGCAATCCCTTTACATAATCGGTCTCTGGTTTAGCCATTTTCCCAAGGAATTGCCGAGCATATGATGATAAACTTTCGACATAACGTCTCTGCCCCTCTGCATAGAGAGTATCAAACGCCAAAGATGACTTTCCCGACCCAGAAAGCCCCGTGACAACAATCAACTGATTACGAGGAATCTCAACATCTACATTCTTAAGATTGTTTACACGAGCACCTTTTACTATTATATTTTGATTAGACATTGTTGCTACATATATAAGTTAACAAAGGTAACTATATTTCATAAAAAATAAAATCATCACACTACACATTACAAATTATAACATACTGTCAAGATAGAAGTGCAACAAAATCCCCACCTTGCTCACTCATTTTC
>CAZLUB010000019.1:0-34841 GCA_964562595.1 uncultured Muribaculum sp. | reverse complement strand
TATCGACAACTCCGACTCTACTCATGTCATGACAGCCTATCCTCGAGTTAGATTTTGGAGAGTTGACCTACAAGGGCTCTGTGACTCCATGAGTTTTACTGAACGAGACACCGTGCTCCACATGCTCCGCCATCCAATTGTGTGGAACGAACGCCGACAAGTATATGGAAATATAATACAAGTTCATTTAAACGACTCAACTGTTGATTGGGCTAAATTGCCTGATTTTGGATTTGTGGCAGAACATGTCGACGAGGAATTTTACAATCAACTAACAGGCAAAGAATTATTAGCACAATTTGAAAATAGGTCTATGCGCACCCTTGACGTTAACGGCAATGTTGAAGCAATAATGTTGCCTATGGAAAACGACTCTACCTACAACAAGATTGTCAACTCTCAAAGCAGTTTCATGAAAGCCACTTTCAATAAAAACAAAATAGAGCGACTAAACATGTGGCCGGAAGTTACCGGTAAAGTCACCCCACTATACCTTGCACGCAAATCTATCTTTTATTTGCCTAAGTTCCAATGGTATGATGCCTTGCGTCCTAAAGACAAAGACGATATTTTCAATGTACCGCCCGAGATGGACGCTTTATTAAGGGAACCAGACACTTCAACAAGAAGACGACGCTCCAACTGATTTAAAGAAATGGCAGAACATAATCTATTGGGCAAATGGGGAGAGCAGATTGCTTGCGAATTCCTGATAGTGAATGGATACACTATAATCGAGAGAGATACCAGAGAAGGGTTTTATGAGCTCGACATAATAGCCATGAAAGGTAATCGCATCATATTTGTTGAAGTCAAAACCCGGAGTAACAATTTTGTAGACCCTTTGCAATCAATCACTCCCGATAAAATAAAAAAATTATGTCGTGCCGCCGACTCATATGTCAAGCGGCACGATATTCCTCATGAAGTACAATTTGACATTATCAATATCATTGGCACTCCCAATACGGCCTACACCATTGAACACATTCCTGACGCATTCCGCCCTCCACTACGTTCATGGCGATAGATTCCGATAGGATTCTATCATAATTCTCTTATTCGATCGTCAAATGCCGACAGCGCAGCCTTTGCTCCCTCACCCATAGCAATAACAATCTGCTTGTAAGGAACATTTGTCACATCTCCGGCCGCATATACTCCTTTTAACGAAGTGCGACATGCTGAATCAATAATTATCTCACCCGACTGAGTTTTTCCTAGACCTTCAAAAATCTGACTGTTTGGTGATAAACCGATTTGAACAAATACACCATCAATAGGCAATTGTCGCTCCTTTCCGGTTATTCGATCCTTTACCATTATTGCCTGAACTTTATTACCATCCCCTAATACACGAGTAGTCATCAAAGACGTGAAAATCTCAATATTCTCAATCTTATTAGCTTTATCAATCAGGACATTATCAGCTTTCAGCGTCTCAGCAAATTCCAACACATAAACTTTGTTGCATATACCGGCCAAATCAATTGCCGCTTCCACACCAGAGTTTCCACCACCAACAACCACAACGTCTTTTCCTTTATACAACGGTCCATCACAATGAGGGCAAAAGGCAACTCCTCTTCCGATATATTCAGTCTCACCTTCTACTCCGAGTCGTCGCCAACCTGCTCCAGTTGCAATTATCACAGCAGGCGCGATAAAAGTTTCACCTCCTCTCACTTGCACAAGTTTTTCCGAACCATCAAGTGAGACTTGCTCCAAGGTGCGATTTTCATATACCTCGATGGCATATTCCGACATATGCATCTTCAAATCTTCAGCTAATTTTGCTCCGGTTGTATGAGTAACCGATACAAGATTTTCAATCCCTACTGTCTCCTTTACTTGCCCTCCTACTCGCTGAGCCACAACCGCCACCTTTAAACCTTTTCGAGCTGAGTAAATCGCCGCTGAACTTCCGGCCGGACCTCCACCAATGACAATAACGTCATATTGCTTAGGAGGCATCAAACAACCTTCTTCAGAGTCATTACATCCGACCATTTTTTCAAGTTTGTCCAACAACTCTCCCAACGAACCTCTACCGACATGCAACAATTTTCCATCGGCAAATACTGTTGGAACTGCTTGTACTTTATATGCTTCAGCCTCGTCTTGGAACAATGCACCATCTATCATTTCATGCTCAATACCATTATTAAGCAAACACATAATATTTAGTGATTGTACGATATCCGGGCAATTGGTACAAGACAACGACACAAATGTCTTTATTTTGGACGGCAACAATCGTTTCACACGTCTTGCTGTAACATCGTCAGGCAGGTTCTTACCTTTACCGTCAGCATTCAATATGGCCAACAATAACGATGTAAACTCATGCCCTCCGGGTATCCCTCTGAAAGTAATTCCCAATCTATCACCATTTCTCAGGATTTCAAACTCTAAAGCATCATCTTCAGCATCAACAAATTCACAAGTAACTCGTGGAGATGTTCCGGCAAATTCCGTCAAGAACGAACGCATTTCCTCGGCTTCCGACCTTATTGATGAAATCTTAGCCTTTAACTGAAAATCATTAGTCAAAGAGTAAAACAGAGCTGTAACTTGTTGTAATATCGCAGAATCTAACATTTTACTAATTTTATAACAATGGCTCAACCTAACCTTCGTTACGATTGAGCCAATTTTTTAACTATTAATAATCCAATTGCGTCAATCGAGAACTTAAATCTTACCAACAAGATCAATACTTGGCGTCAATGTTGCGTCCCCACTCTTCCATTTTGCAGGACACACCTCTCCTTGATGTGTTGACACAAATATTGCAGCTTCAATTTTTCTAACAAGTTCATCTGCATTGCGTCCAATATTATTGTCATGTATTTCAGCAATTTTAATTTTTCCTTCTGGATTAACTACAAATGTTCCTCGGTAAGCCATTCCTTCATCTTCAATCATTACTCCGAAACTACGGCTTAACATTCCGGTAGGGTCTGCAAGCATCGGATATTTGATTTTGCGAATACTTTCAGAAGCATCATGCCATGCTTTATGAACAAAGTGAGAATCAGTACTTACTGAATATACTTCTACACCCATAGCCTTAAGTTGCTCATATTTTTCAGCGACATCGACTAATTCGGTTGGACATACGAATGTAAAATCAGCCGGATAAAAGAAAAACACAGCCCAACGTCCCAATACATCATCTTTAGTGACTGTGCGGAACGCTCCGTTTTGAAATGCTTGTACTTTGAACTCTGGTAACTGAGAATTGATAATAGGTGTCATAAATCTTAAGTTTTTATTTTTTGTTATTAATTGATTATTCAACGATGCAAATGTAGGACAAGGATCCGACATAATAACAAAAAAGTCAATTGAAAGATTTTATGACACTATAGAGATTGTCTATATAGCCACTTGCGTTGGCTTCAACACAAGCATGTCGGACGGAATCGAAGCCTGTATCTCAGATACTACCGTTTGCAATAATGTTTCTCTAATGAAATTTTTATTTGTAAGTAATACTATCTGCCGAGCCGGTGCCGGTATCGCAAATGAGCGAACCAATTCAAGTTGTGACTGTGACATCTGCAATGTAGCCAACTGAGGAACGAATGTCATACCTCGTCCACTTTCAACCATACGCATAAATGTCTCCATACTACCCAATTGATAAATCGCTTTACTATCCCTCGCCGATTTAATACTACAAAATTTCACCATCTGATCTCGGAAACAATGCCCCTCATCAAGCAACCACAGCATTTGCCCGGTGAGATCGGATGTGCGTATAACTTCTCGCTCAAACAATGCCTCTTTACGCGATACATAAGCATAAAATTGTTCATAAAACAAATGCTTACTATCAAAAGCCTCCAACCCCGACACTTGAGCCAAAATACCGGCGTCTATAACTCCTTCTGCTATAGCCTGCTTCATCTCATTGGTCTTCATTTCCACCACTTGTACATCCAGTTCTGAATATTTTCTCAAAAATTGAGTAAAAAAGCGAGGCAACAAATAAGGAGCGATTGTAGGCAAAACTGCGACACGAAATTTTCCGGACAAGCGTTCCTTTTGTTCTGCAATTATATTTTTAAATTCACCCGATTGAACCAATATCTCTCGAGCATGTTTTATAATAAGAATCCCGACCGAGGTCGGAGTTATAGGCTGACGAGAACGATCAAATATCTGCACTCCCAGTTCTTCTTCCAACTTTTGAATCATTGCACTTAATGTTGGTTGTGTCACACGACAATACTCTGCCGCTTTGGTAAAATGACGAAATTGGTCGAGTGCAACTATGTATTCAAGTTGTTGTAAAGTCATAACATTAAAGCATTATTAATTACATCTATGCAAAGATAGGAAATATCTGTTGGATACATAGTTGTAGTCGACTTATATTTGTATTGTAAAAACAAAGAATTTAATAACTTTAAACAATCATAATTATGAAAACATTAGATTTTCTCGCACTCAACGAGGCAAAAGTCAACAACGTAGTTAACGCATTAGCTCAACTTCTCGCCGACTTCCAAATATATTACACCAATCTACGTGGGATGCACTGGCATATTACAGGTCATGGATTTTTTGTGCTACACGAAAAGTTTGAAAACCTATATGACGATGCGGCAACAAAAGTTGATGAAATAGCCGAACGTATTCTTATGCTCGGTGGAACTCCCGAAAATAGATATAGTGAATATCTAAAGACTACAAAAATCCAGGAAGTTACCGATATAACATGCGGACACAAAGCAATCGAGAACATACTTGACAGTTACCGATATTTTATTGCTCAAGAACGTGATATTATCAAACTTGCCGGAGAAATCGGAGATGACTCAACTGCCGATATGATGACAGGATATCTCAAAGAACAAGAAAAAATGGTGTGGATGCTTGTCGCTTTCAGCACTGAAACCTGCAAAAAGTAACAAATCAAAGTTCCTAAATCTCATATACGTTAGATGGTCGCGATTAAATTATTGTGACCATCTAACTTTATATATCAAAACTTTTCAAATAATGTGACATAAATATGGGAAGAAATCGTTATTTTTGTATTTTAAAAGAAACCTATAAATTTACTACAGATATGAGATTTAACGTTCCCAGCAAAACGCTTTACAACTACGTATCAGCAGTTAGCAAAGTCATCAACTCCAAGAATGCATTATCGATTCTAAACAATTTCCTGTTTGAACTAAGTGACAACACATTGACAATATCAGCATCCGATCTCGAAAACACCCTCACTGCTCGAGTTCCGGTAATGGATGCAGAAGGCACAGGTAAATTTTGCATAGATGCCCGACGTATCGTCGATTTGCTAAAAGAAATGCCCGATCAAGGCATCACTTTTGACATCAACGATGACAATTTGGCCGTTGAAATCACATATACAAGCGGAAACTACAGTTTTATCGCTTTAAATGGCAACGAGTATCCCTCTAATGACAATAGTGATAATGCCGAACAATCTCTAAAATTTACATGCCCGACCGAACAAATCATCAAAGGAATTGACAATACACTATTTGCAGTAGGGAATGATGACCTACGCCCTCAAATGATGGGTATTTTATGGGATATAAAACCAGATGCTATCACATTTGTAGCTACAGATACTCGTAAACTCGTAAAATACCGCAATTCATTATCGGCACCTGGAGTCGAAGGTTCATGCATCCTTCCAATCAAACCGGCTACTGTAATCAAAAATGTTTTTGCCAAAGAAAACGAAGTCAATGTAACCATTGAGCCTAAAAGTGCAACATTTGAGAGTCCATCTTTTACATTCAACTGCCGATTTATCAAAGGATCATTTCCCGATTATAACCGAGTAATACCCACCAACAATCCTTATGTACTGACAGTTGACCGTCAGTCGTTCCTAAATGCAGTGCGTCGTGTAGGAGTATTTGTGGACCCGGGTCACGGACTTGTAAAATTCAAGTTGACTCCTGATAAATTGGTCATGAAAGCGACCGACAACAATTTCTGTACCTCAGCACGAGAATCAGTTGCTTGCGACTTCACAGGAAGCGAAATGGTCATTGGCTTCAGTGCACCATATCTTATTGAGATTTTCAATACTCTCTCAACAAGCGACATCACCATAAAGCTTTCAGACCCAAGCAAGCCGGGCGTATTTCTTCCTGCCGAGAACGATGACAATGGCGAATTGCTTATGCTTTTAATGCCAATGACCGTTTCGGATTTCTAAGAAACCTACAACAAATGGAACTAAATCTTAAAAATCCCATCATATTTTTTGACCTCGAAACTACGGGAACCAACATTCTCCGAGATCGCATCGTCGAGATTTCATATATAAAGGTAATGCCATCAGGCAATGAAATCGAACGCACGTTGCGTGTCAATCCCGAAATGCCGATTCCGGCTGAATCTACTGCAATACATCACATTACAGATGAAGATGTAAAAGATTCTCCTACCTTTAAACAAATTGCCCAAGAACTGGCCAATACATTTTTAGGGTGTGACATTGCCGGATTCAATTCCAATCGTTTTGACGTACCTATTTTAATGGAAGAATTTTTGCGTGCCGGTGTCTCAATCGATTTGTCTAAACGCAAATTTGTTGATGTTCAAACCATTTTTCATAAAATGGAACAACGCACATTGGTTGCCGCCTACAAATTCTATTGTGGCAAAGACTTGGCCGAAGCACATTCCGCTAACGCCGATACTCGTGCTACATATGAAGTGCTTAAAGCCCAGCTTGACCATTACCCCTCGCTTGAAAATGATATAGCATTTCTATCTAACTTCTCTACACAAAACAAAAATGTAGACCTTGCAGGACGTATCGTTTACAATGAAGCCGGCATAGAAGTATTTAACTTTGGCAAATATAAAGGCTTGAGTGTTGAGGAAATATTTCGTAAAGACATCGGATACTATGGATGGATGATGCAAGGCGAGTTTCCGGCAAACACCAAACAAGTTATTACCAATATAAAACTAAGGCTTAAATAATGCTTAAAGGCAAACATATAATACTTGGAATATCCGGAGGCATTGCCGCATACAAGTCGGTCTATCTATTGCGATTGCTGATCAAGTCCGGTGCTGAAGTGCAAGTTATCATCACCCCATCAGGAAAAGAGTTTATCACGCCAGTAACCCTATCGGCATTAAGTGGAAAACCCGTCATCAGTGAATTTTTCACTGCCAACACCGGACAATGGAACAGCCATGTAGACCTTGGATTGTGGGCTGACGCCATGATTATTGCACCAGCCACTGCATCTACAATTGCAAAAATGGCTCATGGCGTAGCTGACAATATGCTTATAACTACCTACTTATCAGCCAAGGCTCCGATATTTGTCGCGCCGGCAATGGATCTTGACATGTATGCCCACCCGACTACTCAACACAACATCAACTTGCTACGCAGCTACGGCAATCACATCATAGAACCGGCTGATGGAGAACTGGCAAGCCACCTATACGGCAAAGGACGTATGGAAGAGCCTGAAACCATAGTAAAACATCTTGAGGACTTCTTTAACATCCGACAAGATTTAAAAGGCAAAAACGTGATGATTACGGCAGGCCCCACTTATGAACGCATCGATCCGGTACGCTTCATAGGAAACTATTCTTCCGGGAAAATGGGCTATGCATTAGCTAACGAAGCTTATATGCGAGGAGCCAATGTGACAATAGTCAGCGGACCGGTCAGCATAAAGGCCAATGCCGGCATCAATGTAATCTCTGTAGAGTCAGCAAAGGAAATGTTATCGGCATGTAAAAATCTATGGTCTGATACCGATATAGCCATCATGTGCGCAGCAGTGGCTGATTATGCGCCTGAATGCCCGTCTGACATAAAAATAAAGCGCGAAAAAGACGAAATTCCGACGATTAAATTAGTTAAAAATCCCGACATTGCCGCGACTCTTGGAAAAGAGAAGAAGGAGCAAAAGCTCGTTGGCTTTGCATTGGAAACCAACGACGAAACAACAAATGCTCAGTCAAAAATGGTCAACAAAAATCTTGACATGATAGTACTAAATTCGCTGCGCGACAAAGGTGCCGGATTTCAGACAGACACCAACAAAGTAACCATTTTTACTGCCGACGGTAGAGAATTGCCATTTGACATAAAATCAAAAGCAGAAGTAGCAAAAGACATAATAGACACTATACTCAGCCTATGATTCAAACCATAGTACGCCATATAACTCTATTTTTTGCCATTGCTACTATGGCCTTACCTACCTATGCACAAGAATTAAATTGTGATGTCGAGATAAATCACTCGCAAGTAGAAGGGTCTCAGACATCGGTATTTGAAACACTGCAAAGTGCGATTTCCGATTACGTCAATACCACCAAATGGTCACAAGCCCAAATTTCACCAATAGAGAAAATAGAATGTAAGATGTTTTTCTCTATAAAGGAATATGACGGCACAACAATGACCGGAGAACTACAAGTGCAATCATCTCGCCCGGTATATAACAGCACCTACACTACCACGCTTATAAACTTCAAAGACACAAAGATTGAATTTGCCTATCAAGAAGGAGAACCGCTAATTTTCTCTGAGACTACTATGGAAAGTGATCTCACGGCAATCATCAATTTTTATGTATACATGATTTTAGCTATTGACTTTGATAGTTTTTCGCTTCATGGCGGAGAGCAATTTTACCAACGAGCCGAGAACATTGTAAACATGGCACAATCGGCCGGTTCGTCGGGATGGAAAGCGTTTGAGGACACCAAAAATCGCAGCGCAGTGCTTGATGCGTTCACCTCTCCCGCGACAATGGGTTTACGCGACATGCTTTACCAATATCATCGTAAAGGATTGGATGAAATGGTGTTAAGCCCCGACAAAGGACGGGCGCAAATCACATCATCTCTCGATGCTCTGACCAAAGTAAGCGAAGTCAACTCCATGTCAGTAGGATTATCAATGTTTAAAGATGCAAAGATGGATGAATTAGTCAACATATATTCTAAATCCACACAAGAAGAGCGTGACAGAGTATATGAATTGCTTTATGCCATCTATCCGACCGAAAGCACACGACTCGACAAGATAAAGAAAGGAACAAACAAGTAGACGCATGCTTGAATCTCTTCACATATCCAATTACGCACTAATCGACACTGTCGACATCACCTTTTACTCCGGACTCAACATCATAACCGGTGAAACAGGAGCAGGCAAGTCGATAATGCTTGGCGCATTATCATTGATACTCGGAGGCAGAGCCGATATAAAAGCCATACGTGACTCTAATCGCAAATCGATAATCGAGGCAATATTTACTGTTGAAGGATACTCCGGATTAAAAAAATACTGTCAAGAAAATGATATTGAATGGAACGATTCTCAATGCATACTACGTAGAGAAATTGCTCCGGCCGGACGTTCGCGCGCATTCATCAACGACTCTCCGGTAACACTCGACCATCTGTCATACGTGGCCATGCAACTCATCGATATTCATTCGCAACATCAAAATCTATTACTTGCTTCAGCAGAATATCAGTTGAGTATAATTGACAACTTAGCCGACAACGGATTGTTGCTTAAAGAGTTTGGAGAAAAATACAATAACTACAGAATTGCATTGAAGCAATTGCGTGAAACTCGCAATCAAATAGAACGAAACCGCGCTGACGAAGACTTTATTAGATTTCAACTCGAGCAACTCGAAAACATGCATTTGGTCAAAGGCGAACAAGAAGACCTCGAACGAGAGCGCGAGCTACAAGCCAATATGACACAAATCAAGTCTATACTTACCGGCGCGCTTGAAAACCTTATCGATGGAGACAACAACGCTCTATCTCTACTATCGTCAGCCTCAAGCCATTGCGACTCCCTGTCAAAGGTGCTCGATGACACGGAAAACAAATTGTGTGAACGGCTTGAATCAGCCAAAATAGAAATTCAAGACATAGCCGAGACTCTTGCCCAATATGACCGAGCACTCAATGCCGACCCTCAAGAACTCGAACGTATAGAGGATCGACTTAACTCGTTGTATTCACTTGAACAAAAGCATAAAGTTGAAAACTCTGACCAACTGATTGCTGTGCGAGATGCTCTAAGAAGTAGATTAGCTGAACTTGAAAATAGCGAACTAACCATAGTTGGTTTAGAAGATTCCGTTCGACATACACGCTCTGAAGTCAAAGAATTGGCCATAAAGTTGTCAAATCGACGTAAAGAAGAGGCCAAAAGGTTTGCATCCATGCTAAAGGAACGAGCCATTCCTCTTGGCATGAAAAATCTACAAGTAGATGTTGCGGTCAATCACGCCGACTTATCTCCTACCGGAATAGACCGTGTTGAATTTCTATTTGCTTTCAATAAAAATCAGCCGTTAATGCCCGTTGGCGTAACAGCATCCGGAGGGGAAATATCTCGACTAATGCTGTCTATAAAAGCCATTATTGCCGAGAAAATGCAGTTGCCGTCAATTATATTCGATGAAGTTGACACCGGAGTGTCCGGTGACGTTGCCAACCGCATGGGCGAAATGATGCAGGCTATTGGCCGACATATTCAAGTAATAGCCATAACACACCTGCCTCAAGTGGCATCTAAAGGCGCATACCACTACAAAGTATATAAGCAAGACAACGAAGAGTCTACTCTAACACATATCGACAAACTCACACCCGAACAACGCATCGACGAATTGTCTATAATGCTAAGTGGCTCACACGTCGATGAAGCCGCACGAGCCAATGCTCGAGCATTACTCAACATATAAACTATACAATGGAACGAAACGAATACATATTTGGCATTAGAGCCGTAATGGAAGCTATAGAAGCAGGCAAAGAAATCGACAAGATTTTAATCAAAAAAGACCTTCAAGGCGACTTGGCTTCCGAATTATTAGAATTAATTAAGCAATATCGCATTGTATCACAACGCGTACCTATCGAACGCATCAACAAAATTACGCGTAAAAACCACCAAGGCGTTGTCGCAATCTTATCAGCTATTACCTACAATAGGCTTGACAACATTGTCCCTCAACTCTATGAAGAAGGGCTGTTGCCATTTATTGTCGTTCTCGACGGCATTACCGATGTTCGCAATTTCGGAGCTATAGCCCGCACTTGCGAATGTGCCGGAGTCGACGCCATCGTGATTCCCGAACGAGGAAGTGTATCGGTAGGAGGCGATGCCATCAAGACATCAGCCGGTGCATTACATCATCTTCCTGTATGTCGAGAGCGCAATATTCAATCAGCCGTGCGTTTCCTTAAAGATAATGGCTACCAGATTGTTGCGGCTTCGGAAAAAGCAGAAATCAGTTACACTCGAGCTGATTACACCGGCCCGATAGCAATCGTCATGGGGGCTGAAGATGTCGGGATTTCTCCTGAAGTTATGCGGTTGTGCGACACATTTGTTTCGATACCTCAATTTGGGAATATCGGATCTCTTAACGTTTCGGTAGCGGCAGGCGTAATGATGTATGAAGTTGTAAGACAGCGTCTTGAAGCCGACATAAACATTCAATAAAAAATATTATTACAATAACCTCAAACTAAAATTATCAATAATGGCAAAAATTGGATCAGTAATGACCCCCGTAGGGCGCAAAGCGTTGCTATTGGGCAGTGGCGAACTTGGCAAAGAGGTAGCTATTGAACTTCAACGATATGGTGTTGAAGTTGTAGCTTGCGACAAATATGCCAATGCGCCGGCTATGCAAATAGCTCACCGCAGCTACGTTTTCAACATGCTTGACGGAAAAGCCCTGCGCGATGTCATTGAAAAGGAAAAACCCGACCACATTATTCCCGAAGTAGAAGCCATTGCAACTGCAACACTCAAAGAACTTGAAGCCGAAGGCTACAACGTGACACCCACAGCCAACGCCACTTGGCTGACGATGAACAGAGAAGGCATACGCCGTCTTGCGGCTGAACAACTTGGCGTGACTACATCACCCTACCGATTTGCCTCTACATACGAAGAATTTAAACAAGCCGTTGACGAAATCGGCATTCCTTGTGTTGTAAAGCCTATCATGAGCTCTTCGGGACATGGTCAAAGCGTGATTAAAACAGTCGATGACATCGACCGTTCATGGCAGATATCACAAGAGGGTGGTCGTGCCGGTGCTGGTCGCGTGATTGTTGAAGGGTTTATCAAATTTGACTACGAAATCACGTTGCTCACCGTACGCAGTTGTTCAGGCACAACCTATTGTGCTCCGGTCGGGCACATCCAAATCGACGGCGACTACCGCTATTCATGGCAACCTCAACCAATGACCGACAATGCACTCGCTAAAGCCCAAGAAATTGCAAAAAAAGTCACAGATGCGTTAGGTGGATATGGCATTTTTGGCGTTGAACTATTTATCAAGGGCGATGATGTCATTTTCAGCGAAGTATCTCCACGCCCTCATGACACCGGCATGGTAACGATGATTTCTCAAGACTTAAGCGAATTTGGCTTACATGCACGTGCTTTACTCGGATTGCCGGTTCCCGACATACGTTTTCTCGGGCCTTCAGCATCTCGAGCAATTGTAGTTGAAGGAGATACAGATAAAATTGAGTTTGACAATCTCGAAAATGTATTGGCAGAACCCGGCGTTCAAATACGTATCTTTGGGAAACCGGAAATCAATGGTCATCGCCGTATGGGCGTAATTCTTGCTACTGACCAAAGCGTAGAGGCGGCTCGTGAAAAAGCCGAACGCGCATATAACGCTCTAAAAGTCAACGTACTTCCCCGATAACAATCTATAGCACATAAAAAGAGACCGCAAAAGTTTTTATTTTTACTTTTGCGGTCTCTCTATATTTTAGAAAAACATTATTTACGAGCCAGTATCAATGCCGAACGTGGAGCAACCGATAAATCTCCACCGTTGGTCTTGCCCAGGCCATCGGCCTTGATATTGCCATCTTGAGCTATGATAATCCATTGCTCGTCAGCCACCTTTACATCTTTAGCCTCGTTGCTACCATTAAATACCAACTTAATTTCTTTCCACTCATCTCCATTGGCATTATCCTTGATTGAATAAGAAATGAGATTGGCTTCATTCGTTTCATCAAAAACAATATGTTTAGCTATTTGCTCAGCAGTAGTCATACGGAAAGCCGGATGTGCTTTGCGCAATTTAATCAGTTCTTGATAGTAACGGAATTGATCTGCATTTTGTCTCTTTAACGACCAATCGATAGCGTTAACAGAGTCGGGGCTATTGTAGGTGTTATGCACGCCTTTCTTCCCTCGAAATATTTCCTCGCCGGCAAACATGAATGGCGTTCCTTGCGACGTGAAGACAATCGTCTGCGCAAGACGTGCCGCACGCTGACGCTCCGATTCACTGTCATCATGTATAGATCGGCCAAGTTTGTCTGTGAGACACAAATCATCATGACATGACACATAGTTAATTATCTGCGTAGGTGCCGAAGCATAAGCAAATTTGGAATTATTACCCTTGCTATAATCGACTTGTGGATGAGCTGTCGATGCAACAATACCAATCTTTACAGTCTCCTCATTACCGGGTTTACCGGTTGCAAAACCTCTATCGGCGGCATCACTGTAATGTCCCTTTACTGCATCGCGGATATCGTCACTAAATACAGCAATTTGTGGCATTTTTGATACATTTTCCTTCAAAGCCCTACGTTCAACCGGAAGTGGAGAATCTCCGGCAGTCCATCCTTCTCCGTACACAAATATATCGGGATTTATAGTTTTCAATTCATCTATAACCTTGTTCATCGTCTCTGTATCATGAATAGCCATAAGGTCAAATCTGAACCCATCGATATGGTACTCATTCACCCAATATTTCACAGAATTAATTATGAAATTGCGCATTTGTTCACGTTCAGAAGCCGTTTCATTGCCACAACCCGAAGCATCGGAATAAGTGCCATCTTCGCGATGACGATAGTAATAACCCGGTGCTGTCAAAGAGAAATTGGAGTTATCGTTATTTGCCGTGTGATTATAGACGACATCCATAACCACCCCTATTCCGGCATCATGAAGAGACTTTATCATCGATTTCATCTCACGAATACGCGTTTTAGGGTCAGATGGATTTGTCGAGTATGAGCCTTCGGGCACATTATAATTAAACGGGTCATATCCCCAATTATACCGGTTTTCCGACAATTTTGATTCATCGACGCTATTATAGTCATACGACGGCAATATGTGAATATGAGTTACACCCAACTCTTTTAAGTGGTCAATTCCGGTTTTATCACCAAGAGACGAACGAGTTCCCGACTCTGTAAGAGCGATGAATTTACCCTTGTTCTCAATACCCGAAGACGGATGTATGGAGAAGTCTCGATGATGCATCTCATAAATAACTGCATCGTTTATATGCTTTATTGATGGCCCTCGATCACTATCCCAACCTTCAGGATTTGTTTCTGCCATGTCGATGATGGCGGCACGCATACCGTTTGTACCAACAGCCTTTGCCCACACGCCCGGAGTTTCATCTAGCCATTTGCCATTGTGCTTGATGCGAAATGTATAGAATGAGCCGTAAAGACGTTCATCAACCGATGCACGCCACGTTCCATTGTCACTCTTGGTCATCGACAAAGTCTTGTATGAAGGTGTGTTGCTATCAGTCTTGTATAGATTCACCTCAGCGGCTTGTGCTTGCGGCGACCACAAAGTAAAATGTGTACCATTATCGTTTACTACCAGTTCCAAATCATCACCATTATATGATGGAAATTCAGCAAACCGGTCATCAGGATGACTTGTCGTTGCGTTGCTACACGCAAGTGCTGTGGCTATAATAGAGCCCGAGCATAATTTCATTAAATTGATTTTCATTAATTGGTTTATGGTTAGATTATTTGCTATAAGACTGCCCGCTGTTCTCCGGGCCAACATTTATTTTCCTCTATCTTTTTATTGTAAATCTCAACGTACTATTATTCGCTTTGACCAATCTTCACATTTTACGATATAAAAACCCTTGGGCAACTCAACTTTTGCCGAGTCGGAAACTTCAAGAGTCTTAATCATTTGTCCGGTTATGGAATAAATATTAAAACGTTTTGCCGATTTTTCTTTTCCCGATATAAATTCAATACCCCCGTCAACAGCCTTCATCGCCGGGGTTTCAGATAACGTCTGCTCGATAACGTCATCATTGTCATGCCGGGCATATACCTCGCTCGGTACTGCCAACGCGATACTAACGACAAGAATAATTATTACGAACAGTCGATTCATTTTTCATCCTAATTTACCACAAATTTACGCAATCTCAACGACTCAACCAATAACACCACATTAAAATATCGAAAAAAGAATAATCACCAATATTATAGACAAAATCCTTATCCTTTCAATCAATTAAATACATAAAAATAAGGAACGACCCGAGGCCGTTCCATTATTATTTTTTTGATGTGTAAACTTTGCGAGATGATTAGCCTGCGATGATAGCTTCGCTTGGACATACTTCTGCGCAAGAACCGCAATCTATACAAGTGTCAGGATCAATCTTGTAGATATCGCCTTCTGAGATTGCTTCAACTGGGCATACAGGTTGGCAAGTGCCACATGCTACACATTTGTCAGTGATTACGTGAGCCATGATAATTTTAATTTTAGATATTATACGATTTTGTTTTTAACTTTACGATAACAAAGGTAAGATTTTTATTATAAATACAAGTAATTTTTCACAAGTTTTTTTCATGCAAATCATCACATCACTATCATAGTAATATAACAAAAAAGTCTGCAATCAGGTTTTGCAGACTTTTTACATTATCTAAATATTGACAATTGTTACTTAACCAATGTTTTTTTGCCGCCGACAATATATAATCCGGCAGGAAGTCCGGTAGTATCATTGCCATCAGCAACTTTCACCCCTTGGAAATTATAAACACCGGGGAGCACTACTGCATCATCAGCAACGACATCGTCAATACCGGCATAATTAGGGTCAAAGGTTATTGTAAATTCAAATGTATATGAAGGAGTTGCGGCATAGTCATCATCGGCAAACGGATAAACTTCTGTTTTTATAGTACATTTTCCAACCTGAATCTCATTGAGTGGCTGTTCCATCTCTCCGATATAATCAAGTTGCAAATCATGAGCCACATTTATTGCTTTATCTCCATACTGTCCATAAGTATTTTCATCATTAACTACATTATACTTCCCTTTAAGCACCGGAGTAACTACACAATTATAAAATCCGCACATCTGATATGTACAGTTTTCATTAATCGGCGTAAGGGATGCCTTAACCTTTGATTCTGATGCTACAGTATATTTTATATCGGGAATAGAAAGATAAGTATCTAAATATAGCCCTGTTTCATCATATTCAAAATCATTAACTGTGATAGAGGCCCCATTCTCAATAGATTCTCCATTATATGTAAACGAGATTTGAGACATTGCCGTGGACACACAAGCAATTGCTGCGATGAGAGTAAAGATTTTTTTCATAATATATCTGTTTAAATTATTATTTTAAAGAGTTTGAGCAGGGACTACATGAGTTTGAGCAACTTGCACAACACCCGATTCATCATATACAAAAGCAACAATTTCAAGATTGTCAACATTCCAATTATCTTTGACACTTATACTGTGATTAAACTCTTCGTATATATTATCGGACAAACTAACGTCTTCTCCCCATGTCCCATTAACACTTGCACGATACACATGATCGTGAACATAGTCACTTATCGTCGTACGCCCGTTAAGCTGCATGGCTACAATGCCACTTTCAACAACCCACAATTGCAATTTACCGACGACATCACTTGACGGCTTGACTATTGTACTTATTTCGATTGAGTTATCTTCACTATTATTTGTCGCCAACAATTCTATTGACAACGGCGATTCCTTTTCAAGTTCGGCACGAATGCTTGCCGCCCATGCATCCATACCTATAGCTCCACTTGCGCGGTTGATTACTCCGCTCGGATAGGTTTGAACATCCCATTTTATAGCATACTCATCACCCTCGGGTTGCATCAACCCGGTGATTTTAGAGCTCATACCCTCGGCAATGCCAAAATTTCCGGCATGAATACCCACTGTGATAAGAGCTTCACCATATTGCTCTTTAAGCATCTTGATTGCCTCATGAGCATCAGGGCAATTAGAGCACCTTTGTCCGGTAAACTCCTCGAGAAGCACTGCTCGTTTGGCAGTCACTTGTTCCATTTCGATATAACGGTCACCTTCTTTGATTTCATCACAACCGATAAATGCAGTAGCGATGAGCGACAAAACTATGTATTTGAGTTTATGCATATATGAGAAGTCTTAGAAATTGTAATTGTAAGTTAGTTGGAATCCTCTGCTGGCAGGCACATAGCGGCACACACCACCCGAACAATTGTAACCGGCACGCGTGCGTCCATACCCGACCATGAGTCGATTGCTCTTATAGTTGGCTGTCACTGAAGCCATGTAATAGTGTATGTCTGTTTCACCATTGTTCCACATATCGCTGATTGTAAACATCAAATGAGGTAACACCGACAATTCCAACAATCCATAACACCAATCACCTTGATCCTGCTCGGTAGTCAAGTACTGCAACTCACCACGCAGAGTCATCTTTTTATTGAGTTTATATTTACCTTCAAACACAAATATATTTGCATCAACCATACCTCCGTGACCTTCGACTACAGTCTGATTATATCGTTGATTCATATACATAAAGTTGAAGTTAAAGTCGCGAGTAAGGCGCTTTTCTATCTGTAAGTTGATGTCTTGATAATAGGTATCGCCCATTCCGAAGAAACTTGTTTCTGAGCCATCTGTTCCATATAGCGACCCGTTGAACAATTCGGGCTGTTCGTGGTCAAGTCCACGAATATAGCTGGCATTTACACGCACTTTGGTACCATATCGTCCACCCAATACGGTGTTACGCTTAAAGTTGTAAGCAAATGCCCCTTGGAATGCCCATTCGCCGGGAGCTGCTTGCGTTGCATAGGGATACATAGCTGCAAGGGCATAGGTGTGTTGATAGGCAAATGCCGGCATGTTATTTATAAACGCAGATGTGAGTTGCATGCTACGCTGACTACGGAATGACATATTCTCGCTGCGTTTAGCCTGCACCAAAGCACTCAACCCCGACTTGGAGTAAGAGGCCGAGAGCATTGCCGCCGTACCTTTGGCATATGTGTAATCATTGTCAAACGATGGGTCATTTGTCTTCCACGCATATTCTCCGAGAATACCGAAGTTTCCCTTATTAAATTGAGTCCTTACATCAAAAGCATTGACATTGCTTGGCAAATTGAGTTGATAGTTGGTGCCCGGCACCATAATCTCCTCATCTGCTTCATTCTTCAATACATACGATCCACCGATCATCCATGTAATATTGTGGTTGCGTAATGCCTTAAAGTATTCTTCAACATTTAACTCCAAATCAGTGCCCCACACACGAGAATCGGTACTCCAATCCCAAAAGCGACGTTGCACTCCACCCAGAGCAGTAAACCTCAACCCTTTGAGACTGTTAATCTTAAGACGACCTCCACGAAGCGAGTTATCGATACCTAAACTTCGCTCCTCATAAGTGCGCAAGATAAATCCGCTTCCAAATTGCTCATAGAAGTCGCCAATAGTAAATTCCATGCCTTTATATTTACCTTTTACATATATGTTAGGCACTCCCCAACCGTCAAAATCGGCCTCAAACCCCGGCAGTGGATGTTCTAAATACTCAAAACGCAATCCGGCATCAAGATATTTGCTGTAGAGCCCTACATCTGCATATGTATTGGTCAAAAGATCATCGCTATACTTTCCTGTTCCGATTTTTTCATCCTCTTCAGGCAACAAGATGTCACTTTGTATGCTTCCATGTACTGTAACGCCATTATCGTCTTGAGCCAAAACATGAACTGATGGCAGGACAAGGCATGTAATAAGAGTCAACTTGGGAAGTAATTTCATTTGGCAAGAAATGTTGGTTTATGATTTATTGGTGTAACGAATATTATTTTCCAATGAGTTCTCGTATTTTTTCAATAATATGATTTTCGGCTCCTTCAGTGTAACCGCTACGAGATTCGGCAATCTTGCCTTTACCATCAATAATCAGCAAGTGAGGTATCATCTGAATGCCAAGAGCACGGCGGAATTCACTATTGGGATCAAGAAGTATTTCATATTCCCATCCCTCACTATCCACCATAGGTTTTACCTTATTGATATTTTGACCTTGGTCGATAGATATGGCAATAAGTCTCATGCCTGTTTCATCTTGCCAATCGGGATACATCTCATGGATGGCTTTCAATTCACGATTGCATGGTTTACACCAAGATGCAAAGAAACTTATCACAAATGGCTTGCCATCGTTGCTAAGCTTTGCAGTGTTGATGGTTTTACCTTCAAGATTTTTAAGCTGAACTGATGGCAGTTGAGCATATGACGTTAATGAGAATAGAGAGAGTGCAATGATGCACAATAGCTTATTAATTTTCATATATTGCAATTTTATACATTAATTCAACATGCAAAGATAACAAATAAATCTGACATCATAATATCAATATTCATTTTACTTATTATTAGACTTTCTTCACATCTAAAAGTAAAAAGTACCTTCTGCAAAAAAACAACTTTGTATTTAACACTATCGCATCTTTTATTATTTCCCAACTTTACAACTATTATAATTGATTAGAGGGGGCAAAACAATTTTGCCCCCTCTAATCAATTATAATCACTTTATGCGTTATTTCAACTTCTTAACAATAGTTACTGCCCCATCTGCATATACTTTCTTTAGCAAGAAAAATCCGGTATCAGGTTCCTCACTCAATCTAACTCCTTGAAGATTGAAATATTCAACAGCCACTATCGTAGAATCGGTGTCTACAAGTTCATCTTCTATTGCACTAATTTCGTAGGTCACTTCTACTTGACCGGCCACCGACTCATTCGCCCCTTTATACAAACAAGCAACCGCATAGGTGTGAACACCCAGTAACGGGTCACCATCGATAAATCGGCGCGAAGATGTCCATCCAAGTAATTGCCCATCGCGATACACACTATAGCCTATAGGATAATAGAGGTCTAAGTCGACATTGTCGACCTGCCCACAATCAGACATTGGGGAATAGTCACCGGCCTCAGGTTCAGTCAACGATGCATACAAGAAGAAATTTCCATTACCAATGTTGTCTTCCTGCCATTCTCCACCCTCATATTTTATCCAGTTGCCATAACTTCCAACTAAGTTTTCTCGTTCTGTTAAAATTTGGACATTTTTAGTATTTGACTGACAATGAACACCAATCCACAACTCTTTTTCTCCTGTTATTTCAACAGCCTTGGTCAACCTATAATCACGCCAGACAGCGGTTCCAAACTCCTTAACCACCCGTTCCGATACAATTTTAGGATTGGCCCCATCGGCATCAGCCTCCCACACCCTTATTGTAAATGTCACTTCAGATTGAGACTGGTAAGGCAAAAACGAAATCTGATTGATTTTATATCCTTTATAAGCTAAAAGATCTTCAACTCGGAACCTATGCACATAGTCTAAGGTTGACATATCATAACTCGACTTTATATAATCAGCCTTAATATCGGTCATTCGTGTCAATTTATTGTCGATAGACCATTTTAGCTCGACAGATGAATCAATTACCGAAGGAATTATATCGCTCACTTTATTGGATGGAATGCGTATAGTCACAGAAGAATATGGCGACACCAGACCGTTTGTATACACAGCATCGACATTATAGGTAAGCAATATCTCATCTGCAATTCCTCTATCTGTAAATGAGTTTAGCATGGTAAATGCGATACTCTCATTATTTCTATATACATTAAAATGCGTTATACCTTGAGCCTCTTCGGGCATATCCCAAGATATTGTTACAAGCCCACGTTCCGCTACTGCCTTCAAATTGATTGGCGCCAATGGCGCTCCTGAATCAGAAAAGTCAAAACTTATCAGACCATCTAAACTTTCAGAAATATTATTTAACGCTTTATAAGAATATCTTCCCGAATTAGACTTAAGCGATGGCAGCGATGTATCATTAAAGGTTGTAACGCCCATTGCTCCTGGGAAAGGAGATGATGGACTATTGATATCTCCATACGAACTAACAATATCACTTGGTTCCTCACCGGCAGATGCACACACCGTATACATAGCTTGCGGATAAGATACATTAAGAGTATTGTTTGCAACGGCTTGACGTATTAAAGATTCATCAGCATGATAAATAATCAAGCCATGGCCAGGGAGTGCGACATCAAAGTTTCCTACTTGCTGACGATTTTCAACAATAAAATACTCACCGGGAACTGTCGTATCAAAACGATAAGCAACTGCGTTAGATGATGCTTCCGGCATTGCCTCTATACTTTGAGACTCATCAAGCATAATTGGAGTTACCCACTGTGATTGTATTTTTTGCCACATATTGATTCCTGCCGGACGATCTCCCATGTCTCCATTCCAAGCTCCATTACCCATTAGATCCCACTTACCAGTTCCCGGATACTCGCCTCCGGAATTAGAATAGTCTGAATCATAAAAGTCAGGAGCCCCAAGATTATGTCCAAATTCATGACAGATTACACCTATTGTCGTTTGCCGTCCGGTATTACCCAATAATTCCGGCATTATCGTATATCGGCGCAATTGTACTCCATCAAATTCCATTCCATAAATAACACTACTATGAGACCATATATCATCAGCTCCGGCAGTATATTCCTGCCCTGCTCCTTGATGTATCACAGCCAAGCCATCGAGTATGCCATCGCCATCATTATCAAATTCATTCAAGTCAATCTCTTCATCAATGATATATAGAGCATCTTGAATCATTTCAATCGCACGATCAGAGCCATAATGACTCTTATCATATGGCAATGTCACCCATCGCGTTACCGTCGTCGTTATATCGAGTTTTCCATAAGAATTTTCGAGATAATAATCGCGAAAGCAACCAATACCACCGTAACCCTCAAGGTTCATCAAATTATCAAAATCAGATTGAGTATACTCTGGCTGCGTATCAGCATAATTGAGTAATAGCATCAACAATTTATTTTGACCGATTGAGGGATAAGTACCTTCCACTTGAAGTTGTGGTGATGCCGACCGTTGCTGAATCGATGTTGACTTTGATGATAACGATAATTGTTCTTTAGGGAACTTAAGTCCTGGTTTTATGCCGGCTTTATGTGCCGGACGCACATCATTACGATAAACTATACCTGACGATTGCAATGTCCCATTTTCTTTTGCGATAGCGAAATTCCAATAATTACAACTATCTCTCAACAGAGTATACCCTTCCGGGGTAGTCACCCAATTTGCCCTTTCATCTCCATGTATCCTTATTTCGACAATTGAGCCATCAGGTTGCTCCGACTTGATAACTCCCGGAAAAGCCGGTACTGCCATTACCGAAATAGGCCCAACGGCAATGGCTATTAGTGCTGAAACTAATTTTACTTTAATTGTTCCCATATTAAAAAAAGCACATTGGGGGATACATTAATTATCCATAAGCCCCCCAATGCGCTAATTTATTCAGTTTTTATTTTACAAATTTTGAAACACCCGACTCTGTCTTGACAACATAAGTGCCACTCAACAGATGTCCGAGATTAAGCATCGTTCCGCCATCTTGTCCAACCGCAAAAGCAACTGCAACACCATTTATATTATACACTATGACTTGTTCCCCTTGGTTGGTACCACTCACGTGTAAATCATCGCCAAGCAAGCGTATTGCAAACACAGTTTCCCCCAAAGTATTGATAGCTATACTGCTATTTTCGTATTTAGAATTAACCCATAGCACAAAATACGCGCCAATACCCTTCATCGTATTGTCTAACATATCAACAGGATACCAATTACCATCGGCTTGAATAGTTGCATATTCAGGAACTGCATGAGGTTTTACATATAGGGTTGAAACATCTGTACTATGTTTAACTGCATTGAAAGCGATATAAGAACGTCCCATATTAGAATCATCAGTTTTGACCGTCATATCAGATGCAAATTCAAGAGCGACGTAGAATGGCCCATTAACTTTGATGGGAGCTCCCAATATTGTATTAAAGTCTATCAAACGAGGCTCTCCGGCAGTTCCACCGATACCTGTATTTCCAAATAAATCCATCAACGTAGATGTCACTCGGCCATAGACCTTACTTTCATCTAATTTGCCATTAGTTTCACCATATATAACGACTTCAAATGGTTTTTCACTATCATATCCCGAAGTATATGCTCGATTTCGATAATTTGCAAGCCATGTGTATAATGAGGTTATTTCAAAATCAACATTAGCCGGCACATCAAAACGCTCAGCCAATTTTGTATAATATCGGTTGTATCCGGTGGCAAAGTCATACTCGGTATCCTCATTTCCATCTTCAACAAATGCCGGTATCAAACCGCGTTCTTTAAGAGCATCATGATTGGGATTAAATGTCATCAACGAATATGTTTCTTTTATCGGCTCAATACATTCAACATTTACTGATTTAGTTGTAGAGCGAGTAGCGCGAACATTAGATACAGTAAGTTTAATTGAATAATTACCTGATTCGTTAAAGTTAAATTCTGGTGATTCGTCTTCCGAAGTCAAAACAGAACCTCCGGGACATGTTACTTCCCAAGCATATTCATCGGCATATTTTGATAAATTAGCAACTGCAACTGGTTGCCCGGGGTACACAAGCATGTCACTATCAATAATGTCAAACACACCTCCAATTCCAAAATCGGCCGTTGGTCTTTTTATCAAACCTGGGGCTGTAATATTAAAATCATCAATAGCAACCAACCCGGAATAATTAACATCAGTAATCATTGAGAATGCAAAACAATATGCACCTGACATTTCCGGAGTGAAAGTAAACTCTTGCTTAGTCCAACTTGTAATCGATTGGTCTTCTATCAGTTGCATGGTCTTTGGATGGAAGTCAAAATCTTGTTCACTACCAACAGTCACTCTCAAATCTGTATCTCGTAGGACTCCTCCTCCGCTATTTCCCGGCATATAAAGATAATATGATATCGTGTACTCAGTACCAGCAGTTAGACGGAACATTGGAGTATAAACACGATCATCACGATTGTTAATTTCCGACTCATCAGCCACTAAATAATAGCTTCCGGTAACTGCATCAACATCGGTAATATTAGCTGTAAAAAATGGGCTACTTCCCACAGTCAACCATCCGGCAGGAACTACAGTCGTACCATCGTAGTCGCCATCATAATTATCAAATGTGTTATAATAAGGAACTTCATAAGCCGATGAGAAATTATCGGAATTAGGTTCCAATACCAACTCTTCAATATCTGCAAGTGAACGAGGTGAAATTATAGCATCAGTCGAAGAGGTCACAATTCCAATAACATTTACAACCTCATTTGGTTTCTCTGCGCCAATCAAGTCGCTACCGGCAAATGGTAATAATGTGCCATTAGCGCCATCGGTTATAGTCACCTTTGATTCAGAGAAAACAGGCTCATCAATATCGGCAATAGATACTTCTCTTACACGTACCAACTTATTTGCATATCTATTAATATTACGGGCAAGGCTTCTTAGTGTAACATCCTGAGCGACAACTACATTATCGTTTGACACTACATTGAGGGTTTCGGTAGATGCAACTATCGTCAACCCATCTTCATCTTGCTGCAAGCTAACATATTGTGTTGATATTTTATCGCCAATTTTAATATTTGAAATATTATCAGCTATGACTCTTACACCGGCTGTAGCATCTTGCATATACACATATCCGTTAACTGCATCTACATATGTTACAATCGCCTCACCTACATATTTATAGGTAATATATTGTTCAGGATCTCCGGCAATCAAACTCGCCAAAGATGCGACTTCGGTTGTTTCAATCGCATTCCAATAGATTTGTAATACGACCGGCTCTGCAAGACCTTCTGTGTGTAGTTCTATAGTACCACCAAAGCTCTCCACTGTAGTAGGAGACGCAGTGACTGTTAAGTCATAGCCGGTTTCTGAGGAAGCCTCAACCATAGGAATTGTTGATACAGAAGTTACCAATTCAGATGTCGATATATTTTTAAGTACGATATCCCCGGTCAAGTTACTTCCTTTTACGTTTACGATACCAGTATAACTTTCACCAATATAGGCCATTGGGAAATTAAGATAAATAGGATCAGCCACAATTTCTACAGGAGGAGCATCAGGCACTGTATACCCTTCGATAAGGATATCATCAAAACTTGCAACTCCTTTTAAAGATAAAGTATTGGCGCTTGCATCCAATGCTATAGAGAAGCAATACTCTCCTTCAGCCTCGGGGGTAAACGAAAATGCAAAGTCAGTCCACTCAGCATATGCTTGCGAAGTTACCTTACCAACTTCTATAGTCTGAGCATCCAGTGTTTGGTCGTTTCCGGCTTTTACTACCAAGCCATAATTTCTTACCATAGCAAGTGACCCTCCGGGTGCATAGAAGCTAAACGAAATCGTACATGGTTTTCCTGCCACTAACTTTTTCAACGGAGTATATATGACCTCGTCTCTTGTTGCCATTGTCGAACTCTCGGTATGCATTACATAGCTTCCGCTTTTTGCATTATATCCGGTATTATATATACTCGCTTCCATACGAGCAAACGGATAAAAACTACCCTCTGACTTCCACCCATCAGGGACTGTTGTACTTTCAGTAAAATGACTTACATCATCAAAATCTTCAAATATTTCAAATGTCACCGAATCAGCTGCAATTGCACTTCCTGACACAAACAACATTGACAGCAAAGAAAGCATTAACTTTTTAGTAAATTTCCTCATAAGTAATATTTCTGTTTTTATATTATTTTTAATATTTATGTTTTTACACATAAACCGCTTCCAATTTACAAATTTAAAGACTTTTTACATTGCAATGACAGAGCGCCACATCTTTAACTTATTTTTAACATTAGAAACCCTCTTCAACCTGATATCCTTTCATTTTGCTACAATTTACGCATCAACACGCCATTTTTGTAACAAAACGACATTAAAACATTTTTAATTTCAGAAATAGCACTTATTTTTAATAGGCCTAATTAATTATAGTAATTTCGTATGGTCGTTTCACTGCATCCATTGCACACCGCTTTGCTATCTCCCGATATTCGTCAGTAACCACCACAACTCCTCCATTTGGTTCAGGAATCATACGCACATTTACAAATTCATTAGTAATGTCGGTATAATCATCCATTATACTATAGTCAGGGAAATAATTGTCCAGCAACTCTTCGGTCGCAGCATAAGCCTCTACTAGACAAGGCAACCCTTCTTGCAAATGCCAGTTGTCGCCACTTGTCATACGCTCCCCATCTGACAATGCGTCAAGAACAGTCATTCTGGCATTTTGCAATGCCGTGCCACACGGCAACACTATATCAACCGGGCAATCTTCACATACACGACGCACACAATCGCTCACCAAATAAAACATTTCATCACTTGAACAATATGACAATCCATTAGGTAGGGACGGCGTCAGTAGCCAACCAATCTTGGTGGACGTTTGACAATTGGCATAAATATATTCTATAATATCAGACACATATGGCTGATATGTTGAATAATCAACAGTCTTATAACTAACTTGATGCAACAATACTATATCCCAGTCTTCGGCTTGCAATAAATGGCGCGCAGAAGCCGAATACATTCTATAGCGTATTTCTCCTGATTCATACCGATTATACTCATACCTATGTTCTTTGGACATATTTTCAAGGTGATTTTCTAACGAACCTCCACCTATAGTTGCCATCCCGAGTGTAAATTTACAATCGGGATTGACTGACTTCATAATAAATGGGACATAAGATAACGCATCCAAAGTCCATGAATTTCCAAATGCTAAAATCTTCAAATGCTGCCTGCTTCGAGGAAACACATAACAAGTTTCATCACCAAACCAAAATTCATAGTCGACACCATTATCAATAATATATGCTAATGTGTTTTTATTGTGTGTATTGGCTGATTTATATACATTTGTAACATCATCACGCGTAAACAACCCACTATCTTCTCCATTTACATACCAATGACCATCACCTTGCAATGAAATAATCGGAGTTGCATTTTGAAAACGAGCGATGCTTCCATCTGAAAATTCTACAGCAAAACAAGCATTTCTTCCTTCGGATATTTCAAAATTTGTAATACTGGCACCGATTCTATCTGCCGCATCCAATACGCCTACAAATTCATCAAACGTATGATTCATCAAATTATCATCGGAGCATGCCGGAAATATCACGATGGAAACAATCAGAAGTATTACATGGTATCTCATATATATGATAAAGCGATATAGTTACTCTTTAATTGACACAAATGTAATCAATAATACCTAAATAACCATGAAATTACAATAAATTAGCACAACCGTTTTCTATCTGAAATCAGTTATGATTAACACCGGTCAATATTTACCAACGACCTAATTATTAAATTTTGCTCGATAGTCGCGTAGCACGGAATCAAACACGATGTCACGCCCCGTGAAAATCTCATCAAGAATGCCTTGTTTTATCAATTCGTCGGTATCTCCCTCTACAACACGCCCATCACGACATATCAACCATAACCTATCGGCCAATGTCAAAGACTGGCCGACGTCGTGTGATGACAGCACTACTGATTTTCCTTGTTCATGAGCCAATCGATGAAGCAAATTTATTGTATCTATGCGACTTGCAACATCGAGAAATGCTGTTGGCTCATCAAGGATTATCATCGGGGTGCATTGCGACAGAGCCCTAGCAATCATAGCTTTCTGCCTCTCCCCATCACTCAATTGCGCGACATAAGACTCAGACTTATGCGAAATGCCGACAGCTTTAAGTGAATTTGCCACAACATCATAATCTTCATGACCAAGTCGTCCGAAAAATCCGGTATATGGTTGCCTCCCCAATGCAACCAATTCTGTCACCGTCAGTCCTCCTGCCAATGTATGGTCGGTGTAAACAATACTTACCAATTGAGACATCTCTCGTCGCGATATAGATGATAACTCCCGACCTTCGATTTTGATGACTCCTTGCAACGGAGTCTGTACACCCGACAACGTACGCAACAAAGTCGACTTACCGGCTCCGTTAGCTCCCAAAAGACACACAAGTTCGCCCTTTTTCAACGACAAATTGACTCCCGATAAAACTGTTGCAATCTTTCCACCGTGTTTATAGCCGACAGACAAATCGACCACTTTACATACCTCATTGTCATTCTTAAACATAATCAATTGAAATAAAGTATTTTTTTACGATTGATTATCACATACACAATAATCGGAACCCCAATAACCGGAGTGATGGCATTTATGGGTATACTGCCACCGGTGTTGGGCAATATACTCAGAAATGTACACAACAAAGCTATCACTGACCCTGACAATGCTGTAGCCGGCAAAAGCACTACATGATTAGACGACTGTAATGCCATGCGAGCAATATGAGGAACGATTAGCCCTATAAAACCTATTGGACCGCAAAAGGCAGTGACTACTGCTGTCAAAAATCCTGAAATCAATAAAAGTCTATTGCGTGTCAACCTAATATTTACGCCAAGGTTTTCGGCATAACGAGTTCCCAACAACAATGCATTTAGAGGCTTAACCATCATCATCGATAACAATAAAGACACTATAATCAAAACTGCAAAAACAGCGACTCTATCAAGTGTCAATCCGGCAAACGAGCCAAGTCCCCAAATAACAAACGAATGCACGCCCTCCTGCGTAGAAAAAAAGTTGAGCAATGAAATTGCCGATGAGGCCAAATAGCTGACCATAATTCCTACGATAAGCAACATCGCTGTAGATTTAACAACTCGCGAAAATAAAAGCAATGCAATCATTATCAACATAGCTCCGACAAAAGCTCCTATAAGGACTCCGACGTAACCGCTCAATCCTGTTGAAACAACGCCTCCCATTCCAAGCATGACTATGGCAACTCCAAGTGATGAGCCGGTAGAAACGCCCAATATCGAAGGTCCGGCAAGAGGATTATTGAATGTCGTCTGCAATAATAAACCCGACACCGATAGCGCCGCACCTGCCAACATTGCCGTACATGCCATAGGTATTCGTGTCTCCACTACAATCAATCGCCAAGCCTCTCGCTCAACGTCTTGTCCAAGCAATGCATTGACTACTTGTCGCATAGGAATATCAACCGAACCAAACACAAGACAGGCAGGAAACAAAACTATAATCAATGCCACTAAAATCCACATTGCCACATTACTCCTATTTCTATACCGCCTTTTCATCTTACTTGTTTATAATATGACAACGAATCAACGCCGTTAAACAAATTAACATATTCCTGCAACAATCTATCGGGATGGAACGGAAAATCTTCAAAAAACAACGTCGTTGCCGTATTACATGAAAAAACCCCTCCATTATGAAAAGCCTTCATTTTGGAATTTAATGGATAGTTTTGTTCAAGTTCTATTAAAGTAAGATCTCGGTTAAACGTCTTAATCAACCAGAAATCAGCATCTGCGGCCTTGTCGTATACCGCTCCGAAATCAAGTTGCACAGAGCCGGTCGACGAGTTGTCGCTCCACGGATAATCAGCTCCGGCATCACGCAACATCTGCGCCATATAACTGGCTCCACCCGGTTGATACCACACACCTTCGATCATTTGTTCGGTAACAACTTTGGGGTGTCGCGAAACTTTGCTTGACACGCCTGCTTTTATTGTTTCATAATTACATTTCACCTCATCAAAAATAGAATCAGCAACTTCCCGACAACCATACAACTCTCCGATTAATTTTATCCATTCGGCCCTACCTAGTGGCATAGGCTCCATATAATCGGCACACTCTATAATTGGAATGCCCAATTTCTCAACCGCTCCATGTCCGGCATTTTGAAATGGGGATGCAAGTATAGCCTCTGGATTTAATGATATAATCCGTTCAATCGACGGAGACATTGACGATCCGACATCAATTACTTTTCCCGACTGCAAGCCTGATAGAATCGATGGTAATTTATAATATTCGGCATCGACTACTCCACTGATTGCCTCGGCACACCCCATTTCATCAATCACACCGGCATGAACCGATGAATACACGATCGTTGATGCCAACGGCACTTTCACGACAACACCCGATGGCAACTCATCAAGGGACATATCGGCATCTTCCTGGACAAGCAGATACGTAGCCATTACGCTTGTAGTATCCCATGGATTTGTCACTCGGGCAATTGTGTAAGCACCACAATCAATCACATCAAGCAACTGAGCATGGGTCGTCAGAGTATCCCCACTGACAGAGTCTACCCCATCTCCGCTACGCGCCCCACATGAAAAAGAAATAATCGCAAGTAAAATTAAATTGGTTATGAGGATAAATCTAAACATATCCACAAACTTAGCAAAAATTCAAGAATCAATCAACATCATAGTGTAAAAAATGTAAATTAATCAATTCTTATTATGTAGTCTATTACTCCTATACCAAAACCTCAATCTGCTAATCATCCTCAGGTGGAAGACTTTGGAAATGACGCGTTGCCCACACCTGCATGAGATAAATAACACTGATGACAACAGCCACTTTATATGGAGCGACCATGTCTTCATCCCCAAAAATCATTTGCGAACACGACAATACTATTACCGGAGAGACAAATTGTCCGAAATACAATGACGCCGATAATATAGGCATGACTGTTGTAGCTGAATTTTTACCTCCTTTTATTGATGCGATTGTCAGCAAATAGGGAACGCCTATCCCATTGGCCAATCCTATAAACATCGAGCCTATTAACAACATAGCCACTCCTTCAGCTTCTGCATATAAGATATAGCCGATGATGAATGCCAAAGGTGGAAAATATTTTATTATCGAACGATATTTTCTCATCATGCCACCAAATACCAAGCCGACAAAAAAGGCCAATAAATCAAGCGCAACCATTATCAACGTGATTGTTGTAGTGTCAAGGTGCAATCGACAACTCGAAATAATTGCAAAATTGGTGGGAAATACAAAAAACACCATAGTCAACAGCAACATACCTATTACCGATGGATGAAATTTAAGCAACTGGCGAGGTTTAAATGCCCTACCACGTTTATTTGCTGAATCCAATTTATCGTTAGGCAGCCATTTAATTATCATCAATAACGCAATCAAACCAAACACATAAACGAGGAAAGAATAGTTCCATTCGATTGAAGCCAATATGCCGGCAAGCAGCGTTCCTACAACACCGCCCATCTGATTCATTGCCGCAGACAATCCCATCAGTCGGGCCTGCTCTTGTGGCGGATAATAATATGACAACAATCCCGTAGACAACGGCATTATCAATCCGACACTGACTCCAAGCAAAGCTCTCATCACAAGCAACACATGGATATTATCGACAAAAAAGCATCCGGTTCCTGCAGTCACATATAGCGACAAGCCGATAATTGCAATTGTGCGTGTGCGTAATACTCGACTTATTTGCATAAAAAACAGATTGGTAACGATGATAAACAGAGCCGGCAAGCTTATTATCGACTGAATCAAAATGCCCGACGAGGATGCAAAGTGGCTCTTTATAATACCCATGGCCGGAGCAATAGCAGCTGCAGCCATCACCGTGAGAAGCGACATTGACAATATTGCCACTGTCAACTTTTTTGTAGATTTACACATAAATTTATTATTGCTTAATATATTTTATACCATAAAAAAAGTCCACCCACGAATCAACTAGATTTACGTGGTTGGACACTACATGTTGTTTTGCGATTGCAAAATTCCTAAAAATATTTCAAACAAAAAAATTTAATCTCCCACATCAAAAAAATATATCAAAAAACACAATTCAATAAAAACATTTTGGGTCATCAGTAAATATATTTGTCATATGACAACATTCCGGTATCACAAGTTTTTCTTAACTTTGTGTCATTCAATTAATCAAAATGCGCCATTTATGAAAAGAGCAACAATATTCCTGTTGATCGGCTTGTGCATTTCCGCAGTCTTTGCACAAAATAACAAAGTCACAAGCATACTTGAAGTATATGACATCACTACAGGAGAACGACACATTGTAAAAGAGTTTTCAGGCACTCGCATCGAGGCTCCCAATTGGACCGTTGATGGCAAATGGCTCATATATAACAGCCATGGACTATTATACCGTATTTCACCCGACAATCCCACCGAGCCGCAACTCATCGATACCGATTATGCTCGACAATGCAACAACGATCATGTATTGTCGGCTGACGGAAAATACATTGCTATCAGCCATGGGACAAAAGAAGATTGGAAATCACGTATATATACTTTACCTATCAACGGAGGTATTCCACAACTAATCACGCCACTCGGTCCAAGCTACCTTCACGGCTGGAGTCCTGATGGCAAATGGCTGACATACTGCGCCGACCGCAACGGCAATTATGACGTTTATATCATCCCCGCCCATGGCGGAGAAGAGATTAGACTGACAACGTCTGAAGGACTCGATGACGGCCCAGAGTATTCCCCATGTGGAAAATACATCTGGTTTAACTCTGTCAGAACCGGCACAATGCAAGTGTGGCGCATGAATGCCGATGGAGGCGAACAAACTCAAATGACATTTGATGAAAATAAATACGCATGGTTTCCTCATATTTCTCCCGACGGTCAAAACATAGTGTATCTCACTTATAACAAAGGTGATTTATTGCCAAGCCAACATCTACCCGACAAGCATGTAGAACTACAATTGATGTCGTCATCCGGAGGAACGCCAAAGACCATCGTAAAGCTATTTGGCGGACAAGGGACTATCAACGTCAACTCTTGGAGCCCCGACAGCAAGCGATTTGCCTTTGTCAGCTATCGTTTAACCAAGTAAATATTTTCGTTTACAACTAGTTTTTCAATAAATCATAGGCCAACAATTGTATGGGCAATAACAATTTAATAAAAGAAATTAAACGACAATTTTTCACCTACCGTAACGGCGTTTTGGGAGATGCACTACGACGACAGGGTGCGCCATACAAAATCATTTTTGGACTTAATATTGTTCAACTTAACAATATTGCAAAAAGCATAATTCCCGATAAGGCTATCGCACAGCAACTATGGGACAATCGTTCTACACGAGAAAGTTTATTGCTTGCCACTATGATTTATCCACACGATGACTTTGACAAAGAAACCGCTCTCACTTGGATTAAACAAATCCCCACCCAAGAAATTGCCGATGTACTTTGTCTAAATCTTTTAAAACAACAACCATACGCCAACCAATTAGCCAATGAAATGATATGTAGCGACAATGACTTAATACGCTACACTGCCCTACGACTTATGCTATCGCAATTTCCTTATAGGTATGAGCATGCCGAAAAATGTGCCCATGAGGAATCAAAGCGCCAATGTGCAATTACAAAATCTATTTGCGCTCAAATAATTATTGAAAGCAACTACTTAAAAGAGGACAATCTCCAACAACATTAGAAGACTCCATACGTTCACGCTATCCATATAGTTTTTCGCTTAAAAGCACTCCCCCAATGATTAACGCACAACCCGCATAACCGACCCATGTAACAACCTCGCCCAACAATATCGCTGACGCTATCAGCGTCATTATAGGCTGAAAATATAAATAATTATTAGAACGTACAGCGCCAAGTCCCTTATTTACCCATGCCCATATAACAAAAGCCAACATCGAACAGAACACCCCCAAAAACAAATAATTACTCCACACCTCTGGTCTCGCAAATATACTTATCGGAGTCAATTCTGGTTCAAAAGCAAGGAATGGGATTGCAGTCAAGACACCGTAGAAAAAAGTTTTGCGCGTAATAAACATTACCGTATAAAATGCACTTAACTTACGCAGGATAAGGCTATAAACAGCCCACGACACAGCAGCAGAAAGAGATAACAAATCTCCCAAAGGATTTACATCGAGGACAAAACTACTATTAAATATCACCAATCCCACTCCTATAAACGCCACACAAGACCCTATTATCACACCTCGCCCGGGACGCTCGTTTTTATATACAAAACCGACCAATAGCGTTGTTATCAATGGCGCAAGCGTAACAATGAGTGAGACATTTGAGACCAATGTATATTCAAGAGCCGTATTTTCAGCTATGAAATAAAGCGAACCCGCACATAAGCCACAAGCCACAAACAACAATTCATCTCGTAAGGTATTCGATAAAATACGTTTATGACAAACTGCCACAAGTAATAAATATGCAACAATAGTGCGATATACATATACTTCTGTCGGCGTAAAGCCATTGTCAAGAAGCACCTTTGTAGATACAAAAGATACCCCCCATGCTACAATTGTCAATAAAGCACCAATATGAAACAATGCTATCGAGGTGCTACTATGACGAGACTTTATGCTCATTGTATTTTTATAGATTTACTTGCTTTTATACAAATGTAGAAAAAATATAGCATATAACAAAATTATTTATAATAGCTAAAACAAGGGCTCTTCTCCGCCACAAAGCATAATTCAATCACTCACAATCAATTGGATTTTTATAACGTTACCAGTATAATTAGAGACAGCAACAAGCATAAAAATTGCGTTGAAAAAAGTGTTGGAAAGTTTTGCAGTTCCAAAAATAATACCTACCTTTGCATCGCAATCGCGAAATAAGGTTGCCCTATGCGAAAATAGCTCAGTTGGTAGAGCACAACCTTGCCAAGGTTGGGGTCGCGGG